>NZ_JBWXNG010000005.1:0-411360 GCF_056627435.1 Pseudomonas sp. 2
TTGGCTTGCCAGCGATCTGGCGCGAAGCGGCAGCAAATCCTGTGTACGCGGTCTGTCTGACACGACCAGGTCGCCTGACTTTACTGCCGCTTCGCGCCAGATCGCGAGCAAGCTTGCTCCCACGCCCTTCGGGCAGAATCAAAAACACCCAGCTGTTGCCGTTGCCGTTGCCGTTGCTTTTGATCTTCATGCGCAATAGCCCAGACACCACAAACCGCGACTTGGGTGCAGGCCGAACGGAGGTCTCGTGGAGTGGGTCGAGCGGCATGGATGCCGCGAGAGGCGCGCTGGGCCATGGATGGCCCTTCGCGCCGGGCCCATGGAACGAGACCGGAGAGAGGGAACCCGACGAAGTCGGGCCAAACCAGGAGCAGAAGGACTTGGTTACTTGGTCCTTTCAAGTAACTCGACGAAGTCGAAACAGGTCTGACGTTAGGAAGAACGCCTTTGATCTTGATCTTCCACCGCATTCAGCGCAACCGCTCAGCCAGATACTCCAGCACCGCGCGTGTCTTGGCCGGCATGCGCTGGCCCAGTGGGATCAGTGCATGCACCGGCGGCCCCGGCGCATCCACCTGCGGCAGCACCCGCACCAGTCGGCCGCAGTCCACATAAGGCTGGGCGACCTTATCGTACAGTTGCGCAATGCCAAGCCCCACCACCGCCGAATCGATCATCGCCTGGCCATCGGAAAGGATCAGCACCGGCGTGGGTGAAAACTCCCGCACATGGCCGTTCTCCGTCAGCGACCAGGGCCGCAGACGTCCAGTGAAGCCTCGGAAAATCACCGCTTCATGCTGAATCAGGTCCGCAGCCGACTCGATGGGCGCATGACGCGCCAGGTACTCCGGGGCGGCGTACAGGCTCAGGGTGATGTTGCACAGCTTGCGCACGGTCATCTCGCTGTCCTGCGGCAGGTCGCCCGCGCGCACCACGATGTCCCAGCCTTCGCCCACCGCATCGGACATGCGGTCGGTCATCGACAGCTCCAGGGTGACCTTGGGAAAGCGCTCGCGCAGCTGGGAAATGGTCGGCAAAAACAACTGGCGAAACCCCGACGGAATGTCCAGACGCACCCGCCCGGTGGGTTCCTCCTTGCGCGCCGCCAGCGCCTGGGCGGCATCGCGCAGGCCGTCCAGCGCCGCCTGCGCGGCAATCAGATAAGTCTCGCCGTCTTCGGTCAGGCGCACCGCGCGGGTGGTGCGCTGGAACAGCCGCGTGCCCAGGCGGCTTTCCAGGCGCTGGACCGCCTTGCCGACGTTGGATTTGCTGGTGGCCAGGTTCTCCGCAGCCCGTGTAAAGCTACCGGTCTGGGCGACGGCAACGAAGGCGGCGATGTCGGGAAATGAAGTGTCGGCGCGTTCCATGAATTGTCTCTTGGTGGGCGACTAAGTGTCTCGATTCGGCGAGTTTATCAGTGGTCTGGCGTCAGCAACAATTGCACATCTATCGACTCCCACAGGTATTCACGCTGATGAAACATAACGCCCATCCGGCATCCGGGCGCGACAAACTACTGATCCTCGCTGCGATCTGCCTGTCCGCGCTGGTCTTGCCATTGAGTTTTACCGGCGGCGCGGTGGCAACACCCGCCATCGGCCGCGATCTGGGCGGCAGTGCCGTGGCCCTGACCTGGATCACCAACGCCTTCATGCTCTCGTTCGGCAGCCTCTTGATGGCGGCAGGCGCACTGGCCGATGTGTATGGCCGCAAGCGTCTGTTCACCTTCGGCATGCTGCTGTTCACTGCGGCCTCGGTAGCGCAAAGCCTGGCGCCTTCGGTGTTCTGGCTTGATGTCTTGCGCGCTGTGCAGGGCGTGGCGGGTGCGGCGGCGCTGGCCAGTGGCTCGGCGGCGCTGGCTCAGGAGTTCGAAGGCCATGCGCGCACGCGGGCCTACAGCATGCTCGGCACGACCTTCGGCATCGGGCTGGCCTTCGGGCCGCTGGTGGCTGGCGGGCTGATCGAAGCCTTCAGCTGGCGGGCGATTTTCCTCTTCACTGCGCTGATCGGCGTGATCGCCATGGTCTTCGGCCTGCCACGGATGCGCGAAACCCGCGACCCGCAGGCGACTGGCCTTGACTGGCCGGGCACTGTCACCTTCAGCGGTGTATTGGCGCTGTTTACCTTTGGCGTGATTCAGGCGCCGGAAAGCGGCTGGCAAAGTCCGTTGGTGATCAGTTTGCTCGTAGGTGCTGCGGTGTTGCTGGCGCTGTTCGTGATGATCGAGATGCGCGTCAAGCGGCCGATGCTTGACCTGTCGCTGTTCCGTTACCCGCGTTTTATCGGCGTGCAGATGCTGCCGATCGGCACCTGTTATTGCTACATCGTGCTGGTGGTGATGTTGCCGCTGCGCTTTATCGGCGTCGAAGGCCTGAGCGAAATAGACGCCGGCCTGCTGCTGTTGGCCCTGTCCGCGCCGATGCTGGTGGTGCCAATGCTGGCGGCCAGCCTGGCGCGGTTCATTTCCGCGGGCGTGTTGTCCGGTGTGGGCTTTCTCATCGCCGCGCTGGGCTTGCACCTGTTGAGCCTTTACCAGATCGGTGAGCCGAAGTTCGGCCTGATCGCGCCGATGCTGCTGATCGGCATCGGCGCAGGTTTTCCGTGGGGCCTGATGGATGGCCTGTCGGTGAGTGTGGTGCCCACGGAGCGTGCGGGCATGGCCGCCGGCATCTTCAACACTGTGCGAGTGGCCGGGGAGGGCATTGCCCTGGCCAGTGTTGCGGCCATTCTGGCGTCTCTGCTGCACGGCCAGTTGATGGACGTCGTACAGGCCGCGCCCGGCTCAAGCGAGGCGGCGTTGCTCGCCGAAACCGCGCAACGGGTCACCAGCGGCGACATGGCCCATGCCATCGACCGCGTCGACGGGCTGGCCAACACGCAACTGGTGGCCGGCTACGCTCACGCCTTCGAGTACCTGCTGCACATCCTGACGGTGATCACCCTGCTGTCGGCGGCCGTGGTGCTGGGTTTGCTGAGCCGTGGCAGGGCCGCGAGCAGCGAACCTGAGCGCGAAGTCGCTGTTTAGACAGGCAATGACGCAGAACACAGGTGAATTATCCGCAGTTTGGTGGGCTGACGAGTTGAATACCGTCATGGCCGGGTGCCACAATCACGCCGTTACCGTGACATGGACAGGCGGGATCCGATGCACCCTCATGAGTTTCAACTCGAACGCGATGTCCTGATCCGCGCGCAGGTGCGAACCGACCGGTTGCAGCTGTTGTTCCGGCAAACCTTCTTTTCGGTCACGGGAAGCTTTCTGGGTGCGCTGATGCTGAGCTGGCTGTGCTGGCAGCGGGCCGATCACCAGGTGATCGGGCTGTGGCTGTGCGTGCTCGGTGCCTGCACCCTGGTGCGCATCGTGCTGTTGCTCGGCTATTTCCGCTGTGAGCCGGAGGCGCGCACGCCGGATCGCTGGGAGCGCAAGTACTGGGTCACCCTGGTGCTGTCCGCCGTGGTGTGGGGCGCAGGGGCGCTGGCGCTGATGTGCACCGGCGATCTGCTGACCCGCACCCTGGTGCTGCTGTTCGCGGTGGGCATGTCGGTCAGCGCGGTGTCGTGCTACTCGACGTTTCGCTCGATGACCATCGTTTCCATCGGTCTGGTGCTGCTGCCATCGTCGTTCTGGCTGCTGATCCAGCCCGATGGCACGCAGATCGGCATGGCGGTGGCCTCGCTGGTGTTCGCTTCGTTCGTGATCAGCGCCACGCGCAAGTTGTCCGAGGCCATGGAAACCGCGTTTCGCTTGACTCGTGAAATGGAATACGCCCACAAACTCGCCACCCACGCGGCGCAGACCGACGAGCTCACGGGCCTGAAGAACCGCCGGGCGTTTTTCCACGAGGCCGAACTCATCTACGAACGCAGCAAGCGCAACCACCAGCCGCTGTCGGTGCTGATGCTGGACATCGACCATTTCAAGCGCATCAACGACTCCTACGGCCATCAGGCGGGCGATGAAGTGCTGCGCAAGATCGGCGCGGTGATTCGCGACACCATCCGTGACGTGGATATTTGCGGTCGCCTGGGCGGCGAGGAGTTCGCCATCCTGCTGACCGATTCGGCCCTCGATTCCGCGCAGCAAACCGCCGAGCGTCTGCGACATGCGGTCGCGCAGGTGAGTTGCGAATCGGTCGGCGGCATCACCGCAAGCCTGGGCGTGGCGGCCATCGGTGCACACGACCGCAGCCTGGCGATGCTGCTTAACGAGGCGGACAAGGCGATGTTCCGCGCCAAGGCTCAGGGGCGCAATCAGACGGCGGTGGCTCAGGGCTGTTGCTGAAACCTTTCATGTCACCCGATCGTGACATTTGTCGTAACTCTTTTCATTCCCTCCAACCTGTGGCGTAGTGTGTGCAGCACGTTACCGATTGGAAGAGGTAAAGAGAGATGACCCTGCAAAACCGCCTGGAAAACCTGTATCCCCGCGCCGATGAAATCCCTGAGCAGTTTCGTGCAGGTCCTGCCATCGAGCAGCGCGAATACCTGGTCGATGGCGAACTGCGCCAGTGGCACGGGCCGCTGGCTCCGGTGCTCAGCCCCGTCTCGCTGCAAACCGATGCGGGCCTTGAGTCGGTGACCCTGGGCAGCACGCCGCTGATGGACGCCGACACCTCGATGACCGCGCTGGACGCCGCCGTGAAAGCCTACGACCGCGGGCAGGGCGCCTGGCCGACCCTGCGCGTGGTCGACCGCATTCGTCATGTCGAGACCTTCCTCAAACGCATGCGCGAGCAGCGCGAGGCGGTGGTCACGTTGCTGATGTGGGAGATCGGCAAGAACCTCAAGGACTCGCAGAAAGAGTTCGACCGCACCTGCGACTACATTGTCGACACCATCAACGCCCTAAAGGAACTGGACCGCCGCTCCAGCCGCTTCGAGCTGGAACAGGACACCCTCGGGCAGATCCGCCGTGTGCCGCTGGGCGTGACCCTGTGCATGGGGCCGTACAACTACCCGCTCAACGAAACCTTCACCACGCTGATTCCGGCGCTGATCATGGGCAACACCGTGGTCTTCAAGCCGGCCAAGTTCGGTGTGCTGCTGATTCGCCCGCTGCTGGAAGCCTTCCGCGACAGCTTCCCGGCCGGGGTGATCAACGTGATCTACGGCAGCGGCCGCGAGACCGTCAGCGCCCTGATGGCCAGCGGCAAGATCGACGTGTTCGCCTTCATCGGCACCAACAAGGCCGCCAGCGCCCTGAAAAAACTCCACCCCAAGCCGCACCGCCTGCGTGCTGCCCTGGGCCTGGACGCAAAGAACCCGGGGATCGTGCTGCCGGACGTCAATCTGGACAACGCCGTCAGCGAGGCCATCACCGGCTCCCTGTCGTTCAACGGCCAGCGCTGCACCGCGCTGAAGATCCTGTTCGTGCACGAAAACGTGGTGGGCAGTTTTCTGGAGAAGTTCGAGGAAAAACTCGCCCAGCTCAAACCCGGCATGCCGTGGGAAGCCGGCGTGGCCCTGACGCCGCTGCCTGAACCGGGCAAGACCGATTACCTGCAAGGCCTGGTGGACGACGCCGTGGCCAAGGGCGCCAAGGTGGTCAACGAAGGCGGCGGCACCACCCACGGGCAGTTCTTCTACCCAGCGGTGCTGTACCCGGTGACGCCGGAGATGCGCGTGTATCACGAAGAACAGTTCGGCCCAGTGGTTCCGGTGGTGGCTTATCGTGATCTGGAAACGGTGATCGAATACGTACTCGATTCGGACTTCGGCCAGCAGTTGAGTATCTTCGGCAACGACTCCAAGCAGGTCGGGCGTCTGGTCGATGCGTTCGCCAATCAGGTGGGCCGCATCAACATCAACGCCCAGTGCCAGCGCGGCCCGGACAGCTTCCCGTTCAACGGCCGCAAGAACTCGGCCGAAGGCACGCTCTCGGTGCATGACGCCCTGCGCGTGTTCTCGATCCGCACGCTGGTGGCGACCAAGTTCCAGGAGAGCAACAAGGAACTGATCAGCGACATCATCCACAATCGCGAGTCGAGCTTCCTGACCACCGATTACATCTTTTAAGCAACTGGGCTACCATCCGGCAGCCCACAGGCAACACCGATCCTGTAGGAGCGCGCTTGCCCGCGATGCGTAACGTCTGCAAACGCCCAGGCGACTGACACGACGCAATCGCGGGCAAGCGCGCTCCTACAGCTGTCCATGGTTGGGCACCTATTCTTCTTTTGCAGTCAAGGAAGCCCGCATGAGCGTCTCCGCAGTCGTGTTTCTGGTGGTCGTGGTCGGTTCGGTCGTCTACGTGATCGGCGTCTACAACAAGCTTGTCCTGCTGCGTAACCGTTTCAAGAACGCCTTCGCCCAGATCGAGGTGCAGCTCAAGCGCCGTCACGATCTGATTCCCAATCTGGTGGAAACCGCCAAAGCCTATCTGGCCCACGAACGCGACACCCTGGAAGCCGTGGTCACTGCGCGTAATCAGGCCGTTGCCGGACTCAAAGCTGCGGCCGGCCAGCCGGGCGACGAGCGCAGCATGGCGCAACTGGGCAGTGCCGAAGGGGCGTTGACCAGTGCCATGGGCCGTCTGACCGTGACCATGGAAGCCTACCCGGACCTCAAGGCCTCGCAGAGCATGCAGCAACTGACCGAAGAGCTGACCGGCACCGAGAACAAGGTGGCCTTCGCGCGCCAGGCCTTCAACGACGCGGTCATGCAATACAACACCTACAAACAGTCTTTCCCGCCGGTGTTCTTCGCCGCCAACTTCGGCCACAGGGCCGATGCCGCGCTGCTGGAGTTCGCTGATACCGCACAGATTCAGGCCGCGCCCAAGGTGGCGTTCTAATCGACCCTCGGGCGGGATCAGGCGATGAATTTCTTCGAGCAGCAAGACCGTGCCCGGCGCAACAGCGGGCGCCTGGTGCTGTTGATGACGCTGGCGGTGACCAGTCTGGTGGCATTGACCAGCCTGGCGGTGAGCATCGGCCTGCAGTTCATGGCCGACAGCGGCAGCAAGCACCGCACGCTGCATGTGGCCTGGAATCTGGTGCCCTACATTGCCGCAGTGGTCATCGCCGTGGTGCTGCTGGGCGCCTTGTATAAAAGCCTGCAACTGCGCGAAGGCGGCAAGTCGGTCGCCAAACGTCTGGGCGGCAGGCTGATTACACTGGCCCAGCACAACGACGACGAGCGCAAAATGCTCAATGTGGTCGAGGAAATGGCCATCGCCTCGGGCAGCCCTGTGCCGCCGGTGTATGTGATCGAGGACACCAGCATCAACGCCTTCGCCGCTGGTCTGACGCCGCAATCCGCAGTGATCGGCATCACCCGCGGCGCCATCAGGCTGTTGTCACGCGACGAACTGCAAGGGGTGATCGCACACGAATTCAGCCACATTCACAACGGCGACATGCGCCTGAACACGCGTTTGGTGGCAGTGCTGCACGGCATTCTGCTGATCGGGCTGATTGGCGAGTTCGGCATGCGCAGCGCCAAGGACGGCGAAAAGGCCGCCATCCCCTTGCTGGTCGGTGGTGCCGTATTGTGGGTGCTGGGCTATACGGGGACGTTTTTCGGCAGCTGGATCAAGGCAGCAGTCAGCCGCGAGCGTGAGTTTCTCGCCGACGCCTCGGCGGTGCAGTTCACCCGCGATCCGAGCACCATCAGCGGTGCCCTGAAGAAGATCGGCGGCTACAGCGGCGGCTCGCTGCTGGCGGCCAGCAATGCGCCGGAATTCAGCCATCTGTATTTCGGCGCCGGGGTCTCTGCCTATGTCGAAGGTTTCATGGCGACGCATCCGCCGCTGAAAAAGCGCATTCGCCGGATCGAGCCGAACTGGGACGGGCGCTTTCCCGAAGTGGTCTGGCCGACCGAGCACACGCAGCTGCCGGTCGACCCGATGACGAGAGTGCAGGGGTTGAGTCAGGGACTGAACTTCAGCCTGGCCGATGTCGAGCAGTCGGTGGTCTCGGTGGGCGATCCACAACCGGTTCATCTGGCGATCGCCCGCGATGCCCTGGGGCGCCTGAGCGGTGTGCTCAGTGACGCAGCGCACAGTTGCGAAGGCGCACAGGCCTTGATCTACGGCCTGCTGCTGTCTGCCGACAGCGCGCTGCAGAACCAGCAGTTGCAGCTGCTCAAACCGAAGATCGAGGCACGCGTCGAGGACCGGTTGCGGCGCCTCGTCGCGCCGTTGCAGCAGCTCGATCAGGACCTGCGCCTGCCGCTGATCGATCTGGCGATTCCGGCACTCAAACAGATGGACAAACCGGCCTTGCAGGTTTTCAAGGACAACATGACGCTGCTGATCAAGGCTGATCATAAGGTCGAGCTGCTTGAATGGACCTTGCTGCGCATTGTCGAGCGCAATCTCGATCCACCCCGTCAGCGTCAGGCGCGCTTCGATCTGCTCCAGCTGGGCGATGAGGTCTGCACCTTGCTCAGCGCCCTGGCCCGGGCCGGCAACAGTGATTCGGCGCAGGCGCGTGCGGCGTTCATGCATGCCCGCCAGAGCCTGCCAGTGCCACTGGCCGGTATCGAACCGAACGCCGACGCAGGGCTCAAGGCGGTGGCGCTGGCGGTCAATCGCCTGAACCTGTTGTGGCCGCTGCAAAAGCCGCAGCTGCTCAAGGCCATGGCGCGCTGCATCGAGCACGATGGCAAAGTCACGGCGGCCGAGGCGGAACTGATGCGGGCGGTGGCCAGTATTCTCGACTGCCCAATGCCGCCGATTGCCTCGCTCGCTGTACCCTCGCACGGATAACGGCTCTCCAAACGAAGCTATCCACTCGCGTGTTTACTTTCCGGCGCGACGTCCTTAGTGTGCGCGGTATCCCTCTGCCTTGAACCTGCGGATGACTCTGCACTCCAAGCAACTCATCTCTTTTACTGGACGTCGCCGCTCTTGGTTGAAACCATCCCCGAGTTACAACCCCTCAAGCCTGCGACCACGGCGTCTGCGGCATTGCACATGCTGCGTTCAGCCACCGCGATTCAGCACAAGGCCCTGGAAGCCAGGCTGCTGCTGACGCACCCCGATCTGGATCACGCGACCTACCAACGCATCCTCCAGGCCTACTACGGTTTCCATGCGCCGCTGCAGGCGCTCGTCAACGCTTTTCACGCCGATCCCGAGCGCCAGAAAGTCCCCGCGCTGCTCAAGGATCTGCGCGCGCTGGGCCTGAACGACGCACAGATCGCCGCGCTGCCGCAGTGCCGCGACCTGCCGCAGATCGACAGCCAGGCACAGTTGCTCGGCGTGATGTACGTCATGGAAGGGGCGACGTTGGGCGGGCAGGTGTTGCGCCGCATCATCGCCGAGCGACTGGCGATCGACGCCGACAACGGCGGTGAGTTTCTCGACGTCTACGGCCGCGACACCGGCCGTTTGTGGAAGGCGTTTCTGAGCCGCCTGGCCGAGTTCGATGACCCGCAGCGCAACCCACAGATCGTGGACGCCGCCTGCGCGACGTTCGCGTGCTTCACCCAATGGCTGGATCACAACGGAGTGCTGCAATGACGACGGCCACGGAACACAAGCTGGAAGCGTTGTTGCAGACCTGCGCCGATGAGCCGATCCGCATTCCCGGCGCGATCCAGCCCCACGGTGCGTTGCTGACGGTGGACGAGGCGAGCTGGGTGGTGCAGCAGGCCAGCGCCAATGCGCAATCAATGTTGGGCCTGGGCGCTGACGTGAGCGCAGGCCAGCCGCTGGCCCGCTGGCTGGGCCAGGCGCCGTTCGACGGCCTGCAGGCAGCGTTGGCCAGCGGCAGCCTGGCTGACCTCAATCCGCTGTCCCTGACCTTTGACGGCCAGGCCTTCGACGGCTTGCTGCATCGCCACGGCGGGCTGTTGTTCATCGAACTCGAACCTGTGCAGCAGGCCGACCGTGCGCTGGATCAGCAGTTGGGCCGCACCCTGCGCCGCCTGCAAACGGCGCGCTCGCTGGCAGAGCTGTACGAGATCAGCGTCAATGAAATCCGCGCCCTGACCGGCTACGACCGGGTGCTGATCTACCGCTTTCAGGAAGAAGGCCATGGCCAGGTGATCGCCGAATCCGCGACCCCTGAACTGGACGCTTATCAAGGGCTGTTTTTCCCCGCCACCGACATCCCGCAGCAGGCGCGCGAGCTGTATCGCCTGAACTGGCTGCGGATCATCCCCGATGCGGCCTACACGCCGGTGCCGATGCAGCCTACGCTGCGGCCGGACAACGGCGAGCCGCTGGACATGAGTTTCGCCGTGCTGCGCAGCGTCTCGCCGATTCACTGCCAGTACATCCGCAACATGGGCGTGCGTTCGTCCATGAGTATTTCCCTGCTCAAGGATGACCGGCTGTGGGGCCTGATCAGCTGCGGCAATCGCCAGCCGCTGTTGGTGCCGCACAGCCTGCGCAGCGCCTGCCAGACCATCGGCCAGGTGCTGTCGATGCAGATCAGTGCGTTGGAAGAGTTGCACGCCCAGCGCCAGCGCCAGGAGAAGGACAGCCTGCTCAAGACCCTGGCGCTGGCGATGGCCACGGCTGACGGTGATGTCTATCAGGGCCTGATCGATCATGCGCCCGATCTGCTGACCCTGGCCGACGCGGAGGGTGCCGCGGTGATCATCGAAGATGATGTGCACCTGTTCGGCCAGTGCCCGACGCCCGATCAGGTGCAGGCCTTGCGCGAATGGGTGCAGGCCCAGGCCGATTGCGTGGTGCAAACCTCGAACCTGAGCCAGGTGTTTGCCCCGGCGGCTGATTATCAGGCCATCGCCAGCGGGCTGTTGGCGTTCAGCTTGCCCAAGCCGGTCGATAACGCGGTGCTGTGGTTTCGCCCGGAAGTGAAGGGCAGCGTGAAGTGGAGCGGCAATCCAGACGCCTCCAAGGTGGTGGTCGCCAATCGCCTGCAGCCGCGCGAGTCGTTCGAAGCCTGGAAGAAGCAGGTCGACGCCACCGCCCGGGCCTGGACCGTGGGCGAGGTCTACGCGGTGTCGGACCTGCGTCGTTCGGCGCTGGAGGCGGATCTGGCGCGCCAGGTGCTGCGTGAAAAAGACGCCGTGCGCGCCCGCGACGAGTTGGTGGCGGTGGTGTCCCATGACCTGCGCAGCCCGCTGACGGCCATCGTCATGCAGTGCGGAATGATGCAGCGGGTGATCGGGGCTGACATCAGCCCCTCGTCCAAACGCCTGAATTCGGCCATCGACACCCTGCAACGGGCGACGGCGCGCATGACCAACCTGCTGGAAGACCTGCTCGACACCTCGAAGATCGAGGCCGGGCGCTATTCGATCTCGCCGCAGCCGCTGGACCTGGCGCAGTTCTTCGAGGATGCCTGGTCGCTGCTGGCGCCCATGGCGCTGAACAAGTTCATCGAACTGACCTTCACCAGCGAGCCGGGCCTGAAGATCATGGCCGACACCGAGCGCATGTTTCAGGTGCTGTCGAACCTGGTGGGCAACGCCATCAAGTTCACCCCCAAGGAAGGCCGCATCGGCGTGACGGCGGCGGTGGAAGGTGATTTCGTGGCCATCAGCATCGTCGACTCGGGCGCCGGCATCGCGCCGGATCAGTTGCCCCATGTGTTCGAACGCTACTGGCGCATCCGCGAAGGCAACCCCAGCGGCACCGGGCTTGGGCTGTATATTTCCCAAGGCATCGTCAAGGCCCACGGCGGCGAGCTGATTGCCAACAGTGAAGTGGGCGTGGGCAGCGAGTTTCGGTTTACCGTGCCGTTGGCGTAGCCCATACACAATCGGCTTCTGCCCGGAGGGCGTGGGAGCCCGACTTGTCGGCGATCGGCTGCGCAGCAGTCGTAAACCCTGGCGACGCGGTGTATCTGATGCACCGCATGTGCCCGTTTTGCTGCCGCTTCGCGGCAGATCGCGAGCAAGCTCGACTCCTACGCCCTTCGGGCAGAATCAAAAGCCGTATTCAGCAGCGTTCGAGGCTTTTAATTGAACATCGACACCCGCATCAAATTCCGCCACCTGCTGTGCTTTCTCGAGGTGGCGCGTCAGGGCAGTCTGGCCAAGGCGTCGGACAAGCTCGCCATCAGCCAGCCGGCGCTGTCCAAGACCCTCAAGGAGCTGGAAACCCTGCTCTCGGCCAGCCTGTTCGTGCGCAGCAAAAGCGGGGCGGCGCTGACTGAGGCGGGCGTGGCGTTCATGCGCTATGCCGGCCCCAGCGTGCAGGCGCTGCGCGAAGGGGTGAACAGCCTGAGGTCTGGCGAGCACGAACCGGTCGCAGTGCGGCTGGGCGTGTTGTCGACGGTGGAAAGCCTGCTGGTGCCGGAAGTGATCCGGCGTCTGCACGCGCAGCATCCGGCGCTGGTGGTCAGCGTCGCCACGGGGCCCAGCGCCTATCTGCTGTCGCAGTTGCGCCTGGGGGAACTGGATCTGGTGGTCGGGCGCATGACCGACAGCCCGCAGATCCTGGGCTTGAGCTTCGAGCATCTGTACAGCGAGTCGATGACCCTGGTGGTGCGCGACGGCCATCCGCTGCTGGCCACAGATGAAAGCCGCCCGTCGCTGGAGGACTTCCCGCTGGTGCTGCCGCTGGCGGGCACGACGATCCGCAAGTTCGCCGACAGCCTGTTCGTGCAGCACGGCATCGCGCCGCCGCGCCAGCGCCTTGAAACGCTGTCGCTGACCCTGAGCCATCGCTATGTGCAATGCAGCGACGCGGTGTGGATCGCACCGTTCGACGCGGTGCGCCAGGATTTGCAGCGCGGTGAACTGGTGGAACTGGGGATTCGCGAGTCCGGCGGCTCGGTGGGGCTGTGCAGCAACCCGGCCTTGCCGTTGCCCATCGCCGCGCAGTGGTGCGTCGACACCTTGCGCAAAGTGGGGCAGGCCTACCGCGAGGGGCTCTATCCATAACCATTTGGTTATGGATGCCAGTGTTTTTTTCAGTTTTGCCAGCGGCGATTGCGCGGGACACTGCGCCATCGCCTGCGGCCTTCGAGCCCGGGCGCCACCTCCAATAACGAGAAAAAGGAGACTGGCATGTCCGACGCCCACGACAGCCGTTTCGCCATTCGCGACCGCAATTGGCACCCCAAAGCCCTGACCCCTGATTACAAGACCTCGATCCTGCGCTCGCCGCGCCAGGCGCTGGTGAGCATCCCGCAATCGGTTTCTGAGACCAGCGGCCCCGATTTTTCCCACCTGCAATTCGGCCGTTTCGATGCCGACCTGCTGCTCAACTTCAACAATGGCGGCCTGCCGGTGGGTGAACGCATCATCGTTGCCGGTCGGGTCATCGACCAGTACGGCAAGCCGGTACCGCACACCCTGGTGGAGATGTGGCAGGCCAACGCCGGTGGGCGTTATCGCCACAAGAAAGACGCGTATCTGGCGCCGCTGGACCCGAACTTCGGTGGCGTCGGCCGCTGCCTGACCGACCGCGACGGTAACTACAGCTTCCGCACCGTCAAGCCCGGCCCGTACCCGTGGCGCAACGGCCCGAATGACTGGCGCCCGGCGCACATTCACTTCTCCATCAGCGGCCCGTCGATCTCGACCAAGCTGATCACCCAGCTGTATTTCGAGGGCGACCCGCTGATTCCGCTGTGCCCGATCGTCAAGTCCATCGCTAACCCGGACGCCGTGCAGAGCCTGATCGCCAAACTGGACATGAGCATGGCCAATCCCATGGATTGCCTGGCGTACCGCTTTGACATCGTGCTGCGTGGCCAACGCAAGACCCACTTCGAAAACGTCTGAGGAGCGAATTCCATGCCCGTTCAAATTCTGCCGGAAACCCCGTCTCAGACCGCAGGCCCGTATGTGCACATCGGCCTGGCCCTGGAGGCCGCCGGTAACCCGCCGCGCGAGCAGGAAATCTGGAATGAAATGGCAAAGCCCGGCGCGCCGGGCGAGCACATTCTGTTGCTGGGCCACGTTTACGACGGCAATGGCCACTTGATCCGCGACTCGTTTCTGGAGTTGTGGCAGGCCAATGCTGACGGCCAGTACGACACCGATTACGACCTGCGTAAACCGTTCAACAGTTTTGGCCGCACCGCGACCACCGACGAAGGTGAGTGGATCGCCACGACCATCAAGCCGGGCGTGGTGCGCAATGCGGCGGGCGTGCCGATGGCACCACACGTGAACATCTCGCTGTTCGCCCGGGGCATCAACATTCACCTGCAGACGCGCCTGTATTTCGACGATGAAGCGCAAAACAATGCTGCAGACCCGGTGCTGAACCTGATCGAGCAACCGCAGCGCCGTCAGACATTAGTGGCAAAACGCTGCACGGTAGATGGCAAAGTCGCCTATCGTTTCGACATTCGCGTGCAGGGCGACGATGAAACCGTGTTCTTCGATTTCTGACTCGGGCACGACTGGACGACCCACACATGTCAGGAGCAGTACGTTGAACAGACCGGGCAATCAGCTTTTCGAGCGTTATTTCACCCAGGGCGCCATGGGCCAGATCTTCTCCGATCAGGGCCGGGTGCAGGGCATGCTGGATTTCGAGGCCGCGCTGGCTCGGGCCGAGGCCGAAGTGGGCGCGATTCCGGCCAGTGTGGTCGGAGACATCGAGGCGGCCTGCGATGCCTCGCTGTATGACTTCGACGCCCTGGCCGTGGCCATCGGCAATGCCGGCAATTCGGCGATCCCGCTGGTCAAGGCGTTGGGCCGGGAAATCGCCACGCGCAGCGAAACCGCCGAGCGCTACGTGCACATGGGCGCCACCAGCCAGGACGTGATGGACACCGGGCTGGTGCTGCAATTGCGCAATGCCGTGACGCTGCTGGAGCACGATCTGGCGAGTCTGGCCGAGGCGCTGGCGCAGCAGGCCCAGCGCCACGCCGGCCTGCCCATGGCCGGGCGCACCTGGCTGCAACAGGCGACGCCGGTTACCCTCGGGGCGAAAATCGCCGGCTGGCTGGGGGCGATCACCCGTCATCGCCAGCGCTTGAAGGAACTCAAGCCACGCTTGCTCAGCCTGCAGTTTGGCGGCGCCTCGGGCAGTCTGGCGGCATTGGGTGAAATGGCCTTTCCAGTGGCCGAGGCGCTGGCCCGGGAGCTCAAGCTCAACCTGCCGGACCAGCCGTGGCACACCCATCGCGATCGCCTTGTGGAGTTCGCCAGCCTGTTGGGCCTGATCGCCGGCAGCCTGGGCAAGATCGGCCGCGACATCAGCCTGATGATGCAGACCGAGGCCGGTGAAGTCTTCGAACCCGCTGCGGCGGGCAAGGGCGGCTCCTCGACCATGCCGCACAAGCGCAATCCGGTGGGCGCCGCGGTGATGATTGGCGCCGCGACCCGGGCGCCGGGGCTGGTGGCGACCATGCTCAGCGCCATGGCCCAGGAGCACGAACGCAGCCTGGGCCTGTGGCACGCCGAGTGGGAAACCCTGCCGGACCTGTGCTGCGTGGTGTCTGGCTCGTTGCAGCAGGCGATGGCGGTGATTCCGGGCCTGGAGGTGGATGCCCAGCGTATGCTGCGCAACCTGGACCTGACCAAAGGGTTGGTGCTGGCCGAAGCCGTGAGCATTGCCCTGGCCCAGCGTATCGGCCGCGACGCAGCGCATCATTTGATCGAACAGTGCTGCCGCCGCGCAGTGGAGCAGGGCAGGCACCTGCGTGAAGTGCTGGGCGAAGAACCTGCCATCGGCGCGCAGCTTTCGCCACAGGCGCTGGACAGCCTGCTCGACCCGACCCATTACCTGGGGCAGTCGCGGCGCTGGGTCAAGCGGGCGATCGCCGAGCACCAGGCTTTCAATTTTCGTTAAGTGTGTATGGATTGGAAAATGGACGAGAAACAACGTTATGACGCGGGCATGAAAGTGCGCCGCGAGGTCCTGGGCGATGCCCATGTGGACCGCAGCCTGGGAAAACTCAACGCCTTCAATGGCGAGTTTCAGGAAATGATCACCCGCCACGCCTGGGGCGACATCTGGACCCGTCCGGGCCTGCCGCGCCACACCCGCAGCCTGATCACCATCGCCATGCTGATCGGCATGAACCGCGAGGGCGAGCTGCGCCTGCACCTGCGCGCCGCGAAAAACAACGGCGTGACCCGCGACGAGATCAAGGAAGTGCTGATGCAGAGCGCGATCTACTGCGGCATCCCGGCGGCCAACGCGACCTTTCACCTGGCCGAGGAAGTGTGGAACGAGTTGGGTGTCGAGTCGTTGGAAGGCTAAAGACGAACTCAATCCTGTAGGAGCGACCGGGGTGGCGCTCCACTTCATTCGCGAAGGTCTGTCAGGCGATACATCTCTATCGCCTGATCGATGGTTCGCGAATGAATTCGTTCCTACAGGTCATGTAGATTCGGTTACAACACCGAAATCGGGTAACTGACGATCAACCGATTCTCGTCGAACTGGTTGCTGCTGAAATCCCGGCGCATGGTCGAGTTGCGCCAGCGCAGCGACAGGTTCTTGAAGCTCCCGGCCTGGATCACATAGGCCAACTCCGACTCCCGCGCCCATTCCTCGCCATCGGTGATGCTGCCGGTGTGCACGTTGTCGCCCTTGATGTAGCGGTTCATCAGGGTCAGCCCCGGTACGCCCAGCGCGGCGAAATCGAAGTCATGGCGCACCTGCCACGAACGCTCGCGGGCGTTATCGAAGCTTGAGTTGTAACTGTCGTTGGCCAGGGTGCCGCCGCTGGTGCCGTTGACCCGCATCCAGGCGTTGTCGCCGCTGACTTTCTGCAAACCGACATAAAAGACGCTGGCCTGATATCGCGCCGACAGCAGCGCCGACCAGGTGCGGTTGTCCAGATCGCCCGCCCGCGCGCTGCCATCTTCCTTGCCGGTGAAGTACCCCAGATTGGCGCCCAGGGTCCAGCCGCCGAGGGTCTGGCTGTGGATCAGGTTGAGGTACTTCTGCTGGTAAATGTCCTCCAGTTGCGCGTACCAGACGCCGACCTGGGTGTGCTTGTCGTTGAAGCTGTACTCGGCGCCGCCGAAGTTGAAGCGATCGGAGGTGAACGCCGCCTTGCCGGTCATGGACATGTCTTCCATGCTCGCGTCATTGCGCGGGCTGTTGCCGCGGAACTGGCCACCGTACAGCGTCAGGCCAGCAAGCTCTCTGGAGGTGATCTGCCCGCCACGGAAGGTCTGCGGCAGCGAGCGGCCGTCATCGGCGCGCAGGATGGGCAGCACCGGCATCCATTCGCCCACTTTCAATTCGGTATTGGAAACCTTCGCCTTGGCCGCCACCGCCAGGCGCCCGAAGTCGTCGGCAGGGCGGCCGTCATCGTGAATCGGCAACAGCTGGGTGCCGCCCGAGCCCTTGCCGCCATCGAGCTTGACCGAGTACAGCCCCAGCGCGTCAACGCCAAAGCCGACGGTGCCGGGCGTATAGCCGGAGCGGGCATCGAGGATGAAGTTTTGCGTCCACTCCTGTGCGCCGCTTTGCGCGTTGGCCGGGTCGACGAAATTGCGGTTGATGAAGAAGTTGCGCAGGTTCAGGCCGACCTTGGCATCGTCGACGAATCCATCGGCCTGGGCGGCCAGTGGCGAGAGGGCGACGGCGGCGCAGAGCGAGCTGAGAACAGCAGACTTGTTGTGCATCGAGTGGACCTTTTTTGTAGTTATTGGCAAGGCGAAACGCAGGTCCATGGTGCGAGGGCGGGGTGGGCCGTTCAATTGGCCAGACCCGGTTGTGGGCGATTATCGAACGTTAATTAACCGGTTAGTACATTACTTAAATCAGTTTGCGGGATGATTGTTTAGAAGCCGTAGGGCAGTGGTGCGAGCTGCGTAGGAAACGACGTCAATCCAGCGAGGAATACTTTCATAATGTTTCATGTTTCCTTGGTGATCTGACAACGCCTTCTATATGCTTTCCCTGTCTATCGAGTGCTCTTGAAGAAGCAACGCAGCTACTGCCAGGCCACTGACCCGGCAGCGTATTCATGCAAGACCAAAGGACCGCTGATGAGTACCCCGAGCACGCCGCTCTCCGGCGTCAACCAGCCACTCAAGGGCATCGCGCTGATTGTCCTGGCGACGTTTCTGTTTTCCACCCACGACACCCTGTCCAAATACCTGTCCGGCATCTACCCGATCATGATGGTGGTCTGGGTGCGTTACGTGGTGCACACGGGGCTGATGGCGTGCATCTTCATGCCGTCGGCGGGGCTGCGCGTACTGCGCACCAAAAAGCCGGTGCTGCAGGCCTTGCGGGCCATGTGCCTGCTCGGCACCAGCCTGCTGTTCACCACGGGCCTGATGTACATCCCGATTGCCGAAGCCACGGCGGTCAACTTTCTTGCGCCGTTGTTGGTCACGGCGCTGTCGGTGCCGCTGCTCAAGGAAAAGGTCACCCGAGGGCAGTGGGTCGCGGTGCTGGTGGGTTTCAGCGGGGTGATGGTGATTGTCCATCCCGGTGGCGAGTTGTTCACCCCGGCGGTGCTGCTGCCGCTGGCCTCGGCCTTGTGTTTCGCGTTTTATCAATTGCTGACCCGGCTGGTTGCACCCCATGACAGCCCGACCACCAGCAACTTCTTCGCCGGGCTGTTCAACACCCTGTTGATGAGCGCCATCGTGCCGTTCTTCTGGCAAGCGCCGGAGTGGAAACACATTCCGTTCATGCTGGCGCTGGGCACCTGCGGGATGGTCGCGCACCTGATGCTGACCCAGGCCTTCCGCTTCGCCGCTCCGGCGATCCTGGCGCCGTTCAGTTATTGCCAGATCGTGTTTGCCGGGTTGTGGGGCTTTATCGTCTTCAACCACGCGCCATCCCTTACAGCCCAGGCAGGCATCGCGATCATCTGCCTCAGCGGCCTGGCGGCGGCGTGGCAGCAGCGCAAGAAGGGTGGATAGCAGTGACGCCAGTGGGAGTGAGCTTGCGCACGAACGCGGTGTGACCTGCCCCATATGTTTGAAGGTCCTGACGTATTCGTGAGCAAGCTCACTCCCACAGTTACGTTATCCACGCAGGTTTGATGCAAACAAAAAGGGCCGCACATGATCGTGCAGCCCTTTATTTTTTGCCGCCAGTCAAATCACTCGGTGGCCGCCTCGACCTTGCGCGGCGCCATGAAGTACAGCCACAGCAGCGCAATGAAGTACATCGCCGGGATCAGGGTGAACAGCACCGCATAGTTGTTGTTGGTCGCGGTCAGCACCGCGCCGACGATCTGGGTCATGAACATCCCGCCGATGGCCGCGCACATGCCGCCGAAGCCGAACACCGTGCTCATCATGTGCTTGGGCGTGTAGTCCATTACCAGGCTCCAGATGTTGGCGGTCCAGGCCTGGTGCGCGCCGACGGCCAGGGCGATGGCGGCCACGGCCACCCACAATCCGCTGGCGTTGGCGGCGAACACCACGCAGATGATGGTCAGGGCGAAGATCAGCATCGAGATCAGCCGCGAGGTGGCAGGGCGCATGCCGCGACCGATCAGCCACGACGAGAGAATGCCGCCGCCAATGCTGCCGAAGTCGGCGGTGAGCCAGATCAGCATCAGCGGGATGCCCATCTGCGTCACGCTGATCCCCAGGTTGTATTGCTGATTGAGAAACGGCGGCAGCCAGTACAGGTAGAACCAGAACACCGGCGCGGTCATGGCGTAGGCCAGGGCGAAGGCCCAGGTGCCGCGCATTTTCAGGATGCGTGAGAACGGCACCTTCTCGGCGACGGGCTCGGGTTCGCTTTCCTGGTTGATGTAGTCCAGTTCGCTCTGGCGGACAGTGGGGTGCTCTTCAGGGTTGAAGTATTTCAGGCGCCAAGTGATGACCCACACCAGTCCCAGGGTGCCCATGCAAATGAATGCCGCCTGCCAGCCCCACACGCTGAGAATCAGCGGCAACAGCGCCGGGGTGACCATGGCGCCGACGTTGGTGCCGGCGTTGAAGATGCCGGTGGCCACCGCGCGTTCACCGGCGGGGAACCACAACCGTGTGGTCTTGACGCAAGCCGGGTAGTTGGCCGCTTCGGTCATGCCGAGAATGAAACGGCAGACCATGAAACCCACCGCCGAGGTCGCCAGGCCATGGGCGCCGGTGGCGAAACTCCAGAGCAACACGGCGAGAAAAAACGCGCGTTTCACGCCGACCTTGTCGATGAAGCGGCCTTGCAGCACGAAGCCGATGGCGTAGCCGACCTGGAACCAGAAGTTGATGTTGGCGTAGTCCATCGCCGTCCAGCTCATCTGTTTGGCCAGGATCGGTTGCATCACGCCCAGGGCGGCGCGGTCGATGTAGTTCAGGGCGGTGGCGAAGAACACCAGGGCCAGCATGCCCCAGCGGGTCTTGCCGACGGCGAGGGCGCCACGGATCTTTTCGCCGATTCCGGCGTGGGGGTGCACGGGCGTGGCTGCGGCCGGCGCAGGCGTAGCAGGGTATGAGCGCATGAGCATTTAACCTGTCTTGGAATTGTTATGGTCTTGTTCGGGTGTCGCTGGGCGATGCCTGGCATCGGTTGAAACCGTGTCCTTGTCCGACAATGTGCAGTCGATGTTGGGCGCCGGGGCCGTGACCGTCAATTGACTGAGGACGCTTTTGGGCGATTATCGAACACAAAACTAACCAGTCCGTACATTTAAATTGCAGTGGCAGAATACCGGGAGAATAATCGCTTTGACACCTGAGCACGCACACAAGAACGCTCTTTCAGGTGCCTTCAGTCAGGAGTCAGAACATGCAGCGCTCGATCGCCACCGTTTCCTTGAGCGGCACCCTGCCGGAAAAGCTCGAAGCCATTGCCGCCGCCGGATTCGACGGCGTTGAAATCTTCGAGAACGACCTTCTTTACTACGATGGCAGCCCGCGCAACGTGCGGCAGATGTGCGCCGATCTGGGCATCGCCATCACGCTGTTCCAGCCGTTTCGCGACTTCGAGGGATGTCGCCGCGACCGCCTGCAGCGCAACGTCGACCGCGCCGAGCGCAAGTTCGACCTGATGCAGGAACTTGGCACTGACCTGGTGCTGGTGTGCAGCAACACCGCAGCCGACTCCCTCGGTGAAGAAAGCATCCTGCTCGACGACCTGTCGCTGTTGGCCGAGCGCGCCGGTGCACGCAATCTGCGGGTGGGTTACGAGGCGCTGGCCTGGGGCCATCACGTAAACACCTGGCAGCAGGTGTGGAATCTGGTGCGCCAGGTCGACCATCCGGCGCTGGGCGTGTTGCTCGACAGCTTCCACACCCTGTCGCTCAAGGGCGATCCGAGCGCGATCGCCGACATTCCCGGCAACAAGATCTTTTTCGTGCAAATGGCTGATGCACCGGTGCTGGCCATGGACGTGCTGGAGTGGAGCCGGCATTTCCGCTGCTTCCCGGGCCAGGGCGAGTTCGACCTGCCGGGCTTCCTCGCGCCGATCCTGCGCAGTGGCTACAAGGGGCCACTGTCGCTGGAAATCTTCAACGACGGTTTCCGCGCCGCGCCGCCGCGGGCCAATGCCGCCGACGGTCTGCGTTCGCTGTTGTATCTGGAGGAAAAGACTCGCCTGTTGCTGGAAAAAGAGCAGCAGCCGGTCGAACCGAAACTGCTGTTCAGCCCGCCCGCGGCGAGCACCTATGACGGTGTCGAGTTTCTCGAGTTCGCCGTGGATGACGCCCAGGGCGCGCGTCTGGCCGGCTGGCTGGAAAATCTCGGCTTCGCCAGGCTCGGCCAGCACCGCTCCAAGGCTGTGAGCCTGTTGGGGCAAGGCGACATCAAGATCGTGCTCAACGCCGAACCCTATTCATTCGCCCACAGTTTTTTCGAATCCCACGGTCCTTCGCTGTGCGCCACCGCCTTGCGCGTGGCCAACGCCGATGCTGCGCTCGAGCGAGCACGGCAGTACAAGGGCCAGCCCTATCGTGGGCTGGTCGGGCCGAACGAGCGGGAAATCCCGGCGGTGCGTGCGCCGGATGGCAGCCTGATCTATCTGGTCGAAGGCGCAGCGCCGGGGCAGTCGATCTACGACAGCGACTTCAATGTCAACGCCACGGCACCGGTCGAGGGCGGGCTGCAACGCATCGATCACATGGCCATGGCGCTGCCCGCCGACAGCCTCGACAGCTGGGTGCTGTTTTACAAGAGCCTGCTGGACTTCGAAGCCGACGACGAAGTGGTGCTGCCTGACCCTTACGGGCTGGTGAAAAGCCGCGCGCTGCGCAGCCAGTGCAGCACGGTGCGCCTGCCGTTGAACATTTCGGAAAACCGTAACACGGCGATTTCCCACGCACTGTCCAGTTATCGTGGCTCGGGCGTGCATCACATCGCGTTTTCCTGTGACGACATCTTCGCCCAGGTCGCTCGCGCCAAGGAGGCGGGCGTGCAGCTGCTGGATATCCCGCTCAACTATTACGACGATCTGGCGGCGCGTTTCGACTTCGACGACGAGTTCCTCAGCGAACTGGCCTACTACAACGTGCTGTATGACCGCGATGCCAACGGCGGCGAGCTGTTTCACGTCTACACCGAGGCGTTCGACGGGCGGTTTTTCTTCGAAATCCTGCAGCGCAAGAACGGCTATGTCGGGTACGGTGCCGCCAACGTAGCGGTGCGTCTGGCGGCGATGGCCAAGTCGCGCAGCGGCTCGACGCGCCAGACCCGCCTGTGAAGGGCTGATGGCAAGCTGGCATATGCCGCTTCCGTAACGCGGTCATGGGGCTCATACTGGCGCGATTGAACCGTGGTCGTGAGCCCAGCATGAAAAATGTCGACGATACCCTCGCAGAAGCGCCCGTAGAGGCGCCACGCAAGGGCCGCAAGAACAATCCGGAAAAGACCCGCGACGGCATCCTCCAGGCTGCCGTCGCCGAGTTCGTCGCCCAGGGTCTGTCAGGCGCCCGCGTCGACTCCATCGCCGAACGCACCCAGACATCCAAACGGATGATCTACTACTACTTCAACAGTAAGGAACAGCTCTACGCCGAGGTGCTGGAGAAGCTCTACGGCGACATTCGCCACACTGAAAGCAGCCTCAAGCTCGACGTCCTCGCGCCCATGGACGCGATCCGCCGGCTGGTGGAGTTCACCTTCGATCACCACGACCGCAACGTCGATTTCGTGCGCATCGTCTGCATCGAGAACATCCACAACGGCGACAACGTCAAACAGTCCCCGACCATCCGCGCCTTGAGCCAGAACGTATTGCACGCGCTGGACGAGACCTTGCGTCGCGGGGAACAGGAAGGGGTGTTCAGGAAGGGTGTACAGGCGGTGGACCTGCACATGCTGATCAGCTCGTTCTGCTTCTATCGCGTGTCCAACCGCCACACGTTCTCGGAGATTTTCCAGATCGACCTGGAAAACCAGGACACCCGCGAACGGCACAAGGCGATGATCAGCGATTCGGTGACGCGGTATCTGATGCCCTGAGCCGGGGCGCACGCGATCCTCGGTTGATCGCGAATCAACCCGAGGCCAGACGCCCCTCCTGTAGGAGCGAATTCATTCGCGAAAATGATTCATGCGCTGCATCTCTATCGCCTGAAAGATCTTCGCGAATAAATTCGCTCCTACAGTTTCGACCCGCGTGAGTCTTACAGCGTCTTGAAAAACGCCTGCATCCGCGCCGCATCGGCCTTCTCGCCAGTGAACAACTCGAACGCCTTCACTGCCTGAAACACCGCCATGGTGCTGCCGTCCAGCGTGCGGCAGCCCAGGCGTCGGGCGTCGGCGAGCAGTTGCGTCTGCAGCGGGAAGTAGACGATCTCCGCCACCCACAACCGCGCATGCAGCAGCTCAGCCGCCACCGGCGTACCCGGCAACTTGCTCATGCCCACCGGCGTGGTATTGACCAGCCCGTCGGCCTGGGCCACAGCCGTCGGCAGATCCAGCCCGACCTTGGCCCGGCCGGGGCCGAAATGCGCGTTGAGGTTGTCCACCAGGCTCTGCGCGCGGCCGGGGTCGACCTCGAAAATGCTCAACTGCTCGACGCCTTCGCTGAGCAGCGCGTGGGCCACCGCCGCTCCGGCGCCACCGGCACCCATCTGGACCACGCGGCCGCGGGCGACATCCGCCAGCCCTCGACGAAAGCCTTCGGCGAACCCCAGGCAATCGGTGTTGTGGCCGATGCGCTTGCCGTCGCGGAACACCACGGTGTTGACCGCGCCGATGCTGCGCGCCTCGACCGACAGCTCATCGAGCAGGGGAATCACCGCCTGTTTGCACGGGAAGGTGATGTTCAGCCCGGTAAACCCCGTGCGCTGAGCACCTTCGATCAGTTGCGGCAGGGCGGTGACGTCGAGCTTCTGGGCGTCCAGGTCGATGATCCGGTACAGGTAGCGCATGCCCTGGGCATCGCCTTCGTGTTCGTGCAGGGAGGGCGTGCGGGAAGCCTGGATGCCGGCGCCGATGAGGCCCGCGAGAATGGAAGGGCGTGCAGCTGTGGAGGTCATGTCGTTCACTCTTGTTATGGGGCTCTGCGTTGGAAAGCGGCCTGGTTGAATAAAATGTACCAGATAGTTAATTCTGCGAAAGCCCCGCGTCATCTCGCTGGACGGCAATGCGTTCGATAATCGCCCGGTTCCTTGAAGCACTGGTGACTGAGGTGAATTCGCGATGCCCGTAACAGCTTGAAACAGTTACCCTAGAGCATCGCCCGCCACTGGATGCAAGGAACCGCGCGCATGTCGCAACGCCAATCGACGCACATCGCCCTGCTGGTGGCGGTGACGTTCTTCATGGAAAACCTCGATGCCACCGTGATCGCCACCGCCTTGCCGGAAATGGCCAGGACCTTCGGCGTGGCCGCGGTGGACCTGAACATCGGCATGAGCGCCTACATGCTGGCGATCGCCGCGTTCATTCCCATCAGCGGCTGGCTGGCCGATCGCCTGGGCTCGCGGCAGGTGTTCGGCGGTGCGATTGTGCTGTTCACCCTGTCATCACTGTTCTGCGGCATGAGCACCAGCCTGGAAACCTTCGTCGCCGCAAGGGTGCTGCAGGGCATCAGCGGGGCGATGATGGTGCCGGTCGGGCGCCTGGCCGTGATGCGCGCCACCGAGAAAAAGGACCTGGTGCGGGCCATTTCCCTGATCACCTGGCCAGGGTTGGTGGCGCCGGTGTTGGGGCCGCCGCTGGGCGGTTTTATCGTCACCCATGCCTCGTGGCCGTGGATCTTTTACCTGAACCTGCCGCTGGGCGTGCTGGCGCTGATCGCCACCTGGGTGCTGATTCCGGCGCGCAACGAGGTGAATGACCGGCCGTTCGATTTGCTCGGTTTCGTGCTGGTGGCCATCGGCTGTTGCGCCTTGCTCTACGGCATGGAAATGCTGGGGCAGGGGCGCACCGGTCACTGGCCGGGCCTGCTGGTCACGGGCACCGGGTTGATCTGCGGCGTGCTGGCGTGGCTGCACATGCGCAAACGTGCCGAGCCGCTGATGAACGTGGCGGTGATCGGCATTCGGACCTTCAGCGTGTCGCTGCTGGGCGGCTCGGTGTTTCGCATTGCTATCAGCACCTTGCCATTTTTGTTGCCGCTGATGTTCCAGCTGGGCTTTGGCCTGTCGGCGTTCGACTCGGGGTTGCTGGTGCTCGGCGTGTTTGCGGGCAATCTGGCGATGAAGCCGTTTACCAGTATGGTCATGCAGCGTTGGGGGTTTCGTCAGGTGCTGATGGCCAACGGCCTGATCGGCGTGATCGCCATCGCCGCCTGCGCCTTGCTCGACGAGCACATGGCCTGGCCGCTGATTCTGCTGATCCTGTTCATTGGCGGCCTGTCGCGCTCGATGCAGTTCACCGCCTTCAATACGCTGGGTTTTGCCGACGTGCCCAAGGCGCAGATGAGTCACGCCTCGACCCTGTTCAGCATGTTCTTCCAGTTGAGCATGGGCCTGGGCGTGGCGATCGCCGCGCTGTTGCTGCGCGGGTCGATGTACCTGCATGGCAACACCGGCCAGGCGACTACTGGTGATTTTCAGCTGACGTTCCTCTGGGTTGCGCTGATTGCCTTGCTGGCCCTGCTGGACAACCGGCGGCTGTCGGCGCAGTCCGGGGAGGCGGTGTTGCAGCGCAAGGCCTGAAGGCTGCCCAAAAGCGTCACCCGCACTGCGCGCTTTGACTATTGCCGATTCTTCCTCGGGGGCGGAGTATTTCGCTGTTTGAGTCATCAAAGCCACAACAATAAAAGTGTAAGGAAGACACCCTCATGCAGATCCAAGGCAAGGTATTTCTGGTCAGTGGCGGCGCATCGGGGCTCGGTGCGGCCACGGCGCAGATGCTGATCGAGGCGGGCGCCCGCGTCATGCTGGTCGACGTCAACGCCCAGGCCCTTGAGGCGCAGGTCGGGCAACTGGGCAGCAACGCCCGGGCCAGTGTCACCGACATCACCGATGAGGCCGCCGCCCAGGCTGCGGTCGACAAGACCCTGGCCGAATTCGGGCAGGTCAATGGGCTGATCAACTGCGCCGGCATCGTCGGTGCCGAAAAGATCCTCGGCAAGGAAGGCCCCCACGCACTGGCCAGTTTCAGCCGGGTGATCAACGTCAACCTGATCGGCAGTTTCAACCTGCTGCGCCTGGTTTCGGCGGCCATGGCCCAGGCCGATGCCGATGAAGGCGGCGAGCGCGGTGTGATCGTCAACACCGCTTCGGTGGCTGCCTACGACGGCCAGATCGGCCAGGCCGCGTACGCGGCGTCCAAGGGCGCGATCGCCAGCCTGACATTGCCCGCCGCCCGGGAGCTGGCGCGCTTCGGCATTCGGGTGATGACCATCGCCCCGGGCATTTTCGAAACGCCGATGATGGCCGGCATGACCCCGCAAGTGCGCGAGAGCCTGTCCGCCGGGGTGCCGTTTCCGCAGCGCCTGGGCAAACCCGCCGAATACGCGGCGCTGGTCCGCCACATCATCGAAAACACCATGCTCAACGGCGAAGTGATCCGTCTGGACGGCGCCCTGCGCATGGCGGCTCGCTAATCGAACCCGCTGATCGAGGAGAAACATCATGTCACTGAACGAACGCCAGGATCCGGTCGTGATCGTCAGCGCCGTGCGCACGCCCATGGGCGGGTTTCAAGGCGATTTGAGCAGCCAGACCGCGCCGCAACTGGGTGCGGTGGCCATTCGCGCGGCCGTCGAGCGGGCCGGTGTGGCCGCCGCGGATATCGAACAGGTGCTGTTCGGCTGCGTGCTGCCGGCAGGCCTGGGCCAGGCCCCGGCGAGGCAAGCGGCGCTGGGTGCTGGCCTTGGCAATGGCACGCTGTGCACCACGCTGAACAAGATGTGCGGCTCGGGGATGCAGGCCGCGATCATGGGCCACGACCTGTTGCTGGCCGGCAGCGCTGAAGTGGTGATCGCTGGCGGCATGGAAAGCATGTCCAACGCGCCGTATCTGCTGGACAAAGCCCGTGGCGGCTACCGCATGGGCCACGGCAAGATCATCGACCACATGTTTTTCGACGGCCTGGAAGACGCCTACGAGCGCGGCCGTCTGATGGGCACCTTCGCCGAAGAATGCGCATCGTTCGAAGGCTTCAGCCGCGAGGCCCAGGACGCGTTCGCCATCGCCTCGCTGACCCGGGCCCAGGAGGCGATCAAGCGCGGCAGCTTCGATGCCGAAATCGTGCCGGTGCAGGTCACGGTCGGCAAAGAGCAGAAAACCATCACCCAGGACGAACAACCGCCCAAGGCCAGGCTGGACAAGATCCCCGGCCTCAAGCCCGCGTTTCGCGAGGGCGGCACGGTGACGGCGGCCAACTCCAGCTCGATTTCCGATGGCGCGGCGGCGCTGGTGCTGATGCGCCAGTCCGAAGCTGAACGCAGGGGCCTCAAGCCGCTGGCAGTGATTCGGGGTCACGCGGCCTATGCCAACAAGCCGGGCCTGTTTCCCACCGCGCCGATTGGCGCCATTGAAAAGCTGATGGGCAAGACCGGTTGGGCGCTGAGTGAAGTCGATCTGTTCGAGATCAACGAAGCCTTCGCCGTGGTCGCGCTGGTGGCCATGAGCAAGCTGGGCTTGCCCCATGAGAAGGTCAACGTCAACGGCGGCGCCTGTGCGCTGGGGCATCCGATCGGCGCGTCAGGCGCGCGGATTCTGGTGACCCTGCTCTCGGCCCTCAGGCAGCGCGGCCTGCAACGCGGCGTTGCGGCCATCTGCATCGGTGGCGGCGAGGCGACGGCAATGGCGATCGAGCTGGTTTAAACACGAATAGTGCGTACACCGCACATACCGTAGCAGCCGGGCTTGCCCGCGGGAGCGCCCGCAAGGCCGACCACAAAGTCAAACGGAAGAACAACCATGAGCTACACAACCATCCTCAAGGAAATCAAAGGCCGCGTCGCGCTGATCACCCTCAACCGCCCCGAGGCGCTGAACGCCCTCAACGCGCAGTTGATCAACGAACTGAACCATGCGCTCGATGAGTTGGAAAGCGACCGTAACATCGGCTGCATCGTGCTCACAGGCTCGGCCAAGGCCTTCGCCGCCGGTGCCGACATCAAGGAAATGGCCGAGCTGACCTACCCGCAGATCTACCTCGACGACCTGTTCAGCGAAAGCGACCGAGTGGCCAACCGGCGCAAACCGATCATCGCGGCGGTGTCCGGCTTTGCCCTGGGCGGTGGCTGCGAGCTGGCCCTGATGTGCGACTTCATTCTGGCCGCCGACACCGCGAAGTTCGGCCAGCCGGAAATCAAGCTGGGCGTGTTGCCGGGCATGGGCGGCACCCAGCGCCTGACCCGCGCAGTGGGCAAGGCCAAGGCCATGGAAATGTGCCTGACCGGGCGCATGATCGATGCCGTCGAGGCCGAGCGTTCGGGGTTGGTGGCGCGCATCGTGCCTCAGGATCAACTGCTCGAAGAGGCGCTGAAAGTCGCCCAGAGCATTGCCGCCAAGTCGCTGCCGGTGGCGATGATGGTCAAGGAAAGCGTCAACCGCGCCTTCGAGGTCAACCTGACCGAGGGCGTGCGTTTCGAGCGCCGGGTGTTCCATGCCGCGTTCGCCAGTGCCGACCAGAAAGAAGGCATGGCGGCGTTCATCGAAAAGCGCGAGCCGAACTTCCAGCACCGCTGAGCCAGCGTTTCAGCACCGCCGCAAAAAACTCTGCAAAGGCCGACAGTGCCCGGGATGAACCAGCCACAGCGGATCGCCCGGGCGTTGTGTGAAGCCATACAGGCGGGCAAGCGCCTGGGGTGTCAGGCCAAGCCAGCCCTGTGCGTCGCTCTGGCCCTCGAACAGGATGTCGCGGGCCGGGATGCGCGCCAGCTGCGCCATATCAGGCGTGGGCATGCGTACGATGTACCAGGTGCAGTGTGCCAGCGGGCGCTGGTGGTCCTGCGGGTGCATCAGTTGCAGGTCCTGGATCCCAGGGGCGTGATCCGTCACCCTGACGACAGACCCATGGGGGCGCCCGTCGATGCCGTTTCGGGTCATGTTCAGCGTCGCCAACGCACTGCGCAGCGACATCGCCACCGGGCTGTCGATGTGCAGCCGCTCACCATCACGCAATTGCACAATCGATCCCTGGGCTTGCTGCGCCGCGCCGTCCAGGTGCAGGACGTGGTGCAGGTGGGTGAGCGGGGGATGATCATCGCTGTGCACGGCACACACCACGGGTTGATCGGGATCGCCTTCGAAAAACGCCACCTGCAGTCGCGCTCCCGCCTGCAGGGTGTCGATGCCGCTGACCAGCCGGGCCCAGCTGTCCGCAGCACTGGTTTGCCAGTCGTAACGAATCCGCACTCTGCCCGCGGTATCGGCCCGGGTGTCGATCAGGGTCGCGGGAAGGGTCCCGGACACGAGCGGTTTTGAGTGTTCCAGCGACGGGCGATAGGGCATGGTCCAGGGAATCACTCGAAACCGGTTGCTGTAGCTTTCCAGACGCGACTGCTCGAAGCCTTGGCCGAGGTCACGGGGACCCGCTCCAAAGGTCTTTGCCAGATCGTCCGTTGCCATGGCTTGAAGAATCCGGATAACGTTTTGCGCATCGCTGCCACGCAGCGGTTCCAGCCGCCGGGCGCGGTGCCATACCTCGGTCAGCAGCCACTGATCGTTGAACAGGGCATCCGGGTGGCCTTCGATACGGATCACGTGCCCGCAGCGGAACCAGGGGTGGGTGCTGCGTCCCATGATTTCCCGGCGTTCGCAACGCAGATGTTCCAGCATCCGCACGCTGAGCTGGTGGCGGTGCCCCGGGGTGCTCGATGCTGCACATGGCAACCAGAGCGGCTGGTTGTCGGCTTCGTGTTGGCGGGCGTCCATCGCCAGTGGCGGTGCGTAGCCCTCGCCCAGATGGCTGGCGTAGCAGGTCCGGCTGGAGAACTGCTCGGCCAGATGCTCGACCTGTGCCGCCACGGGCCATTCGGGAAAGCCGGCAGGGTCATCGCAAAACACCACCACGCAGTCGTGTTCGCGCTGTTCGAATCGATAACTGATGCCTTCTTCTTCACACAGCCTTTGCAGCAGATGCAGATCGCTTTCGTCGAACTGCACGCAATGTTCCCTGGGCGGGTACTGGCCGGTGAGGTGCTCGAACCTGAATGCGTGACGGCCGACCAGTTGCTCGATGATCTGCACAACGCTGAGGCCGTTGTACGTGTGGCGCCTCGGCTGGCTGGCCAGGCGTTGCAACGGCGGCATCAGGCGCACGCGGTACAGGCTCAGCTGCGGACCCTTGACCAGACGCCGCGCGGTGTGGATCTGCCCGTGGACGCTGTTGGCCGGGGATTGGCCCAGGGTGAAGCTCAGGCTGGCATCGCGATCCAGCCACGCCGTGCAGTCCAGTTGCCCCTCGCGGCTGACCAGGTCGACATCAAAGCAGAACGGCGCATTCAGACGCTCCCGGCCCTGGATGCCGATGACCTGCAGATCGCCTGGCATCTGCGCGAAGGTCAACGTCATTGTCACGTGCTGGTCCTGATGCATTGGCGCTCTGCCTTGAAAATTCGAGGGGCAGAGGGTACGAAAACCCGCCGTTCAAAAGGGCGCTTTCAGAATTTTCGGAAATGCCCTACAAACCGCATCTGCATATCCGGTGCGCTGTGATGCCGTTTTCCTCGAAACTTATCGCTCGCCGTTTGATCGAGGAACACGCGACAGGGGTTTTTTCTGGCGCTATCGCGTATAAAATGCGCCGGGCGCCGGCAATCCGTAGCGGCGCAGGAATTATCGATCACCCTTTTCAAGCATTTATCGAAAGCCGCCCGACGCGCCATGTCGGACGAGCCTTGCGGTCAATCGCCACCGGAACAAAGAGAGCAATCATGGGCGCACAGTGGAAGGTCAAACACAAAGAAGCAGCAGCCAACGCCAAGGGCAAGATTTTCGGCAAGCTGTCCAAGGAGATCATGATTGCCGCGCGTTCTGGCGCCGACCCTGACATGAACTCGCGCCTGCGTCTGGTGGTCGAGCAGGCGAAGAAGGCCTCGATGCCGCGCGATACCCTGGAGCGGGCGATCAAGAAGGGCGCAGGCCTGTTGGGTGAGCACGTTCACTTCGAAAAACTGACCTACGAAGGTTTCGCCCCGCATCAGGTGCCGGTGATCATCGAGTGCCTGACCGACAACGTGAACCGTACCGTCGCCGAGATCCGCGTGCTGTTCCGCAAGGGCCAGCTGGGTGCGGCCGGTTCCGTGTCCTGGGACTTCGAACATCTGGGCATGATCGAAGCCGTGGCCGAGAAGGCCGACGTCGATCCTGACGAAGCCGCCATCGAGGCCGGTGCCCAGGATGTGGAAGCCGGTGACGACGGCGTGACCCTGTTCTACACCGAAACCACCGACCTGGACGCCGTGTGCAAGGCGCTGCCGGAGCAGGGCTTCACCGTCGAATCGGCGAAGATCGGCTACCGCCCGAAAAACCCGGTATCGGGCCTGAGCGACGAGCAGATGGCTGAAGTCGAGGCGTTCCTGGAAGCCATCGACAACCACGATGACGTGCAGAACGTCTACGTCGGGTTGGCGGGTTAAGCAATAGCGTTCGCTGAAGCACCCTCGATCCTGTAGGAGCGAACTTATTCGCGATGCGATGGATCAGGCGATAAAGATGTATCGTCTGATCCGGCCTCTCGCGAATGAATTCGCTCCTACAGTTCGATTGGCGCCAGATTCAGGAAGTCGGTTCAGCCATGAGAAGTGCCGCCACTTCTGAAAAGCGTGGTCTGGCCATGACTTCTCTCTGCACACAGCGCGCCTGCAACCCCCGCAACAGGGCCACCTGCGCCTCACTGGCGTCACAACACGCCAGCAACTCCCCCAGCAGAATCCCGAACGCCTGCACTTCGATGCGTTCCAGCCGCGCTCCCGTCTCGGCATCCGGATAAAACGCCGCTGCGCCGAAATCCCCCAGCAGGCAGTCGCCGTTTTCCGCCCAGAGAATATTGTGGGCGTACAGATCGCCGTGGTTGATGCCGCGTGCATGCAGATGGCGGCAGGCAGACGCGATGCCGCTGGCCATGCGCTGGACCGTCGCCAGGTTCAGCCGTGTGCCGTTGTAGACGTCCCGGGTACAGGATTGAAGGCTCGGTGGCCGGGCCAGGGTGCTGAAACGCGGGGCAATCAACGCCATCACCAAGCCTTTGGCGTTCTGCGGATGGCTGCAGATCTGGCCCAGCACCGGAATCAGGTCCGAGTGCTGCCCGGCGGCGATGCAGGCGGCCATTTCATTGAGCGGCGAGCCATCGCTGGTCAGCTCGCCCTTGTACAGCTTGACCGCCACATCCTGAACGCTGCCTTCTTCATCGCGCCATTCGCCGCGCTGGATCACCCCGGAAGCGCCTTCGCCGAGCACGTCGTGCAGCGTAATTTGCGGCCAGGGAATCTGCCGGATCGGCTCTTCGACATGGGCGTCGTTCAACGGGTTGCCCGAGAACGCCAGCCAGGCTAGCGAAGGCATGTCCAGCAGCCACTGCGGCAGTTGGCGGATGCGGTTGGCGGCGATGCGCACCAGCTCCAGCTTGTTACAGGACGCCAGCGAGGGCGGCAGGGCGGTGAGCCGGTTGCCCGCCATCATCAGCTTTTGCAAGTGCTCGAATTGCCCGAGTTCGTCGGGCAGTGACTCGATGCGGTTGTCGGTCAGCACCAGCGAGCGCAGCCGTGGCGGCAGGGCGCGGGGTGAGACTTCGACGATCTGGCAGGACTTGAAGCCAATGAAAAACAGCTGCTCGCAGCCGGCCAGCGCTTCGGGAAGGCGGGTAAAGGGGTTGTTGGAGCAGAACAGGATCTGCAGGTGCTTGAGCCGGTGCAGGTCGGCCGGCAGGTCGGTCAACTGGTTGCCGGAAAGGTTCAGCACCTGCAGCGAGTCGGCGAGGCTGAAGATCTCTTCGGGAAAATGCGTCAGGCCGCAGCTCAGGTCCAGCCGGGTGATGCCTGCCAGTTTGCCGGCGCGCAGGTCTGCGAGGGTGTGCATGGGAAGGGTCGCCATGGTTCAGGGCCCGCCATCATAACGACTCGGCGGGCACCCTGGCTAACCGGGCGGGCAACGCCGGCGATTCAGCCCAGGCAGCGGTCCAGCAACTGGTACATGCGTTCGAGGGTGGGCGCCGCTTCTGCGTAGAGAATGCGATAGACCATCGGCGCCACTACTGCATCGATCAGTTCGTCGGCACTGGGGCTGCGTTCGCCGCGCTCCTGCGCGCGATCGATGATGATCTGCAACTGATCGCGGACGATGTTCAGGCATTTACCCGAGCACAGCGTGGCGCTGCTGCCGATCACGTCGCGCATCATTTCGCGGCCCGGGGCCGAGCTGGTTTCTTCCAGGTACACCTCGACCCAGGTGCGCAGGTCGGCGCGCAGGTTGCCGCAGTCCACCGGTTCGTCGGGACGCAGGCGCTCGACGGCGGCGTCGGCCAGCAGCGAGGTCAGATCGCCCCAGCGCCGGTAGATGGTCGAAGGCGTGACGCCCGCACGCGCCGCAATCATGGGCACGCTGAGGGCGGAGCGTTCCTGTTCCTGCAACAGATCACGCACGGCGGCGTGGATCGATGTCTGCACCCGGGCGCTGCGCCCGCCGGTGCGAATGCCTTCTTTGATAGCCATGAAGCGGACCCTAACACAAAGTATTTGCTTTAAGCGTTTTTTGCTCGCACACTCGCTAAAGCAAATTCTTAGCTTTTAATGCGCGCTTTTTCGGGAGAGTTTACCCGTGTCTGATTCTTTGCAGAACCCGCGAGACGATGGTCGGAGCCCGCGACAGGGTCACCTGATGTATCTGGCCTTGGTGATGCTCTGCTTTTTTGCCGCCTCCAGTGCGCCGACGCCGCTGTATCACTTGTATCAGCAGGCCTGGGGGTTCTCATCGGCCTTGCTGACGCTGATCTTTGCGGTCTACGCGCTGAGCCTGCTGACCACCTTGCTGGTGTTCGGCTCGCTGTCTGACTATCTCGGGCGGCGGCCGGTGATTCTTGCGGCATTGCTGCTGGAAATCCTCTCGATGCTGCTGTTCATCGGTGCCAGCGACGTCGCCTGGCTGATCGCCGCGCGCACCTTGCAGGGCGTGGCCACCGGCATTGCCTCCAGTGCCTTGGCTGCGGCCATGCTCGACACCGATCAGCAACAGGGCCCGCTGGTGAACAGCATCACGCCGATGTTCGGCATGGCCGTGGGCGCGCTGGGTACTGGCCTGCTGGTGGAGTTCGCGCCGCTGCCGATGCGGCTGGCCTATGCCGTGCTGCTGGCGGCCTTTGTGGTGCAGGCGCTGTACCTGTGGCGGGTGGCGGAAACCGTGACGCCTCAGGCCGGCGTGCTGCGATCCCTGAAACCTGCCATGCACGTGCCGCCCCAGGCCCGCAGCACCTTGCTGCTGGTGTTGCCGGCCGACATCGCGGCCTGGGCATTGGGCGGATTCTTCCTGTCGCTGGCGCCCTCACTGCTGGCCGCGGCCACCGGCTCGACCTCGGTGGTCAACGGCGGGCTGGCGGTGGCGGCGCTGACCATCAGCGGCGCGGTGTCGATCATGAACCTGCGCCTGAAGGCGCCACGCCTGGCGTTGCGTGTGGGCACCAGCTTCCTGGCGGCCGGCGTGTCGGTGGTGCTGGTGGCGGTCAACCTGGGCTGGCTGTGGCTGTTTTTCACCGGTGCGGTGGTCGCTGGTATCGGTTTCGGCGCAAGTTTTCTCGGCTCGTTGCGCCTGCTGCTGCCGCTGGCCCATGCCCACGAGCGCGCCGGGTTGATGTCGACCTTCCTGGTGCTCAGTTACCTGGCGTTCTGCGTGCCGGCGCTGATCGCCGGGCTGGCGGTCAAGACCGAAGGGCTGATCGTCACCACCAACGTCTACGGCGCGGTCGTGGTGGTGCTGGCATTGCTGGCGCTGGGCGGCCTGCTGCTGCAACGCCGCGAACATCCGGAAACGGCATAGGCCACCGCTCGACCTGCGTTCATCCGTGCATCTGCTAGCTTCATTCCTGTCCTCACAAGAACAAGCACAGGGATCCATGGATGAACGATCAGAACGGTGCGCCGCACAGCCCACCCATTGCCGCGCACTACGACTCGCATTACCACCACTCCATCAGCGACCCGCAAACCTACTGGGCCGAGCAGGCCCGGCAGGTGGTCTGGTATCGCCAGCCGCAACAGATTCTGCAAACCCTGCCCGACGGCACCCATCGCTGGTTCGCCGACGGCTCGCTGAACAGCTGCTACCTGGCGCTGGACCGGCAGATCGAACTGGGCCGTGGCGAACAACAAGCACTGATCTACGACTCACCCGTGACCGGCCAGCAGGCCAGCTACACCTACCACCAATTGCGCGATGAAGTGGCGCGGCTGGCGGGGTTGCTGGTCAAGTTGGGCGTAGGAAAAGGCGACGGCGTGATCATCTATATGCCGATGGTGCCCCAAGCGGCGATGGCCATGCTGGCCTGCGCGCGGATCGGCGCCATCCATTCGGTGGTGTTCGGTGGTTTCGCCGCCCATGAACTGGCACTGCGCATCGACGATCTGAAACCCCGGTTATTGCTCACCGCCTCCTGCGGGCTGGAATTCGATCGAGTGATCCCCTACAAACCGCTGGTGGACAAGGCCCTAGACCTGGCCAAACACCAGCCCGATCAGGTGCTGGTGTGGCAGCGCCCGCAATCGCTGGCATCCCTGGTGCCAGGCCGCGATCTGGACTGGCAGGCCGCGCTGCAAGGCGTCGAACCCGTGGCGCCGGTCCCGCTAGCGAGCAGCGATCCGCTGTACATCCTCTATACCTCTGGCACCACCGGCAAACCCAAGGGCATCGTGCGGGAAAACGGCGGGCATGCGGTGGCGATGCTCTACACCTTGCAGCAGGTCTACGGCATGCGCGCTGGGGACGTGTGGTGGGGCGTTTCGGACGTGGGTTGGGTGGTGGGCCATACGCTGATCGTCTACGGGCCGCTGATGGCCGGCTGCACCAGCGTGTTCTATGAAGGCAAACCGGTGCGCACGCCGGACGCGGGCGCCTATTGGCGGGTCATCGAGCAGTATCGGGTCAATGCGCTGTTCTGCGCGCCGACGGCCATGCGGGCAATTCGCAAGGAGGACCCGCAAGGCGAGCTGCTCAAGGGCCGCGACCTGAGTTCCATTCGGCAATTGTTTCTGGCCGGGGAGAAACTCGACTCCAGTACCCACCAATGGCTGGAACAATTGACCGGCAAACCGGTGCTCGACCACTGGTGGCAGACCGAAACCGGCTGGCCGGTGACGGCGCCGTGTCTCGGGCTGCAAGGCCATGTATCGGCACCGGGTTCGAGCAACCGTGCAGTGCCGGGCTACGCGGTGCAGGTCATGGACGAGGAGGGCAAGCTGCTACCAGCGGGCGAGCAGGGCTCGATCGTCATCGCGCTGCCGCTGCCGCCGGGTTGCAGCCAGACGCTGTGGGGCGATCATCAGCGTTATCTGGCGGCATACCTGCAGGCCTTTCCCGGCTACTACAACACCGGCGACGGTGGCTACGTCGATGGCGACGGGCTGGTGTACATCATGGGGCGCACGGACGATGTGATTAACGTGTCCGGCCACCGGCTGTCCACCGGCGAAATGGAAGATTTGGTCGGCCAGCATCCGGCGGTGGCGGAGAGCGCCGTCATCGGCGTGCACGATGAAATCAAGGGGCAGGTGCCGCTGGCGCTGGTGGTGCTCAAGGATGGCGCGCCCTTCGATGCTGGGCAGGTGCAGCAGCAATTGATTGCACAGGTGCGTGAACACATCGGCGCGCTGGCCTGCTTCAACCGCGTGGTGGTGGTCAAGCGCCTGCCCAAGACCCGCTCGGGCAAGACCTTGCGCGCGGTGCTGCGAAAGATCGCCGACGGCGAGGCGTATGCCGTTCCGGCGACCATCGATGACCCGGCCATTTTGCAGGAGATCGCCGCAAGCCTTGCCTGATACGGCTCAAGTTGTCAGGGCAGTTGCCGACACACCGGGTAGGAAAATACGTCCTGTACGAGCAAGGACCTGCCATGTCAGCGATATCTGCCGTTTCTGTCATTCAGCCTCAAGTGGCGGCCAAGGTGGCCGCCAACGAGCCTGCCATCAATACCACTGCCGTTACCAGTGCCAGCACAGGTTCGGCTGCGGACACCGTGACCCTGGGCCAGAACACCCGCGTGACCGACGCCCAGACCTACACCGCCCAGGGCGTCATCACCAACCCTGACGTACCGCCTGCCTGGGAGTACACGCAACAGGACAAGGTGTCGCTGAACATGACCGGCAACTTCGCCAGTTCCGGCGTCGGCTCCCGCTTCCAGGGCCTGGGCGCGACCTTGCTGGCGCAACTGGCCGAGACTGGCAAGAACATCTCGCAATCGGTGATCCGTTCTTCGACCGGCCGGGCGCTTGCGCCGGCGGAACTGACCGCTGCGCAGAACAAGCTGCACAGCAATGCGGCGGACAACAGCATCAGCCTGACCCTCAAGACCGCCAGCGGCAAGACCGTGCAACTGACCCTGACCAGCTCGGATAACGGCCTGGCGGTGCAGGCGCAGGTCAGCGGTGGGGAATTGAGCGACGAGGAACAACTGGCGCTGGGCAAAATGGCCGATGGCTTTCAGGACGCCATCAACGGCCTGACCGCCAAGCCGCCGCAATTGAAACTCGATGCCTTGACTCAGTTCGATTCCAGCGTGTTTTCGTCGGTGGACCTGGACACCCGCATCAAGCTCGATGACAACAACGTGCAGACGCTGACGCTGCACGCCGATGCCGATGGCCGCTCGGTGCGCATGAGCGGCGCTTCCGGGGATCTGGATGTCTCGGTGGACCTGAAAAACAGCGCCATCCTCGGCGACGCCAACCAGCAGGCCAAGGCGCTGAAAAGTTATGTGAGCCAGATCGAGGCGGCACGCAAGCGCGGCGACGGTGATGCGCAGCTGCTGTCGATGTTCCAGGACGCGTTCACCACGCTGCACAGCCATTACCCCGACACTCGCGCAGCCACGGCGCCGCAGACCGTCAGCTCCATCGATTTGACCGATACCGACCACGGCCTGCTGACTGGCCTTGGCGATTTCAGCGCGTCGGTCACCGAGAAGGGCAGCGAAGGCAACCCGGCACGGCCCGGCGAGCTGGACTCTTTCGCCTACAAGCTGTCCCAGGCCACCCAATCGAAGGGCCGCGATCAGCTCAACCGCAGCATCGTCCAGGATCAGCAATCTTCGCTGGTGGCCAGCTTCCACAAGCCGCTGCCAGGCGCGGGCAAGCTGGACCTGTCCAAAGACCCGGCCTCGCAGAATTACCTGTATTACCAGATCAACGACCAGGCCAGCAGCAAGACCAGCATCGGTTACGAGAAGGGCGCGCTGGTCAACGCCACGGTGGCCCAGTCGGCAAGCCAGACCACACGGATTTCGCGTTACGTGATGGGGCATCTGGAATCGGACGCCACCACGCCGGTGAAATCGTCGAAAACCCAGAACTTCTTGCACGTGCTGCAGCAGGCGATTCAGGAGGACAAGGAAGCGAAACAGGGACGCGGGACTTCGTGGCTGAAAGACACCTTGGCCAGCCTGCAGGACAGGATCATGTTGCAGCCGGATCCAGCGAAGTTGAACGGGTGATGGCGGTTATCGCCCAACCCGCCCCGTAGCAGTCCGGCTTGCCGGCGACAGCGATCTTGAGGATGTCTCGCCGGCAAGCCGGACTGCTACGGGGCGGGTGCTTTATCTGGTCAGATCGGCCGCTTCAACGCCAGCCGCGCCGCCTGGGCCGCCGGGTCGTCCGCCGGGCTGACCATCGCATAGTTGTAACCGCCGCCGGACCAGTAATCGGCCTGCAACTCGCCATCGCGGCGGGTGCCGCGCGGCAACATGCGGTGGTTTTCCACGGGCGGGCGAATGTAGAAGCTCAGCGTGCGCCCCTGGGCATCCTTGTACACCACCATCGCCGCCGCGCCCTGTTCGGTGCTGCTCAGTCGCCCACTGACCGGCTTGAACCCGACCGACTCAAGGTCCGGCAGGCGGTTGGCCTGGGCGAAGTTCTTGTCCAGCCAGACCTGCACATTGTTCGGTTTGGCGGTGTTCCAGTCTGTGGCCGCATTGTCGTTGAGGGCGAACATGCGGTAGGCCTGCACCGCGTCGGCCATGGGCAGCACGCCGCTGGCCAGCGTCAGTTCCCGCGCCTGCCAGCCGGTCAGCCCGCCGACGCACACCGCCAACAGCAGCATCGCGGCGCTGGCCAGATGTCGGCTGCGGTTACGACGCAAGCGTTGGCGAATGAAGGCCGGGTCCAGATCCGGGTTCATCGGCCGGTGCAAGTCGCCGCTCAGGCCGGCCCGCAGGTTCTGCGCGTCCAGTTGCCAGGCCAGTACCTGTTTCGCCAGTTCCGGGTTGGCCGCCAGCCAGGTTTCCATGGTCTGCCGGTCGGCATCGTCGAGCTTGCCGTCGACGTAGGCGTGCAAGTCGCGTTCACTGGGGGGCAAGGTAATCATTTGAGTATCCGCAGAGCAGGGGTGGTGATTTCGCCTTCGCTGAGCTGGCGCAAAGCCTGACGCGCGCGAGACAGACGGGACATGACGGTGCCCACCGGTACATCGAGAATGTCGGCGACTTCCTTGTAGCTCAGGCCTTCGACCGACACCCACAGCAGCAGGGCGCGCTGTTCGGTGTTGAGCCGCTCGAACGCCTGGAGCGTGGTCTGGGCGACGACGGTCCGCTCCACGGACGGCTCGTACGGCTCCTCGTCACGGCCGCCGGTGAACAGCTCGAGCATGCGGCTGTAGCGACGCGAACGTCGGTGATTGTCGACGAACTGGCGATAGAGAATGGAAAACAGCCAGGCGCGCAGGTCGCCTTCGGGGCGCCGGTGGGTCCAGGCCGACAGGGCCTTTTCCAGGCTGGCCTGAACCAAGTCATCGGCGCTGCTGTAATCGCGGGTCAGCGACACGGCAAAGCGGCGCAGACGCGGCAACAGCTCGCGTAATTGATCGTCGACATCATTCATGGGTGGGCTTCCAGGTCGAAGGCTCGACCGCTCGGATCGTATGCAGGGGAAGACGTCTGTCGGAGAAGAATATTCCTGCGTCCTGAAAATAAATATTGGCCGATGGAATAACCGCGTCTGCGCCGCGTCACACCCTGTGAACCGTTTCAGTTCCTGACATTTCGAGAGGCCACAGGCCCGGAGCGTGACCGATGATTGAACCTGAGCCGCCACACCTGCGTAAACCTCCCTTGAGCACACCCGAAAAACTCGCCCGCTTGGGCGGTATCGGCCTGATCTTGCTGCTGGCCGCCGGGGCGTTTGCCTACGTCAATGGCAGCCTTGACCCACAACGGCTGACGCCCGCGCGAGTGGTCGATGTGTTTGAGCACAACAACGGCATCCACCCCGGTTATCGCCGCAATCACCCCAAAGGCATCTGCGTGGCGGGGTATTTCGAGAGCAATGGCGCGGCCAGCGCGCTGTCCCGCGCACAGGTATTCGCCGCCGGGCGTACCCCGGTGATCGGCAGGCTGGCGCTGCCCACGGGCAACCCTTATTCGCCGGACAGCGCCGCGCCGATCCGCAGCTTCGCGGTGCAATTCACCCAAAAGGACGGCCAGCAATGGCGCAGTGGCATGAACAGCATGCCGGTGTTCCCGGTGGGTACGGTCGAGGCGTTCGTCGACCTGCAGAAAGCCACGGCGCCCGACCCGAAAACCGGCAAGCCGGACCCGGCCAAGCCGCCGGCATTCTTTGCCGCGCACCCGGAAGCCCAGCCATTTCTGGCGTGGGTCAAGACCGCGAAACCCTCCGCCAGCTTCGTGACCGAAACCTACAACAGCGTCAACGCCTTCGTGCTGGTCGATGCCCAAGGCAAGCGCCAGCCGGTGCGCTGGAGCCTGGTGCCCGAGGCCAAAAGCGATGCCCCGGCGCCGGATGCCAAGGACTACCTGCAACAGGACTTGTCTGAAAAGCTGGCCAGTGGCCCGCAGCGCTGGAGCCTGGTGCTGACCCTGGCCAACCCGCAGGATCCGACCAATGACGCCTCCAAGGCGTGGACCGGCGAGCACAAGACGGTAAATGCCGGGACCCTGGTGGTGGATGGCGACAGTTCGCAGCTGGACGGCGCCTGCCGCGACATCAACTATGACCCGCTAGTGCTGCCCAACGGCATCGAAGGCTCGGACGATCCGTTGCTGGCTGCGCGTTCAGCCGCCTATGCCGCGTCCTACATGCGCCGCACGTCTGAAGTCGGCCAACTGGAGAAATCGTCTGCGCAGGAGAAGCAGCCATGAGTACCTCAACCAAGCACTTCGCTCCGCTGGCCCGGGCCCTGCACTGGCTGATGGCCGTTATGGTCATCGCGATGCTGTTCATCGGCGCCGGCATGGTGGCTTCGGTGTCAGAGCGCCATGAATGGCTGTTGAACCTGCACAAGCCGCTGGGCATCGCGATTCTGCTGCTGGTGATCATGCGTCTGATTGTGCGTTTTTGCAGCGTCACCCCGGCGTTGCCTGCTGATTTGCCGGTCTGGCAGGCGCTGGCGGCGAAGCTCTCGCACTACCTGTTGTACGCGTTGATGCTGGCGATGCCGTTGATTGGCTGGGCGATGATTTCAGCGGCGGGGGACCCGGTCATGCTCGGCAGCTCCATTCGCCTGCCGTCCATCGTCGCCGCTCACGCCGAAACCTTCGCCTTCCTGCGTGCGGCTCATCGTTATTTGGCGTATCTATTCTTTCTGACCATCCTCGCGCACCTTGGCGCGGCGTTGTTCCATGGATGGGTACGGCGAGACGAGGTGCTGGACAGCATGCTGCGGGGCAGATCGCGCGGGTAGATGGTTAGGCGTGCATCTGTAGCAGTCCGGCTCGCCGGCGGCAGCGACCTCAAGGACGCACCCGCCGGCAAGCCGTGCTGCTACGGGGCCGAGGTTGCACACAAATCCCGTAGCAGCCGGGCTTGCCCGCGGGATCGATCGTGAGAGCGCCGCCGCCGGCAAGCCGTACAGACTGACGTCAGCGCAACACCGAAACCATCTCGCCCAGGGTCGCCAGCACGTCACGCGCCAGTTGCTTGGAGCGCTTGCCCGACCAGCCAGTAATGACATCTGGCGCATCGTCGTTGTCCTTGAACGGCATTTCCAGGGTCAGCGCCAGGCATTTATAGCGCTCACCCACGCTGTTGCACGCCAGGTTCATGTTGGCCTGGCCGGGCTCGGCGCGCGGGTAGCCGAAGCGGGTCTGGAAGTCTTTGGTGCGACCACTCAGGCGCGCGCGGAAATCGGCTTCCAGTTCGCGTTGCTTGTCGGTGTAACCCGGGTTGCCTTCGCAGGCAGCGGTGAACACGTAGGGAATTTCCTCGTCGCCGTGTACGTCGAGGAACATGTCCACGCCGTATTTTTCCATCTGCTCCTTGACGAAAAACACCTCCGGGCTCAGCTCCGGGGTCGAATCCTGCCAAGCGCGGTTCAGGTCCTTGCCTTGGGCGTTGGTACGCAGATGGCCATGGAACGAGCCATCCGGGTTCATGTGCGGCACAAGGTACAGATCCGCCGACGCCAGCAGCGCCTGCAATTGCTCGTCGTTCTCCTGCAGGCGCTCGATCACGCCTTCCATGAACCATTCGGCCATGTGCTCGCCGGGGTGTTGCTGGGCGATGATCCAGATCTTGCGCTTGCCCTCACTGCCGTCACCCTTGCGCAGCAGCGGGATGTCGCGGCCTTCGACGCTCTTGCCGGTGGCCAGCAACTCGGTGCCGGTCTTGTTCAGCGCCTGCTCGATCAGCCAGTCGTGACGCTCGCGGCTGTAAGGTTCGAAATAGGCGAACCAGATCTGTGGCTGCTCCGGCGACAGCGCGAAGTTCAGGGCCTTGCCGTCGAAGTGGCTGGGTACGCGGAACCAGGTTTTCTGGTCATAGGACGCGGCGGCGTTGTAGCCGGTCCAGGCGCGGTTGTAGCTCGATTCGCTGGCGTTGGTCAGGCTGAAGGCGTGGGGCTGGCCGACCTGCATGCCGTCGACCTTGAAGTGGAACCACTGGAAATGCGCGCTGCGGGTATCGGGGCGGATGGCCAGTTGCACGTTCTGCGGGTTGCTGGTGTCGAGCACCACGACGTTGCCACTGTCGAAATCACAGGTCACGGAAAGCGGGGTCTGAATCACGGGAAGATCCTGAGTACGTTAATGCCAACTCAACGCCCGTCAGGTGATTGTCCCGATCACTCGGGACGGCCACGCCGGGCTGTTATATGACGATTACTTTACACGGATCAAAGGGGCGTACCGCGACAGAAACTTCTGCCAATGAGTCATCCCGGCCTGCCACGCCGGCACACTCAGACAAAGGCTTCGGCGGTCATCAACAGGCTGCACAGGAAGGCCGTCAGCACCAGCCAGGCGATGTACACCCGGCGCTTGCGGCGGTAGCCACCACTGGCGCCCAGCATCGCAGCCGGCGCTTCGAGCTTGCGCCACAGGCGCTCAGTGTGCTGGAAGGCGCTCAAGTGGCGATGGTCGGCGTCGAGCCAGTGGCGGAATTCGATGCGCTGGCTGGCGGTGGCCAACGGGCTCTGCAGGTGAACGTACCAGCGATGGGCCTGCAGGCGGGTTTCGTCGTCCGCACTCGGCTCGTCGCATTGCTCGAGCAGGCGCACCATGGCGCGTTCTACCGACTCGATGTCGATTTCCAGCAAACGGGCAATATCGGCATAGGCCATCCCGTCCAGGCGGCTCAGCAGAAAGACCTGTTGGGTCTTGCGCGGCAGCTTCTGGATGCGGCGACGGAAAAGGTCGGTTTCAGGGCTGGCCGACGCGTCCGGTTGGCGCGTTGGCAGGGAGAACGGGGAGGTGAGCTGATTAGTCATGGCATTTCACTCGCGTATCGTCCGTGGATCATCCGATGGGAGGAGTGGGGGCATCGTCCGTGATGCGCAACGATGTTAGTGCTTATGAGATTCATTCTCAAGTGTGGCAGGTCGTTTTTCTCAACTTTTTTACCAAATATGTCGTTTTTGACCGCTCTGGCAGTTCAGCGCTCAATTTTCTTTTGCTATCATGCGCGCCATCGCTGAGGCATGACACAGAATCATGACCCGCCAACGCTCTTCATTAGCCTGAAGAAGCAGCACCAGACCGAACCCAGACCCTTGAAGGGCACGAAAAAAAAAGACCCGGCAAAAAGCCGGGTCAAAAACCGTGATTAGCCTGATGAGGAGATAATCCGGAAGCCGACCTAAGGCTTCTGGGTTACCAACCAGTCTCGCGACTGGTTGCGCTCAATAATAATCATTATCATTTGCACGTCAAATGTTTTTTCGCATTTGCGTGAACAATATTTTTCGCGCGTCTTCCCGCATTCAAAGACCTCAAGACTGACCGCCCGTAGCAGCACGGCTTGCCGGCGGGTTGGCCCGTACGATCACCCTCCAGTTCAAGATCGATCCCGCCGGCAAGCCGTGCTGCTACGGGGGCGGCGGTGTGAACACAATCAACGTCAATCCAGCGGCAACTCGGTCGTCCTCTTGACCACGCTCATCGCAATGTTCGAATGCGCCTCCTGCACATGGGGGCTCTGCAGCAGGTGATCGCGCAGGAAGCGCTCGTAACTGGCAATGTCCTGGACCACCACCTTGAGCATGAAATCCATGTCCCCGGCCATGGTGTAGCACTCCAGCACCTCGGGAAAACCGGTGATGGCCTGCTCGAATTCGGTGAGGTAGCGCCGCCCGTGCCCCGACAGCTTGACGTCGACGAACACGGTCATGGTCAGCCCCAGGCTGGCCGGATTGAGCAGCGCGACCTTGCGCTCGATCACGCCTTCTTCCTGCAGCCGATTGATCCGCCGCCAACAGGGCGATTGCGACAGCTCCACGCGCTCGGCGATTTCGGCGGCGGACATATCGGCGTCGCGCTGCAGCAGGCGAAGGATTTTGCGATCGAGGGGGCTCAGTTTGACCTGCATGAATTGACCCTTTTTTATTCTTTAAATGAAACAGGCATGCAGGATTTCAGCAGATCGGGGCCCATTTAGAAAGAAAAAGCCTGCGCGGCGCAGGCAGTATGGGTGCTGTGAATGCTGGGTCAACCGTCCCGGCGTCCGGGCTGTAAAGGCGTCACTCACAAGGCCACGCCAGCACCGCCCGCCACATTCAAAACGCACTAATAAAAACAAAGGAGTGCCTGAATGTCTTTGGCTGATATTCGTCTGGATGATAAGTACCGGCTCGCCACCGGCCATCTGTACCTCACCGGAACCCAGGCTCTGACCCGCCTGCCGATGCTGCAAAAGCAGCGCGACGAAGCCAGCGGGCTCAATACCGCAGGGTTCATTTCCGGTTATCGCGGCTCGCCCTTGGGCAACCTCGACAAGAGCCTGTGGGATGCCAAGGATTACCTGCAGGAAAATGCCATCCATTTTCAGCCCGGCGTCAACGAAGAGTTGGCGGCCACGGCGGTGTGGGGCAGCCAACAGGTCAATCTGTTTCCCCACGGCAAGTACGACGGCGTGTTCGCCTTGTGGTACGGCAAGGGGCCAGGCGTCGATCGCTGCGGCGACGTCTTCAAGCACGGTAACTCGGCCGGTGTCGCTGAAAATGGCGGGGTGCTGATCCTCGCGGGCGACGACCATGGCTGCAAATCCTCGACCATCGCCCACCAGAGCGAGCACGCTTTCATCGCGGCGATGATTCCGGTGCTCAACCCCAGCAACGTCCAGGAAATCCTCGACTACGGCATCATCGGCTGGGAGCTGTCGCGCTACAGCGGGTGCTGGGTGGCGATGAAAACCATTGCCGAAAACGTCGACTCCTCGGCGGTGGTGGAAGTCGATCCGCTGCGCATCCAGACGCAAATTCCCGAAGACTTCGAGCTGCCCGAAGGCGGCCTGCACATTCGCTGGCCTGACCCGCCGCTGGCGCAGGAAGCGCGCCTCAATACTTACAAGATCTACGCCGCCCGCGCGTTCGCCCGGGCCAACAACCTCAACAAAGTGGTGATCGACTCGCCGACGCCGCGCCTGGGCATCATCACCACCGGCAAATCCTATTTGGACGTGCGCCAGGCACTGGAAGAACTGGGCATCGACGAAGCGCTGTGCGCCTCGGTCGGCATTCGCGTGCTCAAGGTGGGCATGAGCTGGCCGCTGGAACCGGTGTCGGTGCACGACTTCGCCGAAGGCCTGGACGAGATTCTGGTGGTCGAGGAAAAACGCAGCGTCATCGAGGACCAGTTGACCGGCCAGTTGTACAACTGGCCGGTGGATCAACGCCCTCGGGTCGTCGGCGAATTTGACGAGGATGGCCGCTCATTGCTGCCAAACCTTGCCGAATTGACCCCGGCGATGATTGCCCGGGTGATCGCCAAACGCCTTGCGCCGATCTACAGCAGCGCGAAAATCGAAGCGCGCCTGCAATTCCTCGCCGACAAGGAAAAGGCCCTGGCCGCGCCGCTGTTCAAGACTCAGCGCACCCCGCATTTCTGTTCGGGCTGCCCACACAACAGCTCGACCAAGGTGCCCGAAGGCAGCCGCGCGCTGGCGGGCATCGGCTGCCATTACATGACCATCTGGATGGACCGGGAAACCGACACCTTCACCCAGATGGGCGGCGAGGGCGTGACCTGGATCGGCCAGGCGCCGTTCACCGAAACGCCTCACGTGTTCCAGAACCTGGGCGACGGCACCTACTTCCACTCCGGCCATCTGGCCCTGCGTGCGGCCGTCGCGTCGAAGGTCAACATCACTTACAAGATCCTCTACAACGACGCCGTGGCGATGACCGGCGGCCAGCCTATCGACGGCATCCTGCGGGTCGATCAGCTCAGCCGCCAGGTGTTCAACGAAGGCGTGCAGCGCATTGCGCTGGTCTCGGATGATCCGGACAAATACCCGAGCCGCGAGGCCTTCGCGCCGATCACTACCTTCCACCATCGCCGCGACCTGGACAGCGTGCAGCGTGAACTGCGCGAATTCAAAGGCGTGTCGGTGATCATTTATGACCAGACCTGTGCCACCGAGAAACGCCGTCGGCGCAAGCGCGGGACCATGCTCGATCTCGACAAGCGCGCGGTGATCAACCCGGCGGTCTGCGAGGGTTGCGGGGATTGCGGCGCCAAGTCCGGCTGCCTGTCGATTCTGCCCAAAGAGACCGCAGAAGGGCGCAAGCGCGAGATCGACCAGAGCGCCTGCAACAAGGATTTCAGCTGCGTCGAAGGCTTCTGCCCGAGCTTCGTCACCGTTCACGGCGGCAAGCTGCGCAAGCCGCAACGGCCCGAGCAGACCCAGGTGTTCGCCCAATTGCCGGAGCCTGAGCTGCCAAGCCTTGCGCATCCGTTCAACATTCTGCTGCCCGGCGTGGGCGGCACCGGCGTGACCACCGTGGGCGCGATGCTCGGTTTTGCCGCGAACCTGGAAGGCAAGGGCTGCAGTGTGCTGGATCAGGCGGGCCTGGCGCAGAAGTTCGGCCCGGTGGTCAGCCATATCCGCATCGCCGCGCGCCAGGAGGACCTGTTTGCCGTGCGTATCGCTGCCGGTGAGGCGCATCTGTTGCTGGGGTGCGACCTGCTGGTGTCCTCGGGGCCGGACGCCATCGCCAAGCTCAACAGCGACAAATCCTACGCCGTGGTCAACAGCCAGCAGACACCGACTGCGGAATTTACCCGAAACCCGGATGCCGAATTCCCCGCTGAAGCCATGATGCAGACCATCAAGGACGCGGTGGGCGCAGAGAAAACCCATTTCGTCCAGGCCACGGATCTGGCAACCAAACTGATGGGCGACAGCATCGCGAGCAACCTGTTCATGCTCGGCTACGCCTACCAGTTGGGCCTGATTCCGCTGACCTCCAAGGCAATCGAGAAGGCCATCGAGCTCAACGGCGTGGCGGTGACGCTCAACCAGCAAGCGTTTCTCTGGGGCCGTCGTGCGGCGTTCGATCTGCCTGCGGTGGAAAAGGCGGCCAATCCTCAGGCCGTGGCGACAAAAGAGCCTGTGGAGCTGACCCTCGAACAGCGCCTGGCGAAGAACGCGAAGGCCCTGAGCGAGTACCAGAACGACGCCTATGCCAAACGTTATCTGGCGCTGGTCAGCAAGGTTCGCGAGGCCGAAGGCCGTCTGTATCCGGGCCAACCGCTGGTGCTGACCGAGGCCGTGGCCTTCAACTACTTCAAGGTGCTGGCCTACAAGGACGAGTACGAAGTCGCACGGTTGTACAGCAATGGCGAGTTCACCCGGCAGTTGCAGGCGCAGTTCGAAGGCGATTACCGGCTGGAATTCCATCTGGCGCCGTCGTGGCTGGCCAAGCGCGATCCGCATAACGGCACGCCGCGCAAGCGCAGCTTCGGTCCGTGGATGGTCAAGGCGTTCGATGTACTGGCGAAGTTCAAATTCCTCCGTGGCACGGCGTTCGACCCATTTGGCCGCAGCCTGGAACGGCGTCAGGAGCGGGAATTGATCGACAGCTACGTGGGTGATGTCGAGCTGATCCTCAATCACCTGACCGCCGGCAATCGCCTCAGCGCGTTGAACCTGGCACGGCTGCCCGAGCGAATTCGCGGTTACGGCCATGTCAAGGAAAGCGCAATGAAGGCCGCGGCATTGCAAGCGGTGCGCATGCGCCAGAGCTTGATCAGCGGGGAAGTGGAATTGCCGAAGTTGTATGAAGTAGCCGCATAGCGTTGTAGGAGCGCGCTTGCCCGCGATGACGGAGTTCCAGCCACCAAGGATGGTGATGGCACAATCGTATCGCGGGCAAGCGCGCTCCTACGGATGGATATTCAATCTGTCTTCAACTCCACCAAAACCGTCCCTTCACTGACCATCTCGCCCTCCGTGCAATACAACGCCGCAACGCTCCCGGCATGGCTGGCACGAATGCTGTGCTCCATCTTCATCGCCTCGAGCACCACCAGCGGCATACCGGCTTCAACCTGATCGCCAACCGCCACTAATACCCTGACGATACTGCCGTTCATGGGCGCGCTGAGGCCGCCTTGCTGGGTGTGGCTGGCCTCGACGGCAGCGATCGGGTCAAAGCGTTTGATCGCGTGCAGCTCGCCTTGCCAGCCCAGATATAGGGTGTCTGCGTCCCGGATCGCCGTTGTCTGGCGACGCAGGCCATCACGCTCGATGATCAGTCGCTCTCCGGTCAGTCGAAGACCGTCTGTTTCGCTCGAACGCAACTTGATCGAGCGATGCTCCGCACCGCACCTCAAATGCACATCGACGTCTTTGGCCAAACCCAGGCGCAGCCCGTCAGTCGCGGCCCAAGGGGAATGCGGGTCATCGTCGCGTACTGTCGCTGGCGTGCTCAGTTGCCAGGCTTGGGCCGCCAATTGCCAGAATTCATCGGACAAACTTTCGGCGTCTGGCAGCAGCTCACTCTGATAACGCGGAATGAACCCGGTATCCAGCTCGGCTGCGGCAAAGGCCGGATGGGCGATGATCCGGCGCAGGAACGCCAGGTTGGTGCGCACACCGGCAATGGCAAACTCGTCGAGCATCGACAGCAGACGCAAGCGCGCCTGTTCGCGGTCTTCGCCCCAGGCGATCAGCTTGCCGAGCATCGGGTCGTAGAACGGCGAGATCTCATCGCCTTCGCTCACGCCGCTGTCGACCCGCCGCCCCGCGCCCTGGGCCGATTCCCGATAGACCGCCAGCGTGCCGGTGGCGGGCAGGAAGTCATTGGCCGGGTCTTCGGCGTACAGCCGCACTTCGATGGCGTGGCCCTTTAGCGGCACCTGATCCTGGGTGATCGGCAGCGGCTCGCCCTGGGCCACGCGGATCTGCCAGGCCACCAGGTCCAGCCCGGTGATGGCTTCGGTGACCGGGTGCTCGACCTGCAGCCGGGTGTTCATTTCCATGAAGAAAAATTCGCCGCGGGCATCCAGCAGAAACTCCACGGTACCTGCGCCCACGTAACCGATCGCTTGCGCGGCCCGCACTGCGGCCTCGCCCATGGCGCGCCGCAAGTCGGGACTCAGGCCGGGAGCCGGGGCTTCTTCCACGACTTTCTGATGGCGGCGCTGGATGGAGCAGTCGCGCTCGTTGAGGTACAGGCAGTTGCCGTGCTGGTCGGCGAACACCTGGATTTCCACGTGACGCGGCTTGAGGACGTATTTTTCCACCAGCATCCGCGAGTCGCCGAACGAGGATTGCGCCTCGCGCTGGGCCGATTCCAGCGCCTGGGCCAGGTCCTCATCGCGTTCGACGACTTTCATGCCCTTGCCGCCGCCGCCCGCCGTGGCCTTGAGCAGCACCGGGTAACCGATGCGTGCTGCGGCGTCGCGGAAGGTCGCTGCATCTTGCGCCTCGCCGTGGTAACCGGGCACCAGTGGCACGCCGGCGGCTTCCATGAGCGATTTGGCTGCCGACTTGCTGCCCATCGAGTCGATGGCCGAGGCGGGCGGGCCGAGGAAGACCAGGCCGGCCTGTTCCACTGCGCGGGCAAACCCGGCGTTTTCAGAGAGGAACCCGTAGCCGGGATGGATCGCCTGGGCGCCACTGCTTTTGGCGGCGGCGATCAGCTTGTCAATCTGCAGGTAACTGTCGGCGGCCTTGCTGCCGCCCAGGTCCACGGCGATATCGGCTTCGCGCACATGCCGGGCGTTGCGGTCGGTGGCGCTGTGGACCGCCACGGTGGTCAGGCCCATGGCTTTGGCGGTGCGCATCACGCGGCAGGCGATTTCGCCACGGTTGGCGATCATGATCGAAGTCAGGGTGGTCTTGGCTACGCCACTCATGTGCGAGGCTCTCCGTTCTTGTCATTCGAGGGCGTGGTGTCGGCGCGCCAGGCAGGCTCGCGCTTTTGCAGAAACGCCCGCAGGCCTTCCTGGCCTTCGGCGCTGACCCGGATGCGGGCGATGGCGCTTTCGCAGAAACGCCGCAGCGGCGCGGTCAACTCGCCGTGGCCTACCTCGCGCAGCAGGTCCTTGCTCACGCGCATGGCCTGCGGGCTGTTGAGCAGCAGGTTGTCGACCCATTGCGTCACCGCCGCCGGCAGTTCTTCGGCCGGATACGCCTCGGCCAGCAGGCCGATTTCCCGGGCGCGTACGCCATCGAAGCGCTCGGCGGTCAGGGCATAGCGCCGCGCATGCCGCTCGCCGATGGCCTGAATCACGAAGGGGCTGATCACGGCCGGGGCCAGGCCAATCTTCACTTCCGACAGGCAGAACTGTGCGTCGCTGGCGCCAATGGCCATGTCACAGCAACTGATCAGGCCCAGCGCGCCGCCGTATGCGGCGCCTTGCACCACCGCCAGGGTCGGCAGCTTGAGCTTGGCGAGGTTGTACATCAGCTCGCCCAGCTCCCGGGCGTCGGCCAGGTTGGTGTTGTAGTCCAGATTGGCCGATTCCTGCATCCAGGCCAGATCCGCGCCGGCGCTGAAATGCCGGCCGCGGGCGCGCAGCAGCATGAAACGCAGGCTGGCGTCGGCCTGGATGCGCTCCAGGGCGATGAGCAGCTCGCGGATCATCTGCGCGTTGAAGGCGTTGTTCTTTTCCGCGCGGTCGAGCCACAGGGTGACAAAGCCGCGCGGGTCGCGTTCCAGTTCCAGCGTGTCGAAGTCATTCATGACGTCGTTCATGACAGCTCCCTTGGGTCACATGCGGAACACGCCGAAGCGGGTCGCTTCGACGGGCGCGTTCAGTGAGGCGCTGATGGCCAGCGCAAGGATGTCGCGGGTTTGCGCCGGGTCGATGACCCCGTCGTCCCACAGCCTGGCGCTGGAATAGTAGGGGTGGCCCTGGTGTTCGTACTGGTCGAGGATCGGCCGCTTGATCTCGACTTCCTGCTCGGCGCTGAACGGCTGGCCGCTGCGTTCGGCCTGCTCGCGCTTGACCTGTGCCAGCACGCCCGCCGCCTGCTCGCCGCCCATCACGCCGATCCGCGCGTTGGGCCACATCCACAGGAACCGCGGGTCGTAGGCGCGGCCGCACATGCCGTAGTTGCCGGCGCCAAAGCTGCCGCCGATGATCACCGTGAACTTGGGCACACTGGCGCAAGCCACGGCGGTGACCAGTTTGGCGCCGTGCTTGGCGATGCCGCCGGCCTCGTACTTCTGGCCGACCATGAAGCCGGTGATGTTCTGCAAAAAGATCAGCGGGATGCCGCGCTGGCAGGCCAGCTCGATAAAGTGCGCGCCTTTTTGCGCAGCTTCGGCGAACAGGATGCCGTTGTTGGCCAGGATCGCCACTGGATAGCCATGCAGATGGGCGAAGCCGCAGACCAGCGTGGTGCCGAACAGGGCCTTGAATTCGTCGAACACCGAGCCATCCACCAGCCGCGCGATCACTTCGCGCACATCGAAAGGCTGCTTGGGGTCGGCAGAGATAACGCCGTAGAGTTCGTCAGCGGGGTAGAGCGGCGCGATCGCTGCCCGTTGCTGAACTTGGCCCAGTTTGCGCCAGTTGAGGTTGGCGACGCTGCGTCGGGCCAGTTCCAGTGCGTGTTCGTCGCTGTCGGCGTAATGATCGGCCACGCCGGAGATCTTGCAATGCACGTCGGCGCCGCCCAGATCCTCGGCGCTGACCACCTCGCCGGTGGCGGCTTTGACCAGCGGCGGACCGGCCAGGAAAATCGTCGCCTGCTGGCGCACCATGATCGCCTCGTCGGCCATCGCTGGTACATAGGCGCCACCGGCGGTGCAGGAGCCCATGACCACCGCGATCTGCGGGATGCCCTGGGCGCTCATGTTGGCCTGATTGAAGAAGATTCGCCCGAAGTGCTCGCGATCGGGGAACACTTCGTCCTGGCGCGGCAGGTTGGCGCCGCCCGAATCCACCAGGTAAATGCAGGGCAGGCGGTTTTGCTGGGCGATGGCCTGGGCGCGCAGGTGCTTTTTCACCGTCAGCGGGTAATAGGTGCCGCCTTTGACCGTCGCGTCGTTGGCAATGATCATGCACTCGACGCCTTCGATGCGGCCGATCCCGGCGATGACCCCGGCGGCCGGCACGTCCTCGCCATACACCTCGAAGGCGGCCAACTGGCTGATTTCGAGGAACGGCGAGCCTGTGTCCAGCAAGCGGTTGATCCGCTCGCGAGGCAGCAACTTGCCTCGCGAAGTGTGGCGCTCCTGCGCTTTGGCGCCGCCACCTTCATGAACCCGGGCGAGCAGGGTGTGCAGCTCGTCCACCTGCTTGCACAACGCCTCGCTGTTGCCCTGAAACTCTGCCGAACGCGGATTGATGCGGGTCTGCACAATACTCATGCTGCCTCCTGCGCGCTTAGCGGGTTTCGTTGAACAGTTCGCGGCCAATCAGCATGCGACGGATCTCACTGGTCCCGGCGCCGATTTCGTACAGCTTGGCGTCGCGCAACAGACGGCCAGCGGGGAATTCGTTGATGTAGCCGTTGCCGCCGAGGATCTGGATCGTGTCCAGGGCCATCTGGGTGGCGCGCTCGGCGGTGTAGAGGATCACCCCGGCGGCGTCCTTGCGCGTGGTTTCGCCGCGCTCGCAGGCCTGGGCCACGGCGTACAGGTAGGCGCGGCTGGCGTTGAGCTGGGTGTACATGTCGGCGACCTTGCCTTGGATCAGCTGGAACTCGCCGATGCTCTGGCCGAACTGCTTGCGGTCGTGAATGTAGGGCAGCACCACGTCCATGCAGGCCTGCATGATCCCGGTCGGGCCGCCGGACAACACCACGCGCTCGTAATCCAGGCCGCTCATCAGCACCTTGACCCCGCCGTTGAGTGCGCCGAGCAGGTTTTCTTCAGGCACCTCGACATCGTCGAAGAACAGCTCGCAGGTGTTGGAGCCGCGCATGCCGAGCTTGTCGAACTTGTTGCTGCGGGAAAAACCCTTCCAGTCGCGCTCGACGATGAATGCGCTGATGCCGTGGGGGCCCTTGTCCAGGTCGGTCTTGGCGTAGATCACGTAGGTGTTGGCGTCCGGGCCGTTGGTGATCCAGGTCTTGCTGCCGTTGAGCACGAAGCGGTCGCCGCGCTTGTCGGCGCGCAGCTTCATCGACACCACGTCGGAGCCGGCATTGGGCTCGCTCATCGCCAGGGCACCGATGTGCTCGCCGCTGATCAATTTGGGCAGGTAGCGGGCTTTCTGCTCGGGATTGCCGTTGCGGTTGATCTGGTTCACGCACAGGTTGGAGTGCGCACCGTACGACAGCGCAACGGACGCCGAGCCACGGCTGATCTCTTCCATGGCCACCACGTGGGCCAGATAACCCAGGCCCGCGCCGCCGTACTCTTCGCCGACGGTAATGCCCAAAAGGCCCATCTCGCCGAATTTGCGCCACATGTCGGCGGGAAACAGGTTGTCCTTGTCGATCTGCGCGGCGCGGGGAGTGAGCTCTGCGGCGACGAAGGCCTGAACCTGATCGCGCAGCATGTCGAGGGTTTCGCCGAGGCCGAAATTGAGGGTGGGGTAGTTCATGAGACTGCGTTCCCTTGTTGTTCTTGGAGGGGCTGTCAGAGAGAGGTGATCTGCATAACCTTTACGTTAACGTAAACCTGTAGCTGATCGAATGTCAACGAGCGTGAGGTGCCGGCCGGTGGGTACGATACAAAACCGTAGCAGCACGGCTTGCCGGCGGGCGGTGTATCAGACGACATATTCGTCACAGACACACCGCACCCGCCGGCAAGCCGCGCTGCTACGTGTGCGAAGGGGGGAGGGAGAGTAGCGTTTTGCAAACGCCAGACAGCATGAAGGGGAGCCTGGGCTCCCCTCCGAATCGTTGCATGCTCTTTTTTGTTTTTAGGCGGCCTGTTGTTGTTTTTGGTGGCCAGACCTTTTTTGCTTTTTTGAGCGGCCCCCATCCGGGGCCAAGAGCAAACGTATTTTTTTGAGCGCTGATACTGCTTCGATCGTGCGATTCATCCGGTAGGTCGCTGCCTGCTGGCAGTTTTATTGTTCTCTGTCCGGGTGAGAGGCCTGGGCCTCACAAAGCGATCCACTCCAAAAAAATCAGTTAGCTGCGCCTCTGTCCGTATTGTTCTTGTTATATCAGAGCCGGTACGTCTTGTTTTTATTGGTTTGCTACGATTTTTTATTTTTGTTGTACGTAAGACATAGCAGATGCCATGCCAACTTTTTCAGGTTCCCGGAAACCGGGGCTTTGCGGGAAATCAGGGATTTGGCCAACCGCAAGAATCATGTCTGGGTGTTTCCGTGTTACCCGTTTCCAGCACCTCATTGCCGAACAGGGTAACACTCTGTGACAAGTTGTCGCACATCAGCCCGACAAACGCGGCTCTTTTTGAAAAGCTCGTGCCACCCGCGAGCCAGTGGCGCGCCCCAGCACCTGGCTGATGCGCTGGCCGGCGTGGATCAGTTTGTTCAGATCAATGCCGGTCTCGATGCCCAGCCCGTCGAGCATGTACAGCACGTCTTCACTGGCGACGTTGCCGCTGGCGCCTTTGGCATAGGGGCAGCCGCCCAGCCCGGCCACCGAGCTGTCGAAGGTCTGGATGCCTTCCAGGAGGCCTGCGTAAATGTTTGCCAGCGCCTGGCCGTAGGTATCGTGAAAATGCCCGGCCAACCGCTCGCGAGGGACCTGTGCGGCGACTGCCTCGAACAGCTGCCGGGTGGCGCCCGGTGTGCCGGTGCCGATGGTGTCCCCCAGTGACACTTCGTAACAGCCCATGGCGAACAGTTCGCTGGCCACTGCGGCCACCTGTTGCGGTGCCACCACGCCTTCGTACGGGCAGCCGAGCACGCAGGATACATAGCCACGTACCTGCACCCCGTGCAGGCGCGCGGCTTCCATGAGCGGCCGGAAGCGATCCAGGCTTTCGCTGATCGAGCAGTTGATGTTGCGCTGGGAAAATGCCTCGGACGCTGCGGCAAACACCGCGACTTCACGCACGCCTGCGGCCAGCGCATCCTCGAAACCGCGCAGGTTGGGTGCCAGGGCGGCGTAGGTCACGCCGTCCACGCGCTGGATACCGGCGAACACCTCGGCTGATCCGGCCATTTGGGGCACCCACTTGGGCGAAACGAAACTGCCGGCCTCGATGTAGCGAACGCCGGCGTCGGTCAGGTCGTGCACCAAACGAATCTTGTCCGCCACGCTGATGGGCTGCGATTCGTTCTGCAGCCCATCCCTGGGGCCGACCTCGACCAGGCGAACGTGTTGCGGGAGGGACATGGCGGTGCTCCTTTTATTCGTTGATGGCCAAACACGTTCCCGTAGCAGCCGGGCTTGCCCGCGGGACGATCTCAAGGGCGATGGTGACAGTGCGACTGTTCCCGCCGGCAGGCCGTGCTGCTACAGCGTTAAATCGCGCTACCTAATGCCAGCTTGCAACGCTCTTCAGCGGTATCCAGTTCCAGCTGCATCTGTTGAATATCCAGCAACTGCTGATCCAGCTGCGCCCGGCGTTCGGCGATCTTCTGCAGCATGGTGGTCAACTGCTTCTGGTTATCCCCGGTCGGGTCATACAGGCCGATCAGGTCGCGGCATTCGGCCAGGGAAAAACCGATGCGCTTGCCGCGCAGGATAAGCTTGAGGGTGACCTTGTCCTTGGCCGAGTAGATGCGTTCCAGGCCTCGGCGCTCAGGGCTGAGCATGCCTTGCTCTTCATAGAAACGAATGGTGCGGGTGGTGATGTCCAGCTCGCGGGCCAGATCGGAAATGCTGTAGGTGGGATGGCTCATGGATAGCTCGAAGAAGGGTGCTTCGGGCTAAGCTACGGCGAGGTTGACGTTAACGTCAAGGCAAACGTTCGAGATGGCGGATCTGTAGGAGCGAATTCATTCGCGAACGATGGTGCAGCTGACACTGATATGTCGGATGTACCGGCCAATCGCGAATGAATTCGCTCCTACAGGATCGGGCTCTATCCTCGAAATTACATGAGGTATTGCAATAAATAACTTTATAAATATGAGTTAAATATCTGATTTATAACGATTATGTATTTCTTAAAGTGCTTTCTCAGCTTTGCGTTCCTGCGCCGTCACCAACTGGCACAGCTCGATGATCTGCTCGCGCATCCAGCGGTTGGCCGGGTCCTGGTCGGTGCTCTCGTGCCAGTACAAATGGGTTTCCACGGTGGGTACGTCGTTGACTGGCAGGTAGACGAAATGCAGGTCGTTGCGCCGGGCGAAGCGCTCGGGCACGGTCATGACCATGTCGGTCTGTTGCAGCACCTGCGAGGCCATCAGGTAATGCTGGGAGCGCAGGGCGATCTTGCGCTGGATGCCCATCTTGCCCAGTGACAGGTCGACATAGCCCAGGCCGCTGCGGCGGCTGGAAATATGGATATGCGCTACGCCCAGGTAATCGTCCAGGGTGATGCTCTGCTTCTGCGCCAAGGGGTGGCCCTTGCGCATGGCGCAGACGTACTGGTCTTCCATCAGCTTGACGTGGCGCACCTGCGGGTCGGTGTTAAGCGGTGCGTCCACGGCAAAGTCCAGGCGGCCGGCTGCCAGTTCCTTGGTGGTTTCCCGGCGTCGGGACAGAAAACTCTCGATGGTCACCGCCGGTGCCAGGCGGCGCAGGCGCTGGAACAGCACGGGCAGAATCACCGCTTCGGTGAGGTCGGTCATGCTGATGCGGTAGTTCTTGATCGCCTGCAGCGGGTTGAAGATGCGGCTTTCCTGCACCGACACCCGCAGCAACGACAGGGCGTTGCGCACCGGCCCGATGATGTTCTGCGCCATGGGCGTGGGCACCATGCCCTGGGCGGTGCGCACGAACAGCGGGTCGTTGAAGGTTTCACGCAGCCGCGCCAGTGCGTTGGACACCGCAGGCTGGGTGATGCCGACGATCTGTCCGGCGCGGGTCAGGTTGGCCTCGGTGTAGATGGCATCGAACACGATGAAGAGGTTGAGATCGACCTTGCTCAGATTCATTGCTGCGCGCCCCCTGCGGATTTTTGTTGTCGGTTTTTTCGAGTCTTGCTGCTCGACCATTCGCCGATCATATATCGGTGATGAATGTTTATACACGCCGAGAATAGGTTAGATAAATAGAGAGGCGTGATCTAGCATCCGCTCATGTCTTGAAAACACCTCATCGGAAGGTAGCTGCCCATGGATTTCGCTTACTCCCCCAAGGTCCAGGAACTGCGCGAGCGCGTCACCGCGTTCATGGACGCTTACGTCTATCCCGCAGAGGCGGTGTTCGAGCGCCAGGTGGCCGAGGGGGATCGCTGGCAGCCCACCGCGATCATGGAAGAGCTCAAGGCCCGGGCCAAGGCCGAGGGCTTGTGGAACCTTTTCCTGCCCGAGTCGGAACTGGGGGCCGGGCTGACCAACCTGGAATACGCGCCGCTGGCGGAAATCATGGGTCGCTCGCTGCTGGGGCCTGAGCCGTTCAACTGCTCGGCGCCGGACACCGGCAACATGGAGGTGCTGGTGCGCTACGCCAGCGAAGCGCAGAAGCAGCAGTGGCTTGAGCCTTTGCTGCGCGGCGAGATCCGTTCGGCGTTCGCCATGACCGAGCCCGACGTTGCGTCGTCCGACGCCACCAACATGGCAGCCCGCGCGGTGCGCGACGGCGACCAGTGGGTGATCAACGGCCGTAAATGGTGGACTTCCGGTGCCTGCGATCCGCGCTGCAAGATCATGATTTTCATGGGCCTGAGCAACCCGGACGGCCCGCGCCATCAGCAGCATTCGATGATTCTGGTGCCTACTGATACGCCGGGCGTGAAGATCGTGCGGCCGTTGCCGGTGTTCGGTTACGACGACGCGCCCCACGGCCACGCCGAGGTGCTGTTCGAGAACGTGCGCGTGCCTTACGAGAACGTGCTGCTGGGCGAAGGGCGGGGCTTTGAGATCGCTCAGGGCCGCCTGGGGCCGGGGCGGATTCACCACTGCATGCGTTCGATCGGCATGGCCGAACGTGCGCTGGAACTGATGTGCAAACGTTCGGTGCAGCGTACGGCGTTTGGCCGACCTTTGGCGCGTTTGGGCGGCAATATCGACAAGATTGCCGATTCTCGCATGGAAATCGACATGGCCCGGCTGCTGACCCTCAAGGCCGCGTACATGATGGACACTGTCGGCAACAAGGTCGCCAAGAGCGAAATCGCCCAGATCAAGGTGGTCGCGCCCAACGTCGCGTTGCGGGTGATCGACCGGGCGATCCAGATCCACGGCGGCGCCGGCGTCAGCGGCGATTTCCCGCTGGCCTACATGTACGCGATGCAGCGTACCCTGCGCCTGGCGGACGGGCCGGACGAGGTGCATCGGGCGGCGATCGGCAAGTATGAAGTGGGCAAATATGTGCCCAAGGAGATGATGCGCAGCGAGCATCGTTGATACAGATACGGTGGGTAGGTGACATGTGGGAGTGAGCTTGCTCACGAAGGTGGTTCAGTCATGCGAATGTGTCGGTTTGACTGGGCATTCGTGAGCAAGCTCACTCCCACGATCAAAATTTTCGGCTGTCAGGGCGGTTATCACTCCACCCACACCTCGACCCGCCGGTTCTTGATCCGGCCCTCGTCGACTTCATTGGTCGCCACCGGCATTTCATCGCCCAATCCCTGCACATCGCGCAGGATCACCTGGCTTTTCAGCAATTCCCGGCGTACGGCCATGGCGCGCAGTTTCGACAGCAGCTGCGCCCGGGCCGGGTCGCTCTTGGCATCGCCGAAGCCCACCAGCGTGACCTTCTGATTGAGCTTGTCGTGGGATTTCAGGTATTCGACCACGCGCTTGATATCCAGCCGGGCCTTTGAGTCCAGCGTGGCGCTGCCCTGGGCGAAGCGGAAGTTCACCGACAGCCGCTCGGCCTCGCGGGTCAGTTCCTGATACTGCACGGGCATTTCCTGGGTCGGGCGCACCTTGACCGCTTGCACCGTCTGCGCGACGAATCCGTTCTGCGCCACGATCGACTGGCCTTGCGGGCTCTGGGCAAAGCGCACCAGCGCCTTGGCCCAGCGCTGCTGGCTGTCGGGCGGCAGATAGAAGTACAGGCGGCGGGAAAGCGGGTAGTCCTCGGTGGCGATCAGGCTGATGGTCGGCAGCATCGGCTTGGAATCCCCGTCGATGATCGCCACCGCTCGCGCCTTGCGCACGTAGGGCAGGCCGATGAAACCGATGCCTTGACGGTCACGGCTGACCTGGTCGGACAGTTCTTCGCTGGACTCGAAACGTTTGGCGTCAGGGTCCAGGGCCTTGCCGAACTTGGCCAGCACCAGCTCGAAGAAGGTGTCGAAGGTGCCGGACTGCTGATCCCGGGCATAGAGATGAATCGCGCCGCCGGTGCCTCCGACTTGTTCCCAATCGTGAATCGCTCCGGAAAAGATCCCGGCCAGATGGGCGGTGGTCAGCTCGCGCACGGGGTTGGCCGGGTTGAGGATCACCGCCACGCCGTCGATGGCGATCACTTGTTCGGCCTTGGGGTTGTGCAGGTTGCCCAGCGCCGCCAGTTCAGTGACTTCGCTGTCGCGGATGGGGCGGGAGGAGGCGGCAAGGTCCGCGCGGTTGGATTTCAGCGCGCTGAAACCGGTGCTGGAGCCGTGGGCGGCGATCTCGATATGCACCTGTTCACCGGACGGCAGTTGGCCCACGACGCGGGTTTCATTGGGGCGCGTGCCGGGTTGCTGCGCGACGGACCGCGCGCCTTGCTCGCCAAGCAGGCCCATGACCAGCGCCGGGCCCAGCTGCGCGCCAATGGTGTTGGAACCCTGGATGCGCAAGGCGGGGCTGCCGTCGGCGGGCGCGGGTAGCGGGGAGGCAAGAGAGAATCCCGGAAGCACTGCTGCCAGGGTGGCGGCGATGACCATGGAGAGAAAAGCGGTGCGCTGCATCTGCGGCATCTTCTTGTAAACAAAAGTTGCCGGAGAATAAGACAGTGGCGTTACAGGTATGTGACGAATGTGGGCCGATCATCACCCTCTGTAGGAGCGAATTTATTCGCGAAGCAATCGTGCATCCGACAAAAATGCGTCGGATGTACCGGCCATTCGCGAATGAATTCGCTCCTACAGAGCCGCCAGGGCCGCGTCAGCTCAATTCCAGCCAGATCGGCGCATGATCGGAAGGCTTTTCCATCCCGCGCAGTTCATAGTCCACGCCTGCGGCCTTGATCCGCGGCTGCAGGCCGTGGGACGCCATGATCAGATCGATGCGCAGGCCGCGCTTGGGTTCGTCTTCGAAACCGCGGCTGCGGTAGTCGAACCAGCTGAACTGGTCGATCACTTCCGGATACAGATGGCGGAAGCTGTCCACCAGGCCCCAGTTCTTCAGCTTGGCCATCCACTCGCGTTCTTCGGGCAGGAAGCTGCATTTGCCAGTCTTGAGCCAGCGCTTGGCGTTGTCGGGGCCGATGCCGATGTCGCTGTCTTCCGGGGAAATATTCACATCGCCCATCACCAGCAGCGGCTGATCGTTGGTGAAGCGGGTTTCCAGCAACTGCTGCAAGTCGGCGTAGAACTTGGTCTTGGCCGGGAACTTGGTGGGGTGATCGCGGCTTTCGCCCTGTGGGAAGTAGCCGTTCATGATCGTCACCGGCAAGCCGTTGCGATCAGCGAACGTGCCCCAGATGAAGCGGCGCTGGGCTTCCTCATCATCGGTGTCGAAACCTTTGTGCAGGCTCAGTGGCGCCTGGCGCGAGAGCAGGGCGACGCCGTAATGGCCCTTCTGGCCGTGGAAGTGAACGTGGTAGCCCAGCGCTTCGATTTCCGCTTGCGGGAACTGGTCGTCCGAGACCTTGGTTTCCTGCAGGCCGATGACGTCAGGCTGGTGTTTTTCAATCAGCGCCGCCAACTGGTGCGGACGGGCGCGCAGGCCGTTGATGTTGAAAGAAACAATTTTCATAGACGGCAGTCCTGGCAAAAAACAAAAAGCGATGCTAGCTGAGCGCGCCGTCAACGGCCAGCGCTGAGGCGTAATCTCGGATTGCGGGCTGCCTGCTACGCTGTAGGAAATGCCCAAAAAACTCGCCGGAACTGTCGTGGGAGCCCGCCACTCGAAGGTGTGGAATCAGTAAGGTGGCCGATCGACTCCGGCGGCCATGGAAAGGGACGACGCAAATGCCTGAATCAACCAATGCCACTGCCGACATTCGTCAACTGGACGGCGGCTATTCCCGAGAAGCCCGCTCCCTGCTGTATCAGGCCTATCTTGAAGAACCCAGCTTCGCCTACCTGTTCGAATCCCAGCGTCCCGGCTATGAGCAGCGGGTGCGCGCCACCATTCGCGAGCTGGTCAAACAGCATTTCAGCCAGGACCTTCCTGCCCTGGGCATGTTCATCGAAGACCGGTTGATTGGCGTCGCGCTGATTGCGCCGCCGCAGCGCCGGCTGGGCATCACCGAAAGCTGGGTGTGGCGTCTGCGCATGGTGATGAGCGCGGGATTGCGCTCCACTCAGCGCTATCTGGCGTACCACGAGTCAGTGTTGTCGTGCCTGCCGTCCGAGGCGGTGCATATCCTGCCACTTTTGGCCATCCGCCGGGATTTTCAGCATCAGCGCTACGGCGAGCAACTGTTGCAGGCGCTGCACGACTGGTGCGCGGTGGATGAAAATTCTCAGGGCGTAGTTCTCGACACCGGAAATGACAATTATCTGGAGTTCTACAGGCGACAGGGGTACGAGGAAATCGGTGAAATTGCTGTAGGACCTGTCCGAGAGCATGTGTTTTTTCACCCCAATCCCCAGGTTTCATTGGGTTCCATGGCTTGACCGCGGATTAATTCTCAATTACTGCGGGTTTCAGCAGTGCCCGCCGCTCGTGTAGCATCCGCGCCTATGAAGTTTCCCGGTCGATTCACCAGTGGTTTTCTCCTGATGGTTTCCAGCTGCGCGGTGTTTGCCGATGCGCAGCTGGATGTGAAGATAAAACCGTCCAATTCCGAGCTCAAATCCAACATTGAAGGGTACGTGGGCAGCCTCGGCGAGCGTGACGAGCCGGCGCTCGAGCGTTTCAGCGTGGGCGCCGTTGAGCAGGCGCAGAAAGCCGCCCAGGCCCTGGGCTATTACCAGGCGCAGATCGACAGCGAGGTCAAACGCATCGACAAGGACCTGCACCTGGTCCTCACCGTGCAGGCGGGCGAGCCGGTGCACCTGCGCAATGTCACCGTGCGCATCGAAGGCCCGGCCAGCCAGCTCAAGGCGTTCAGGGTGCCCAAGAGCGAAGCGCTCAAAACCGGCGCCGTGCTCAACCATGGCAACTATGAAGACGCCAAGAAGCTGATCCAGAACCAGGCCGCGCGCTACGGCTTTTTCAATGGCCGCTTCGTCACTCAGCGCCTGTCGGTCGATCCGCGTGCCGGGGTGGCCGACATCGAGCTGGTCTACGACAGCGGCGCGCGCTTTTCCCTGGGCAAGGTCAGTTTCAGCGGCGATGCGCCCTTCGATGAAGACCTGCTCAAGCGCATGGTGCCGTTCAAGGAAAACACCCCGTACGATTCCGAGCTGATCGCCGAACTCAATCAGGCGATGCAGTCCAGCGGCTATTTCGAAGGCGTGCGCGTCGATGCCTCGCCCACCGACGCGCAAGGCCAGATCATCCCGGTGAACGTGCAACTGCAGACCCGCAAGCCCCGCACCATGGGCCTGGGTGTCGGCTATTCCACTGACGTCGGCCCCAGGGTCAAGGCCAACTGGACGCGGCACTGGGTCAACCCGCAAGGGCACAGTTATGGCATCGAGTCGGAGCTGTCGGCGCCGCGGCAGAACGTCGGGCTGTTCTACGACATCCCGCTGGACCCGCCGCTCACCGACAAACTGCGCTTCGCCGGTGGCTATCAATATGAAGAAATCGCCGACACCGACAGCCTCAGCAAGCTGCTGACGGTGGGGCCGGAGTGGCACAGCAAGTTGCCCAGCGGCTGGGAGCGGGTGATTTCCCTGAAATGGCAGCGTGAGGAATACCGCCTGGGCAACGACTCGGGCTTGAGCACGCTGCTGATGCCCGGCATCAGTTATTCCTATCTGCGCAGCGACAACCGCATCGACCCGCACAATGGCTACCGCCTGCAATTCGACACGCAAGTGGCCAAGGAAGGGCTCGGCTCGGATGCCAACGTGTTGCACGGCACTGCGCTGGTCAAGGGCCTGACCACCATCGCCCAGAATCACCGGCTCCTCGGGCGGATTCAGGTCGGCGGCACTGCCACCAACGGCTATAAATCCATTCCGCCGTCGCTGCGTTTCTTCGCTGGTGGCGACCAGAGCGTGCGCGGTTATGACTACCAGTCGCTGTCCCCGGAGAACTCCGACGGCGACAAGATCGGCGGCCGCTACATGGTTGCCGGCAGCGCCGAATATCAGTACTCGATCGCCGAGAAATGGCGCATCGCAGCCTTCATCGACGAGGGCAACTCGTTCAACTCGCTGGACTTCCCCAGCCTCAAGACCGGTGTCGGCATCGGTATACGCTGGGTTTCACCGGTCGGCCCGCTGCGGCTGGACCTTGCACATGCACTGGATGATGACGGCGGTATTCGTCTGCACTTCTCGATGGGACCTGAACTGTGACGAGTACGGCCTTGCTCAAACGTATCGCAATCATCACTGCGATCACCCTGTTGGCAGTGTTGCTGCTGGTGGTCGCCGCCGTTGGCCTGATTCTGGGGACGCAACCGGGCAGCCGCATGGTCCTTGGCTGGGTGCCGGGTGTTCAGGTGGAAAACTTCTCGGGGCATCTGGCCGGGCACTGGCAGGCTGATTCGCTGGTCTGGCAGGACGGCGACAGCAAGGTTGAGGTCGACGCACCGGTCTTCGACTGGTCGCCGTCCTGCCTGACCCGCATGACGCTGTGCATCGACACCCTGCAGGCGGGCGACGTGCGCATGCACTTTGCACCTTCTGCGGCTGAAGAAAGCAGCGGCCCGATCACTTTGCCCGACCTCAAGCTGCCGCTGGCCATCGAGCTGGGTCAGGTGCAGGTCGGCAGCATTCACCTGGACGGCAGCGAGCAGGTGCGCGACCTGCAACTGGCGGCGCACTGGACCGCTGACGGCCTGAAGATTGATTCGGTTCACGCGCAACGCGACGACATCGTGGTGGACCTGAACGGCCTGCTCAAACCTTTCGCCGACTGGCCGTTGACCGCCAAAGGGCAGGTCAAACTGCCGGATATCAGCGGCAAGCCCTTGTCGCTGACGCTGGACGTGACGGGTGATCTGCTCAAGACGCTTAACTTGAATGCGCAGACCAGTGGCTACATCGACGCCCGACTGGTGGGGCAGTTGCAGCCGCTGGTGGAAAACCTCCCCGCTGAAGTGGCGATCACCAGCGACGCCTTCAAGCCCGCCGACGATCTGCCCGACACCCTGCAGCTCAACAAGCTGACCCTCAACGCCAAAGGCGATCTGGCCCAGGGTTACGCGATTCTCGGTAATGCGACGCTGCCCGCCGAGCAAGGCCTGGTGACCCTGGCGCTGCAAGGCCGCGTCGACGCCAAGGGCGCACAAATCGCCGCGCTGGACCTGACCGCCAGCAACGAACAGCGGCTGAAACTCAGCGCCAACCTGGACTGGCAGAAAGGCTTGAGCGCCGATGCGAAGGTCGACTGGCTGGATTTCCCCTGGCATCGCCTCTATCCGGTGGTCGACGAGCCAGCGGTGAGCGTTCACAGCTTCAAGGGCGAAGTGTCCTACACCGACGGCAAGTACCTGGGCAACTTTGCGGGCGACTTCAAGGGCCCGGCCGGCCCGTTCAGCCTGCAGAGCCCGTTCAGCGGCGACCTGCAGCAGATCTTCCTGCCGCAACTGGAGCTGGTGGCCGGGCAGGGCAAGGCCACGGGGCATCTGAATGTTCAATTCGCCGATGGCGTGGGCTGGGACACGGCGCTGGACCTGAGCGCCATCGATCCTGCGTTCTGGGTCGCCGAGTTGCCGGGCAATCTCGCGGGGCCGCTGCGCAGCAAGGGCACCTTCAAGAATGAACAACTGAACCTCAACGCCGACCTTGACCTCAAGGGCCGGCTGCGCGGGCAGCCCGCGGTGTTGCAGACCAAGGCCGATGGTGCCGGTGAAAAGTGGAACCTCAGCGCGCTGGACATCCGCCTGGGCGACAACCACATTCAGGGCAGCGGCAGCCTGCAACAGAAGCTGGCCGGGCAACTGGACATCAACCTGCCGCGCCTGGGCCAGCTCTGGCCGCGCTTGCAGGGGCAGGTCAAAGGCCGCCTCGATCTGGCCGGTACCCTGCAGGCGCCCCAAGGGCAACTGGGTTTGCAGGGCTCGCAACTGGCCTATGAAACCAACAAGCTGCAGAGCCTGAATCTGGCGGCCAGACTGGACGGCGCCCAGCGCGCCAACATTGAACTCAAGACCACCGGCATTCAGGCGGGCGACACCGCGCTGGGTACGCTGACCGTCGACGGCCAAGGCGATATCAAGCGTCAGCAGGTCAAGCTGGACCTGCAAGGCCCGCTGCTCAAACTGGCGTTGGCGCTGGATGGCAATCTGGACAAGGGCAGCTGGCGCGGGCGCCTGGCCAGCGGCGATGTGCAGACCGGCGGACAGGACTGGAAGCTTGCACAACCGGCAAAGCTGGAGCGGCTGGCCGACGGCAGGATCAACTTCGGCGCCCATTGTTGGATGTCCGGCAACGCCAGCCTGTGCGGCGAAGACCAGCGCCTGATGCCCGATCCGCGCTTGCGCTATCACCTCAAGCAGTTCCCGCTGGAGAGCCTGGCGCAATGGCTGCCCAAGGACTTCGCCTGGAAAGGCCTGCTCAACGCCGATGTGCAACTGGATGTTCCAGCCTCCGGGCCCAAGGGCCAGATCGTCATCGACGCCAGTGGCGGCACGTTGCGGGTCAAGGACAAGAATCAGTGGCTGGATTTCCCGTATCAGGCGTTGCGCCTGACCAGCAACCTGACACCGAAAAAAGTCGACACCAGTCTGGATTTCCGCGGCGGCAAGCTGGGTGACTTGATCGCACGCCTGAGCATCGATCCGCTGGCGAAGAACAAGACCGTCAACGGCGATTTCAACCTCAGCGGGCTGGACGTTTCGGTCGCGCGGCCGTTCGTGCCGATGGTGGAAAAACTCAACGGCAAGCTCAATGGCAGTGGCAGCATTACCGGCGGCCTGCTGGCGCCGCAGGTCAATGGCAACGTGACCTTGAGCGACGGCGAGGTGTCCGGGCCGGAACTGCCGATCAGCCTGGAAAAGCTCAACCTGCAGGCATTGATTGCCGGCGAGAACGTGCAACTCAAGGGCAACTGGAGCAGCGGCGCCGCCGGGCAGGGCAGCATTGGCGGGCATGTCGCCTGGACTCAGGGGCTGGATGTCGACATCGCCTTGCAGGGCTCGCGCCTGCCGATCACGGTGGAGCCCTACGCCAAACTGGAAGCGGCGCCTGATCTGAAAATCACATTGCTCAATGATCGGCTCGCGGTGTCCGGCAAGGTGCTGATCCCTAGAGGCGAGATCACTGTACGGCAATTGCCGCCCTCGACGGTCAAGGTCTCCGACGACACGGTCATCGTTGGTGCGCAGACACCGGAAGGCAAACCGCCCATGGCCATTGCCATGGACGTTAACGTCGAAGTGGGTCAGGACAAGCTCAGTTTCAGCGGCTTCGGCCTGACCGCCAATCTGGCCGGGCATGTGCACATCGGCGACAACCTCGACACCCGCGGCGAACTGAACCTCAACGACGGTCGCTACCGTGCCTACGGCCAGCGCCTGACCATCCGCAAGGCGCGGTTGCTGTTTGCAGGGCCCCTGGATCAGCCGTATCTGGACATCGAAGCGATTCGCCAGACCGACGACGTGATCGCCGGTATCCGCCTGACCGGCAGCGCCGAGCAACCCACCACCACGGTGTTCTCGGAACCGGCCATGAGCCAGGAGCAGGCGTTGTCCTATCTGGTACTGGGCCGGCCGCTGAGCACCAACGGCGAAGACAACAACATGATGGCCCAGGCCGCGCTGGCGCTGGGGCTGGCGGGCAGTTCGGGGACGGCTGGCAAGCTGGCATCGGGCCTTGGCATCAAGGATTTCGACCTGGACACCTCCGGCAGTGGCGACAAGACCTCGGTGGTCGCCAGCGGCAAGATCACCGACAAGCTCAGCCTGCGCTATGGGGTAGGGGTGTTCGAACCGGCCAATACCATTGCCTTGCGTTACATGCTCAGCAAGAAGGTGTATCTGGAAGCGGCGGGCGGCGTGGCCAGTTCGCTGGATATCTTCTACAAGCGGGATTTTTGAGTTTGTACATCTCACCCTCGTAGCAGCACGGCTTGCCGGCGGTCTGGGGCGAAGCGGCAGCAAATCCTGTGCATGCGGTGGGTCTGGTACAACGCGGTTGTATTTTCGACGTGAGGATCAAGATCAAGATCAAGAGCGTTCTTCCTAACGTCAGACCTGTTTCGACTTCGTCGAGTTACTTGAAAGGACCAAGTAACTCGACGAAGTCGAAACAGGTCTGACGTTAGGAAGAACGCCTTTGATCTTGATCTTCCAACAGCCGAACCTGTGAATGCGGTATGTCTGACACGCCCCGGTCGTCTGGATTTACTGCCGCTTTGCACCAGACCGCCGGCAATCCGCGCTGCTACGGGTCTGAGTCGTGGATCAGCCGTTAACCAGCTTCAACGCCGCCTCCGGATACCGCCCGCCGGCCACAGCCGTCACCGGGAACAGATCCTTCAGCGCCTGCAGTTCCGCAAGGCTGAGCTTGACGTCCAGCGCCGCCACGTTTTCCTCCAGGTACTTGCGCTGCTTGGTCCCCGGAATCGGGATCACGTCATTGCCTTGCGCCAGCACCCAGGCCAGCGCCAGTTGCCCGGCCGTGACGCCTTTCTCGGTCGCCATGTGTTGCACTTTTTCCACCAGCAGCAGGTTCTTGGCGAAGTTTTCGCCCTGAAAGCGCGGGCTGGTGCGGCGGTAGTCGTCGGCGGCGAAGTCGTCCGGGCTTTTCAGGGCGCCGGTCAGAAAACCCCGGCCCAGTGGGCTGTACGGCACAAAAGCGATGCCCAGCCGCCGGCAGGTCTCCAGCACGCCGTTTTCTTCGGGCTCGCGGCTCCACAGCGAGTACTCGGTCTGCAGCGCGGCGATCGGATGAACCTTGTGTGCGCGCTCCAGGGTTTTCGCCGACGCCTCGCTCAGCCCCACGTAACGCACTTTGCCTGCCTTGACCAGCTCGGCCAAGGCGCCCACCGATTCCTCGATGGCAATGTTCGGATCGATGCGGTGCTGGTAGTACAGGTCCAGGGTGTCGATCTTCAGCCGTTGCAGGGTGCCGTCGATGGCGGCGCGAATGTATTCGGGGCTGCCGTTCACGCTGCGGGCCGCGGCGTCGCCGGGCGTGCGTACGATACCGAACTTGCTGGCGATAAAGGCCTGATCGCGTTTGCCGGCCAGCGCCTTGCCGAGCAGTTCTTCGTTGGTGTGCGGGCCGTACATGTCGGCGGTGTCGAACAGGGTCACGCCCAGCTCCAGCGCGCGATGGATCGTGGCGACGGCTTCACGGGTGTCGCTGCCCCGGGTATAGAAGTCAGTCATGCCCATGCAGCCAAGGCCCATGGCTGAAACCTGCGGGCCGTTCTTGCCGAGTTGACGGGTTTGCATGTCGAGTTCCTTTTCAGTGTTTAAGACCTGCCCATTGTTGCCCTTGGGAAGAATCTTGATAAACCGGCTAAAAATGCTTTCACTATTGGTTATTTCTAAATAATCAGCGGGAAGCCACTGATGGATCGTCTCAATGCCATGCGCGCATTTACCCGGATCGTCGAGCTGGGCGGCTTTGCCAGGGCCGCCGACAGCCTGCACATGCCGCGTGCATCGGTGACCATTCTGATCAAGCAGCTGGAGGCCTACTTGGGCGTACAGTTGCTGCTGCGCACCACCCGGCAAGTGACGCCGACGCTGGACGGGCAGGCCTACTACCAGCGCTGTGTGAGCTTGCTCAATGATCTGGACGACGCCGAGTCAGCGTTTTCGTCAGTGGCCAGGCAGCCTCAGGGCGTGTTGCGGGTGGACATGCCCGCCGGGGTCGGCCGACTGATCGTGATGCCGGCGCTGCCGGAGTTCACTGAGCGTTATCCAGGGCTGGAGCTGGAAGTGGGCATGAACGACCGCCCGGTGGACCTGATTCGCGAAGGCTTCGATTGCGTGATTCGGGGCGGTCAGCCGCTGGATCATTCGTTGGTGGCAAGGCCTTTGGCGCAGATGCGTCAGGTGGTCTGTGCAAGCCCTGCGTATCTGGCGCGAGCTGGCGTGCCCCGAACGCTTGTGGACCTCGAAGATCACAAGGTCATCGAATATTTTTCCACGACCACCAATAAACGTTACGGCCTGGAATTCGTCATAGAGGGCAGGGACCAGGAGGTGAGCCTGGCCAAGACCCTGGCTACCAACAGCGCCGATGGTTATCTGGCGGCCTGCAAGGCGGGTTACGGTCTCGTGCAGACGCCGTACTACCACGCGGCCGGGCCATTGCGCCGGGGTGAGCTGGTCGAGGTGCTGGCAGACGTGCCGCAGCCGACCCTGGCCCTGACCGCGCTGTACCCGGCGCACCGGCAAATGTCACGGCGGGTGAGGGTGTTCGTCGACTGGCTGGTGGAGCTGTGTTCACGCCCCGGCCTTATCGACAGGCCCGAGACAGAGCGCACAGGCTGACAAACAAATTCATGTACAGCGGTAGGTCGCCCGGCGGTTTCGTGGTTAACTTCCGTCCTTGGCTTCACCACCTGCAACAAACCCGCAGCATTCTCAGAACTGCAACCTCAGAATAAGGACTCAGCTCATGGCTCAAGTGACTCGTAGAGGCTCCCCGGTACAGATCAGTGGCGAGTTGCCAAAGGTCGGCAGCAAGGCGCCTGCCTTCAAACTGGTCGGCGGCGATCTGGCTGACGTGACCCTGGAAACCTTCGCCGGCAAGCGCAAGGTGCTGAACATCTTCCCAAGCGTCGATACCCCGACCTGCGCCACCTCGGTGCGCAAGTTCAATGCCCAGGCCAACGAGCTGAACAACGCCGTCGTCCTGTGCATCTCCGCTGACCTGCCGTTCGCCCAGGCGCGTTTCTGCGGTGCCGAAGGCCTGGAAAACGTGAAGAACCTGTCGACCATGCGTGGCGCTGACTTCATGGAAAACTACGGCGTGGCCATCGCCGACGGCCCGATGGTCGGCCTGACCACCCGCGCGGTGGTGGTACTGGACGAAAACGACAACGTCCTGCACAGCGAGCTGGTTCCGGAGATCGGCCAGGAGCCGAACTACGACGCCGCGCTGGCCGTTCTGAAGTAAGCGGTCCGTTGCGTATTGTCCACGTGGTAACCGGCAATACAGCGCAACACAAAACGGCCTGACTTGATCAGGCCGTTTTCATTTGCACGTCAGCACCTTACCAAAGTAAGCGCTAGGTAAATTGCCGGTAAAGGCCCTTTGCTTGGCACGTATCTATGCTTATTGTTCAGCCTCCCGAAGACGCTCACGCGCACACTGGTCGACTCATTCATGCAATCGTCTGCTCCTCGCAAATCTCGTCGCTGGCTGTTCAGCCTGCTGGTTATCCTGATCGTCGCAGGTGTCTGCTGGCATTTCTGGCCCCGTCTGACCGGTGAGTCGTCGGCCGCCAAGACCGATGCCACCGCGCAGAAGAGCGAGCAGCCGCACAAGGGTGCGAGCCGCACTGGCGGGGCAGGCCGAATGGGCGGGGCGCGTCCCGGTTTCGGCGGCAGCACGGGCCCGGTGCCGGTGCGTGTGGCGGCGGCGACCACCGGCGATTTCCCGATCTACTACAAAGCACTGGGCACCGTCACGGCGATGAACACCATCAACGTGCGCAGCCGGGTGGCGGGCGAGCTGGTCAAGATCAACTTCCAGGAAGGCCAGCAGGTCAAGGCCGGCGACTTGCTGGCGGTGATCGACCCGCGCAGCTACCAGATCGCCCTGCAGCAGGCCGAAGGCTCGCTGATGCAGAACCAGGCGCTGCTCAAGAACGCGCAGATCGACGTACAGCGTTATCGGGACCTGTACAAAGAAGACAGCATCGCCAAGCAGACGCTGGACACCGCAGAATCCTTGGTGGGCCAGTATCAGGGCACGGTCAAGACCAATCAGGCGGCGGTGGGCGATGCCAAACTGAACCTGGATTTCACCCAGATCCGCGCGCCGATCTCCGGACGCATCGGCCTGCGCCAGCTGGACATCGGCAACCTGGTGGCGGCCAACGACACCACGGCGCTGGCGGTCATCACCCAGACCAAACCGATCACCGTCAACTTCACCCTGCCGGAAAAAGACCTGGCCGACGTGCTCAGCCACTATCGCAACGGCGACAAACTGGCCGTCGAAGCCTGGGACCGCGGCGACGTGAAACTGCAGGCCAAGGGCGTGCTGGCGAGCATCGACAACCAGATCGACATCACCACCGGCACCCTGAAGTTCAAGGCGCGCTTCGATAACGACAACGAAGCGCTGTTCCCCAACCAGTTCGTCAACGCGCGTCTTTTGGCCAACACCCTCAAGGGCGTGGTGCTGATTCCGTCGGCGGCTGTGCAGTTCGGCGTCAACGGCACCTTCGTCTACGTGATGGACGGCGACAAGAAGGTGCGCATTCGCCAGCTCAAGACCGGCCCCAGCGACGAAAACACCACGGTCATCAGCGATGGCCTGAATGCGGGCGACCGCGTGGTGCTGGAAGGCACCGACCGCCTGAAAGACGGCAGCGACGTGGAAGTGGTCAACGACAGCAAGGACGTACCGGCCACCCCGGGCCAGAAACTGCAGGGCAAACCGTCCAAGGACAAGGAATCCGGTGAGTCGGCCGCCGCCGACGCCGGGCAGAAAGGCAACGTATGAACCTGTCCCGCCTGTTCATCCTCAGGCCCGTCGCCACCACGCTGAGCATGCTGGCCATCGTCCTGGCCGGCCTGATCGCCTACACCTTGCTGCCGGTTTCGGCGTTGCCGCAGGTGGACTACCCGACCATCCGGGTCATGACGCTCTATCCCGGCGCCAGCCCGCAAGTGATGACCAGCGCGGTGACCGCGCCGCTGGAGCGCCAGTTCGGGCAGATGCCGGGCCTGACGCAGATGGCCTCGACCAGCTCCGGCGGCGCCTCGGTGATTACCCTGCGTTTCAGCCTGGACCTGAACATGGACGTCGCCGAGCAGGAAGTGCAGGCGGCGATCAATGGCGCGACCAACCTGTTGCCCAACGATTTGCCTGCGCCGCCGACCTATAACAAGGTCAACCCGGCCGACACGCCGGTGCTGACCCTGGCGATCACTTCGAAAACCATGCTGCTGCCCAAGCTCAACGATCTGGTCGACACGCGCATGGCGCAGAAGATCGCCCAGATCAGCGGAGTGGGCATGGTCAGCATCGCCGGCGGCCAGCGTCAGGCCGTGCGGATCAAAGTCAACCCTGAAGCGCTGGCAGCCAATGGCCTGAACCTGTCGGACGTGCGCACGCTAGTCAGCGCCTCCAACGTCAACACGCCCAAGGGCAACTTCGACGGCCCGACCCGGGTGTCGATGCTCGACGCCAACGACCAGCTCAAATCCCCTGACGAATACGCCAACCTGATCCTCGCCTACGCCAACGGCGGGCCGCTGCGGCTCAAGGACGTGGCGCAGATTGCCGACGGCGCGGAAAACGAGCGTCTGGCAGCCTGGGCCAATGAAAACCAGGCGGTGCTGCTGAACATCCAGCGTCAACCGGGCGCCAACGTCATCGAAGTGGTCGACCGGATCAAGACGCTGTTGCCGAGCATCACCGACAACCTGCCGGCCGGGATCGACGTCACGGTGCTGACCGACCGCACCCAGACCATCCGCGCCTCGGTCAGCGACGTGCAGCACGAACTGATGATTTCCATCGTGCTGGTGGTGCTGGTGACCTTCCTGTTCCTGCGCCGCCTGAGCGCGACCATTATCCCGTCGGTGGCTGTGCCGCTGTCGCTGGTCGGCACCTTTGGCGTGATGTACCTGGCCGGTTTCTCGGTCAACAACCTGACCCTGATGGCCATGACCATCGCCACCGGTTTCGTGGTGGACGACGCCATCGTCATGCTGGAGAACATTTCCCGGCATCTGGAGGAGGGCGAGACGCCGCTGCAGGCCGCGCTCAAGGGCGCCAAGCAGATCGGCTTCACCCTGATTTCCCTGACCATCTCGCTGATCGCGGTGCTGATTCCGCTGCTGTTCATGGCCGATGTGGTCGGGCGGCTGTTCCGTGAGTTCGCCATCACCCTGGCGGTGGCTATCCTGATTTCCCTGGTGGTGTCCCTGACCCTGACGCCGATGATGTGCGCGCGCCTGCTCAAGCGCGAGCCGAAGGAGGAAGAACAGGGCCGCTTCTACCACGCCAGCGGCGTGTGGATCGACTGGCTGATCGCCGCCTACGGGCGCAAGTTGCAGTGGGTACTCAAGCATCAGCCGCTGACCCTGCTGATCGCCATCGCCACCCTCGGCATCACCGTGCTGCTGTATCTGGCGGTGCCCAAAGGCTTCTTCCCGGTGCAGGACACCGGCGTGATCCAGGGCATCACCGAAGCGCCGCAGTCGGTGTCATTTGCGTCCATGAGTGCGCGTCAGCAGGAGCTGGCCAAAGTCATCCTGCAGGATCCGGCCGTGGTCAGCCTGTCGTCCTATATCGGCGTCGACGGCGACAACTCCACGTTGAACAGCGGGCGCATGCTGATCAACCTCAAGCCGCACAAGGAGCGTGACCTGTCGGCGACCCAGGTGATCCAGCGCCTGCAGCCGCAGGTCGATCAACTCTCGGACATCCGCCTGTTCATGCAGCCGGTGCAGGACCTGACCATCGAGGACAGCGTCAGCCGCACCCAGTACCAGTTCAGCATGTCCTCGCCGGACTCCGAGCTGCTGGCCCTGTGGAGCGGCAAGCTGGTCGACGCCTTGAGCGAGCGCCCGGAGCTGAGCGACGTGGCCAGCGACCTGCAGGACAAGGGCTTGCAGGTGTACCTCAATATCGACCGCGACGCCGCCAGCCGGGTAGGCGTTTCGGTGTCCAACATCACCGACGCGCTGTACGACGCTTTCGGCCAGCGGCAGATTTCCACCATTTACACCCAGGCCAGCCAGTACCGCGTGGTGCTGCAGGCTGCGGCTGGTAACGATCTGGGGCCCAAGGCGCTGGAGCAGATCCACGTCAAGACCACCGATGGCGGGCAGGTCAAGCTGTCGAGCCTGGCGCGCATCGAGCAGCGTCAGGCGCAGCTGGCGATTTCCCACATCGGCCAGTTCCCGGCGGTGACCATGTCGTTCAACCTGGCGCCCGGTGTGGCCCTGGGCGAGGCGGTCAAGGTCATCGAGCAGGTGCAGAAGGACATTGGCATGCCGATCGGCGTGCAGACCCAGTTCCAGGGCGCCGCCGAAGCGTTCCAGGCCTCGCTGTCGAGCACGCTGCTGCTGGTGCTGGCGGCGGTGATCACCATGTACATCGTGCTGGGCGTGCTCTACGAGAGCTACATCCACCCGATCACCATCCTCTCGACCCTGCCGTCGGCAGCCATCGGCGCCTTGTTGGCGCTGATCCTGAGTGGCAACGACCTGGGCATGATCGCCATCATCGGCATCATTCTGTTGATCGGCATCGTCAAGAAGAACGCGATCATGATGATCGACTTCGCCCTGGACGCTGAGCGCAATCGCGGCATCGACCCGCAGACGGCGATCTATGAGGCGGCGTTGTTGCGCTTCCGGCCGATCCTGATGACTACCCTGGCGGCGTTGTTCGGCGCCATTCCGCTGATGTTCGCCACCGGTTCCGGCGCAGAGCTGCGTCAGCCGCTGGGTCTGGTGATGGTCGGCGGGCTGCTGGTGAGTCAGGTGTTGACGCTGTTTACCACGCCGGTCATCTATCTGTTTTTCGATCGTCTGGGCCGCCGCTGGAACCGCAAGCCACAGGCGCCCGCCGCTCTGGATCGGGCTGACGCATGAACCTTTCAGCCCCGTTCATCCGCCGCCCCGTGGCGACCATGCTGCTGAGCCTGGCGATCATGCTGCTGGGCGGCCTGAGCTTCGGCCTGCTGCCGGTGTCGCCGCTGCCGAACATGGACTTCCCGGTGATCGTGGTCAGCGCCACGCTGCCCGGTGCCAGCCCGGAAATCATGGCTTCCAGCGTGGCGACACCGCTGGAGCGCTCCCTGGGCACCATCGCCGGGGTCAACACCATGAGCAGCCGCTCCAGCCAGGGCACCACGCGGGTGATTCTGCAGTTCGACATGGACCGCGACATCAACGGCGCGGCGCGGGAGGTGCAGGCGGCGATCAACGCTTCGCGCAACCTGCTGCCCAGCGGGATGCGCAGCATGCCGACCTACAAGAAGGTCAACCCGTCCCAGGCGCCGATCATGGTGCTGTCGCTGACCTCCGATGTGCTGGAAAAGGGCCAGCTGTACGACCTGGCGTCGACCATCCTGTCCCAGAGCCTGTCCCAGGTCAGCGGCGTGGGCGAGGTGCAGATCGGCGGCAGCTCGCTGCCGGCGGTGCGGGTCGAGCTGGAACCCAAGTTGCTGGACCAGTACGGCGTGTCGCTGGACGACGTGCGCACCACCATTTCCAATTCCAACGTGCGGCGGCCCAAGGGCTTCGTGGAAAACCCCGACCACAACTGGCAGGTGCAGGCCAATGACCAGCTGGAAAAGGCCAAGGACTACGAGCCGCTGATCATCCACTACCAGAACGGCGCGGCGCTGCGCTTGAAAGACGTGGCCAAGGTCAAGGATTCGGTGGAAGACCGCTACAACAGCGGCTTCTTCAACAAGGACGCCGCCGTATTGCTGGTGATCAACCGCCAGGCCGGGGCCAACATCATCGAAACCGTGGCTGCGATCAAGGCCCAGCTGCCGGCGTTGCAGGCCGTTTTGCCCGCCAGCGTCAAGCTCGACCTGGCCATGGACCGCTCGCCGGTGATCAAGGCCACCTTGCATGAAGCGGAAATGACCCTGTTGATCGCCGTGGTGCTGGTGATCCTGGTGGTGTTCCTGTTTCTGGGTAATTTCCGCGCCTCGCTGATCCCGACCCTGGCAGTGCCGGTGTCGCTGGTGGGCACCTTCGCCATCATGTACCTGTGCGGGTTCTCGTTGAACAACCTGTCGCTGATGGCGCTGATCCTGGCCACGGGGCTGGTGGTGGACGATGCCATCGTGGTGCTGGAGAACATCTCCCGGCACATGGACGAGGGCGTGCCGCCGATGCAGGCCGCTTATAAGGGCGCGGAGGAGGTGGGTTTTACCCTGCTGTCGATGAACGTGTCGCTGGTGGCGGTGTTCATCTCGATCCTGTTCATGGGCGGGCTGGTGGAAAACCTGTTCCGCGAATTCTCGATCACGCTCTCGGTGTCGATCATCGTCTCGCTGGTGGTGTCCCTGACATTGACGCCGATGCTCTGCGCGCGCTGGCTCAAACCCCATGTGCCGGGCAGCGAGAACCGCCTGCAACGCTGGACCCAGCGGGTCAACGAGCGCATGGTCGCCGGGTACGACAAGAGCCTGCAGTGGGCCTTGCGTCATCGGCGCCTGACCATGATCACGCTGTTGATCACCATCGGCGTCAACATCGCGCTGTACGTGGTGGTGCCCAAGACCTTCCTGCCGCAGCAGGACACCGGTCAGTTGATGGGCTTTGTGCGCGGCGACGACGGCCTGTCGTTCTCGGTCATGCAGCCGAAGATGGACGTGTTCCGCAACGCAATCCTCAAGGACCCGGCGGTGGAAAGCGTGGCTGGTTTCATCGGCGGCAACGGTGGCACCGGCAACGCGTTCATCATCGTGCGCCTCAAGCCGATCGCCGAGCGCAAGATCGGCGCCGAGCAGGTGGTCGAGCGCCTGCGCAAGGAAATGCCGCAAGTGCCGGGCGGGCGCCTGTTCCTGCAGCCTGACCAGGACCTGCAACTGGGCGGCGGTCGCGAGCAGACCACCTCGCAGTACCAGTACATCCTGCAAAGCGGCGACCTGGAAATGCTCCGGGCCTGGTACCCGAAAGTGGTCACCGCGCTGAAATCCCTCCAGGAGCTGACCGCCATCGACGCCAACGACGGCGGCGGCACCCAGCAAGTGACGCTCATCGTCGATCGCGACGCGGCCAAGCGCCTGGGCATCGACATGAACATGGTCACCACGGTGCTGAACAACGCCTACAGCCAGCGCCAGGTGTCGACCATCTATGACCCGCTGAACCAGTATCAGGTGGTCATGGAGGTCAATCCGAAGTACGCGCTGGACCCGGTGACCCTGGAGCAGGTGCAGGTCATCACCGCCGACGGCGCGCGGGTGCCGCTGTCGACCATCGCCCATTACGAGCGCAGCCTGGAAGACGACCGCGTGACCCACGACGGGCAGTTCGCCTCGGACAACATCTCGTTCGACCTGGCCGACGGCGTGACCCTGGATCAGGCCACTGCGGCCATCGAGCGCGCCGTGGCGGCTGTCGGCTTGCCGGAAGACGTGATCGCCAAGATGGCCGGCACCGCCGACGCCTTCGCCGCCACGCAAAAGAGCCAGCCGTGGATGATTCTCGGCGCGCTGGTCGCGGTGTACCTGGTGCTGGGGATTCTCTATGAGAGCTACATCCACCCGCTGACCATCCTGTCGACGCTGCCGTCGGCCGGGGTCGGCGCGCTGCTGAGCATCTACCTCACCGGCGGGCAGTTCAGCCTGATTTCGCTGCTGGGGCTGTTCCTGCTGATCGGCGTGGTGAAAAAGAACGCGATCCTGATGATCGACCTGGCCCTGCAACTGGAACGCGGCAGCGGCATGACCCCGCTGGAATCGATCCGCAATGCCTGCCTGCAGCGTCTGCGGCCGATTCTGATGACCACATTGGCGGCGATTCTCGGCGCCGTGCCCTTGCTGCTCAGCAGCGCCGAAGGTGCGGAAATGCGCCGCCCGCTGGGCCTGACCATCATTGGCGGCCTGATTCTCAGCCAGATTCTCACGCTGTACACCACGCCTGTGGTTTACCTTTACCTCGACCGTCTGCGCCATCGCTTCAACAAGTGGCGCGGGGTGCAGACGGATGCCGCTCTGGAAACGCCGCTATGAACACTCGTCCGACTCTTTCTGCCTGCAAGCGGCCGCTGCCATTTCGGCGCATCTTCGGCGTCAGCCTTTGCGCGCTGCTGCTCAGTGCCTGCGCCGTCGGCCCGGACTATAAAAAGCCGGACGTGGCCTCGCCTGCGCACTTCAAACAGGCCGACGGCTGGACCCAGGCCAACCCCAGCGATGCGATCACCAAGGGGGCCTGGTGGGAAATCTACGGCGATGCGCAGCTGAACGCGTTGGTCGAAAAGCTCAACACGTCCAACCAGACCATCGCCCAGAACGAGGCGCAGTACCGCCAGGCGCTTGCCTTGGTGAAAAGCGCCCGGGGCGCGTTCTTCCCGACGCTGGACCTGACCACCAGCAAGAACCGTTCGAGCCAGGGCACCGGCAGCAGCAATTCGAGCCTGAGCAGCTCCAGCAGCGGAATTCGCGACACCTACAACGCCCAATTGGGCGTGAGCTGGGAAGCGGACGTCTGGGGCAAGCTGCGTCGTGGCCTTGAAGCCGACAAGGCCAGCGCCCAGGCGAGCCTGGCCGACTGGGCGTCGATTCGTCTCAGCCAGCAGTCGCAACTGGTGCAGAACTACCTGCAGTTGCGGGTGATCGATGAGCAGAAGCGCCTGCTGGAGGCCACGGTCGAGGCTTACGAGCGTTCGCTGAAACTGACCCAGAACCAGTACCGCGCCGGGATTTCCGGGCGTGACGCCGTGGCCCAGGCGCAAACCCAGCTCAAGAGCACCCAGGCCGACCTGATCGACCTGGCCTGGCAGCGGGCGCAGTTCGAGAGCGCGATTGCCGTGCTGATGGGCCAGCCGCCGGCAGATTTCACCCTGGCGCCGACCACCAGCATTCCCGCACTGCCGCAGATTCCGGCGCAGTTGCCGTCGCAACTGCTTGAGCGCCGCCCTGACATCGCCGCCGCCGAGCGCTCGGTGATGGCCGCCAACGCCAACATCGGCGTGGCCAAGGCCGCCTATTACCCGGACCTGACCCTGAGCATGAACGGCGGCTACAGCAGCAGTACCTTCAGCAACTGGATCAGCCTGCCGAACCGTTTCTGGTCGGTAGGGCCGCAACTGGCCATGACCCTGTTCGATGGCGGCCAGCGCTCCGCGGAGGTCGACCGCACCGAGGCGGTGTATGACCAGACCGTGGCGCAATACCGCCAGACCGTGCTCGACGGCTTCAAGGAAGTCGAGGACTACATGGCGCAATTGCGCGTGTATGAACAGGAGGCCGGGGTGCGCAAGGAGGCGCTGGATGCCGCCCGCGAATCGCTGCGTCTGACCAGTAACCAGTACAAAGCCGGATTGATTGGCTATCTTGATGTAGTGAACGTACAGACCACTGCATTGAGTAACGAACGCAGCGTGTTGACACTGCTGCAAAGCCGACTGATTGCCAGCGTCCAGTTGATCGCGGCATTGGGTGGCGGCTGGGATTCGCACGCCGGGCTGGAACAGGAACCTGCTTTTAGCCGTCGCTGATCAAGGGTCAAGGCCTTTTGCCATGATTGCGACGGATAGACCGCGACTTTCCTGGGAAAACCGGTAGAATCCGCCGCCGTATTCCTGGGCTGTCAGAGCCTTTCCTGGTTGAGTCATGAGTCGCGCCCCATGCTGATTGGACACTACACGTTGTCGCTGGTCCTGGTCTCCATTCTGGTGGCGATCCTGGCGTCCTACACCGCGCTGGACCTGGCCGGGCGCATCGTGGCTTCCAGTGGCCGATCACGGGCCATGTGGATTGGCGGTGGTGCCTTGTCCATGGGCATCGGCGTGTGGTCGATGCACTTTATCGGCATGCTCGCCTTCAGCCTGCCGATCGATCTGGGTTTTGATCTCTCCCTGACCCTGTTCTCGCTGCTGGTGGCCGTGGCCTCGTCGGGGTTTGCCTTGTGGCTGGTCAGCCACAAGCACGTGCCGCTGCTGCATGTGCTGTTCGGCGCGCTGGTGATGGGTACCGGCATCAGCACCATGCATTACACCGGCATGGCTGCCTTGCACATGCAGCCGGGCATCGATTACGACCCCACGCTGTTCGTCGCTTCACTGATCATTGCCGTGACGGCGTCGGCCGCTGCACTGCTCATCGCTCTACGCCTGCGCAAGGAAACGCCCTACGTGCGCCTGTGGCGTGGCGGTGCGGCAGTCGTGATGGGCTTTGCCATCGTCGGCATGCATTACACCGGCATGGCGGCGGCGAACTTCCCGGAAGGCAGTTTCTGTGGCGCGGCCATCACCGGCCTGCGCGCCGACGGCCTGGACAAACTGGTGCTGGTCACCAGCCTTGCGGTGATGGCCATCTCGCTGCTCACTTCGGTGCTGGATGCGCGTCTGGAAGCGCGCACCGCGCAGCTGGCCAAATCCCTGAGCGAAGCCAACCGCGAGCTGACCCAGCTGGCCTTGCACGACACCCTGACCGGGCTGCCCAACCGCATCCTGCTGGCCGACCGGATCGAGCAGGCCATGCGCAAGGTTGATTCCCAGGGCGGGCTGTTCGCGCTGATGTTCATGGACCTGGACGGCTTCAAGCCAGTCAACGATGCCTTCGGCCACCACGTGGGCGATCTGCTGCTCAAGGAAGTGGCGGCGCGTATGCGCGAGAATTTCCACCGCCACGACACCCTGGCCCGTATCGGCGGCGACGAATTCGTGCTGCTGGTGGAACTGGAAGAAATCGACGACGCCACCACAGTCGCCTCGCGCCAGGTGGCGCTGGTCAGCAAGCCGTTCAACGTCCAGGACCACGATCTGCAAGTGACGGTGAGCATCGGCATCAGTCTGTACCCGGGCAACGGCCGCACCCAGCAGGAGCTGCTGATGAACGCCGACGCCGCGATGTACCACGCCAAGAGCGCGGGTAAGAACGGCTACAGCTTCTTCGACGCCTCGATGAACACCAACGCACGCAATCAACTGCAACTGCTGCAGGACTTGCGCATCGGCCTGCGCGAAAACCAGTTCTGCCTGCATTATCAGCCCAAGTTCGCTGCAGGTTCCGGCGATCCGGTGGGCGCCGAGGCGCTGGTGCGCTGGAATCACCCCGAACACGGCCTGCTGATGCCGGACAAATTCATCGGTCTGGCCGAAAAGACCGGCCTGATCATCAACATCGGCGAGTGGGTGCTCAACGAAGCCTGCCGGCAGATGCGCGTCTGGTACGACGGTGGATTCACTCACTGGCGCATCGCGGTGAACCTCTCGGCGCTGCAGTTCTGCCATGCGGGGCTGGTGAAAAACGTCGCGCAAGCTCTGGCAACGCACGGGCTGCCGGCTAACTGCCTGACCCTGGAGATCACCGAAACCACCGCCATGAGCGACGCCGATGCCAGCATGACCGTGCTGCAGAAGTTGTCGGACATGGGCGTGGACCTGTCGATCGACGATTTTGGCACCGGTTATTCGAGCCTGATGTACCTCAAGCGCTTGCCGGCCAACGAGCTGAAGATCGACCGCGGCTTCGTGCGCGAGCTGGAGCGCGACAGCGATGACGCGGCGATTGTCTCGGCCATCGTCGCCCTGGGCCAGGCGCTGAACCTGCGCATCGTCGCCGAGGGCGTGGAGACCACCAGCCAGCAAAGCTTCCTGACGCAGCTGGGATGTGACTCGCTGCAAGGTTATCTGCTGGGGCATCCATTGCCAGCGGACCGCTTCATGGCGGATATTAGCGCGGCGCGCAAACGCATCGAAGAGAGCACCCTCTAGCAACGACACGCTCTGACGTACCACGTGTGGCACCCCTCTAAAAGGCTTGGATTTTTAATCGGAAATTCCATGGATAAAAACCTCCTCATCACTGGCGGCTCCAGAGGTATCGGCGCGGCCACGGCAGTTTTGGCGGCATCGCAGGGTTATCGCGTCTGTATCAACTACCTTTCCGATCACGCCGCAGCCGAACGGGTCTGCGGGCAGATTCGCGAGGCGGGCGGGCATGCCATCGCGGTCCAGGCCGACGTCAGCAACGAAGACGAAATCATCCGCCTGTTTTCCCGGGTCGACTCCGAACTTGGGCGCATCACCGCGCTGGTCAACAATGCCGGCACCGTGGGCGAGACGTCCCGGGTCGATACCATGTCCGAGTTTCGCCTGCTCAAGATCATGATGAGCAACGTGGTCGGCCCCATGCTGTGCAGCAAACACGCGCTGCTGCGCATGCTGCCGCGCCACGGCGGCCACGGTGGCAGCATCGTCAACGTGTCCTCGGTGGCGGCGCGGCTGGGCTCGCCGGGCGAATACGTCGACTACGCCGCCTCCAAGGGCGCGCTGGACACCTTCACCATTGGTCTTGCCAAGGAAGTGGCGGGCGAGGGCGTGCGGGTCAATGCGGTGCGTCCCGGTTACATCTTCACCGAGTTCCACACCCTCAGCGGCGATCCGCAACGGGTCAGCAAGCTGGAGCCGACCATTCCCATGGGCCGTGGTGGCCTGGCTGACGAAGTGGCCGAGGCGATTGTCTGGCTGCTGTCGGACAAGGCGTCGTACTCCACCGGGACTTTCATTGATCTGGGTGGCGGCCGCTAGTCGTCTTCTGGCATCGCGATCACGGCGCGACGGGTTATCGCGACTCAGTCTAACCACCGGTCAACCTCCACCCTTGGCCCTGGTGGAGACCTTCTAGCCTGAAAGGACTGCATAAGGAAGTTGCACTCCGGGCCCGGTACACGCTGTGCCGGGCAATGAGCCGTCGAAAGACGGTGACAGGCCAGAAAGGACTCCGCCATGGACCAGGGACGGCTCGCGCTCTTCAATACTCTTGCCGCACAGAGCGGCTTTTCTTCCCTTGCCGCCGTATCGCTGCTGGCACCGGCTGCGTTCATTCAGCGTATGCAAGACCAGTTGGCGCCTGATGACGCGTTGGCCATGCACGCCAGCGCAAGGCAGGCTCATGACGAGCTGCGTTTGCTGGAAAAAAACATTCTGGTGCGCAGTTCGCCGCGCCTGCCGGAAGCCGTGCGGCTGGGCCTGCGTTACCCCGATGTGTCGCTGGACGATTACCAGGAATGGTTCGGCGGGCGGGCCATGGCCTACGTCAGCCAGGGCAGCGTGGCCTCTATGTTTTCCCCGGCGGCCTATCTCACAGAGCTGTATCGCGCAGCCTGTACGCTGTACCCGGCGGACAGCCGGTGGAGCATCCAGACCCGGCGCCCGGACCTCGCAGGACTGGCGCTGAGCCAGTTCAACATGGATACCGAAGTCACCGCCCTGACGTTGTCCAACGAGATCCTGATGAGCCACGGGCGAGACGTGCTGACAGCCGCGGGCGAAGAGGAGGTGACTGACGATGCGGTGATGCAGGTATTGGCGACCCACGACACCAGTAGCGCCACCCCTTGGCACTACCACCATGCGCGGCTGCGCCAGGTGCGCGAGCTGCAGGACCCGTCATTCAAGCATCTTTTGCTGTCCCCGGCAGTCACCGGCGAACTGAGCGGTCCTACCCGAGCGGGCATGTACTACGACGTTTCGCCCTCGCTGTATGCGCTGCTGACGGAGGAGGTGACGGCCGAAAATGCCGAGGAGTTGTTCGCTGAACACTTTGGCGATATCGAGCCCGAGATGTTTTTGCAGCCCAGTCAGTTGCGGCGGTGGTATGACCTGACTGACGAGGAGCTGCGGGCGTTTTTGGTCGAGGCAAGGGGGGAGGGCTCCCGGTATGTCGACAGGACGTTAAACACTTGGTTGGGTGGGCAGCTGTTGCGATTAAGTTATACACACGGTGCCAGCAATCCCGGGAGTGCTATCAATTACATGAACATCTTTCCGCTCTCAGCGACCGAGTGGCGGATTGAGGCAAGCAGAACAGCGATTAATCCCGCTGGTTGTTTTTTCGTTCTGTACGGAGAGGCGTTCGATGAAAGCATTACGGTTCGAGATGATGCCCCAGTGGCCAGTAACGAGCCGACGATCCAGGTCATTACGAACGCGAGAGGTTTTCCCACCTACGGCAGTTTCACGTTGCAGGTCGGCAACGCTGACAATGGCGGTGCATCGACGGCCAACTACAACATCCAGACGCTACCCGCACACGCTTTCGCCCTCAAACTGAACAAGGCCATCCGCCTCTACAAGGCCACTGGCCTGGCACCGCGGGTTCTGGAAAACCTCGTCAACAGCGTCAACCCTTCGCAGATCACCGATGAAACCTTGAGTCTGTTGTTCCAAAGCGCAGTGGTAACAGAGCGGTATTCCATCGCCCATGACGACGCCATCGTTCTGTGTGCCGGGTTGATTTCGGTGCAGGGGCACAATGACCAAGCGAGTCAGTTCGACCGTTTGTTCAATCTGCCACCGTTGATCGAGGGCGGCTTTTACCCTGATACAACCCTCCAGATTGACCTGAGGCTCGACGCAGTTCAGACACACAGCGCGATCAAAGCAGTGCTCAAACGCGCCTGCCATACTGATGATGCCGGGTTGTATGCGTTGAAATTGATCATGCACTCGGGATCCCCCGCTGCAACTCTGCCCCTTAAGCTCATCGATCTGTCGCGGATGTACACCCTCAGCCTGTGGGCACGGTTGCACGGTCTGTCCCCCGATGAACTGCTACGCCTCTTGGGTATGCTTGGACTTCCCACGAATTTTTATACCAAGCCCACGCAAGACTGGCTGGACCTGCTAACCCGGCTTTATGCGGCCTGTCAGTGGCTGTCTGCCCGACACTGGCGGGTCAGCGACCTGGAATTGCTCACCCGGGACGTCAGCCAATTGCCATCCAACGCGGAAATCGACGGGCTGCGCCAGAGCCTTGCAGACCGGCTGATGGCTACGGGCTCGGCAACCTGGACCCTTGATGAGGCGATCAAACTGTTAGCGCCGGTCCTCAGTGCGCTGTTTCAGCTGCCCGGCGAGGCAGTGGGCGCCACGCTGTTGCGTTGGGCTGATAAAGCCCAACCGGCAGCGCTTACCGTCGCACAGTTTTGCGCGCTGTTGATTGAGCTTGAACCCACAGCAGATGAACAACAGAACATCACCGCGTTCTGCTACAACCTGGCGCAGATGGCACTGATCTACCACGGCAGTGGTGCGACCCCTGACGCCATGACGCTATTTGTCGACAAGCCTGAATCGCTGGCCGCCGACGCTGCCGAAACCGGAGGTGCGTTGAAACGCAGTACGGCCGTGGTCATGGCATTGTGCGATTTCAGCGCCTGGCTAAAAGGCCTGCCGGGCGATGCCGGTGTTCTGCTGACAGCACTGGCAGGGGCGTCGGGCGTAACGCCCGAGATATTGGCGCAGGCGTGTGGTATCGACCCGGCCACGGTGGCTCAGGCCTGCTCGGCAGCAGCGCTACCCGCCGCCCTGGCCAGCCACGAACAACTGCAAGCGGCGATGCAGTGGCTGACGTTGGCTAGAACCTACAATGTCATGCCCTCCAACCTGGCCCAGTTGCTGACCTTGGATTACACCGCAGAACCCCAAGCTCTATGGGGCACCTGGAAAACCGTGGCCGATGCTTTTGAAGCGGGTTTGAGCCCCGCTCAATCCACTCAACTGCAACGGGCGCTGTCCGAAGGCAAAAGCGCTGCCCTGAGCGGCTGGCTGCTGGCCGAACATATGCCGTTCCAGGTGCTGACCGGCCGTGAGGCACTCTCCGACTATCTATTGTCGGACAACACCAACGGCGCCCAGGTCATCACCTCGCGCATTGCCGAAGCCATGGCCTGCCTGCAAGCGTTTGTTCACCGGACCCTGCAAGCCCCGGAAAGCAGCGCTGAACTCGATAAAACGGCGTTGTCCGGCGAGTTTTTCACCAACTGGGCACGATGGAATGCGCGCTACAGCACCTGGGCCGGCGGGCGCAAATTGATCCACTACCCCGAGAACTACATCGACCCCACCGTCCGCCTCGGGCAAACCCCGATGATGGACAACCTGCTGCAGAACCTGGGCCAGGCGCAAGTCAACACCGACACCGTAGGCGATGCCTTTCTGGGTTACCTGAGCGGCTTCGAAGAGGTCGCCAACCTGGAAACCCTCAGCGCCTACCACGACAGTTTCGACCACGACAACGGCAAGACCTGGTTCATCGGCCGCAGCCAGGAAGCGCGAACCGGCGATGATTTCGCCCAGGCTGGCCAGTATTGGTGGCGCTGGGTCGATGAAGGCAAGCGAGGGCCCGAGGGCAAACTGCCGGCCAATGCCTGGTCCGCCTGGACCCGGATCACCTGCGGGCCGCAGCCTTGGGGTGATTGCATTCGTCCGGTGATCTACAAGAAGCGTCTTTATGTGGTGTGGCTGGAGAAACAGCTTAAGGAACCCGAGAGCGAAACCGGCACAGAAGCCACGGCTGCCAAATGGACGTTCCGGCTTTGCATCAGTTATCTGCGTTATGACGGCGGGTGGAGCGTGCCGTTGGTGAAGGTGATCGAGGGCGCTGTTACTCAAGTATGGGCTGACGCGAGCGTTCCCCATTCGTTGTATCTGAGCGACTACGAAACCGTGAATGCGGTGATGATCACTTTTTATGATCGTGTGAAAACAGGCACCAACCGGGTGCCCACCTTGGCATTACGGCTGCATGAAAACATGACGTTTTCCACCGTCGATACAGTGATTGCAACCGCCGAACTGAGAGCGGTGGACGTGCAATTGGATACCCCGTTGCGGCAGGGGTGTAATTATAAATATGGAATGTCGTTCAATGCTGAAAATACGTTGAAGCCCTTCAATTCCCTTGGTGGAGTGCCTGCCGGGTTTGAGAAATTCGAAGCGCGGATTACCAATGTTGAGGTGGTAGCGGACAGTGTTGTTCCCGAGGAAAAGTACGCACTTAGACTGAGCACGAATCTGACGGTGGATAAAAATAGCAATGCGTTGACAAAGTTGCTGTCGTATTATCCTGAGCTCGCAGAAATCGTCGGGCCTGTCAAATGCTTGGAGTGGTATGACGATGTCGCAGTGATCCACTCGAGTGGAACGAGTTATCTGATTGTGCGTGAAGACATCAGCAGTTGGCTTTCTCGTATGTTGTGGGTCAACGTTATAGATCCCGTACCTGTGCATCATGTTCACTTCAATGATAAGAATTATGTTTGCGCACAGTTTCCTCACCGCGTGGAAAATCTTGAATGGGCTGAAGTTATTTTTACCGGAAACTGGTTGGAACGGCACAGGATTCAATTCTCGTTGTGGTGGCCGAGTGCGTCCGAACAGAGCGTAGAACCAGCTTCTATGCAACCCATCGTTCCGGGCGAGCAAGTACGAAGATGGCATCAGAAGGATGATGGCAGTTGGATGCATTTTTACAAAACCTCCCCATTGGACTTGAGTGCCGGGGAGGTCACTGTCTCGCATTCGGCGACTACGCCAACCTATGACATCAGCGCGTGGGAAGGAAAGAACGAGCGCCTTCACACCATAGGATTCGAGTGCGGCATCGGCAACAGACGCAACTACACCCTGCGCGTCTTCAGAACGCTTGAAGGCGAACTCGCCGCCGACGTTCTTCAAACCCACGACAACGGTGCTCAATACTTGCAGCACAGTGCTTATCGCACGCGGCTCAATACCCTGTTCGCCCGCTCCTTGACCGAGAAAGCCGAAGCCGGCATCGACAGCATTCTGGCCTACGACACCCAGACCGATTCCCGGGAACCGCAGCCCGGTGAGGGGGTGTATCTGGAAGTCGGGCTGCCTCGGTACAACGCCGAGGACCATGGCAATTCCCGGGCAACGGCAATCTGGTTGAACAACGGCAACTATTGCTTCTGGTCAGGCAACCTGCTGGATACCGAAGCACAAAGTATTCGCGTGTTCGCCCCGTATTCATGGGCAGCCGTCAATGGCATTGGCTTTCCTTCCGGCGCTGAGCTGAAGGTGTTTGTCACCTCCAAGGGGGTGAAACCGCAGTTGGGCACTGTCAAGTTCACTCTGGACAGTGCGCTTTACAAAGTCACTGGTGCCACCTTTGAAACCGCTGTCACGCCAGCGCCACCGACCGGTTTCACCGCCCAGATACTCGATGACAACACCGAACCCATGGACTTCGCCGGGGCCAACGCGCTGTATTTCTGGGAGTTGTTCTATTACACGCCAATGATGGTGATGCAGCGTTTCCTGCAGGAGCAGCGCTTCGATCAGGCTGAGCAGTGGCTCGATTACGTCTGGCAACCCGGCGGCTACATCGTGCGCGGCACGCACACACCGCGTATGTGGAACGTGCGGCCCTTGCAGGACGACCAGAGCTGGAACAGCGAGCCGCTGCTGGCCTATGACCCGGACGCCGTGGCGCAGAACGACCCGATGCATTACAAGCTCAACGCCTTCATGCGCAGGCTGGACATCCTCATCGGCCGTGGCGACGCCGCGTACCGGCGGCTGCAACGCGACACTCTGGTGGAGGCTCGCGTCTGGTATGGCCAGGCCCTGCGGCTGTTGGGCGAGGCACCGTGGGAAGGGGCGGCGGACAGCTGGAGCGATCCGTCTCTGAGCGCCGCGGCCAGCGATACCGTGCAAGCGGCGCACCTTGAGGCGTTGGCGCTGTTGCGCGAGGGCCAGGTTCACGATGCGGCTCGCAGTGCGCAGGTTCAGGAGACTATCCGCACCGCGTCACTGTTTTTCCCTGAGCTCAATGAGCAAATGCAAGGCTATTGGCAAACCCTGGCGCTGCGGCTTTACAACCTGCGGCACAACCTGACCATCGATGGCTTGCCACTGATGTTGCCGTTGTATGCGCAACCAGCGGACCCCAACGCGTTGCTGGCCAGTGCCGTGGCGGCCGAAGGCGGTGCGGGCAGCGAATTGCCGGAGATCAACGACGTGCCGGCGCTGCGTTTCCAACCCTTGCTGGAAAGCGCCCGGGGTGTGGTGGGCCAGTTGATCCAGTTCGGCAGCAACTTGCTGCAGATTCTCGAGCGCCAGGATGGCGAGGCACTGTCCGAACTGTTGACTACCCAAGGTGTGGAGCTGGCCAAAAGCAGCGTGGAGGTCCAGAAGCAAACGCTCAACGAACTGGCCGCCGAACGCGCGGTACTGCTGCGCACCCAGCAAACCGCCCGCATGCGCCTGAGCCACTATCAGGTGCTTTACGACGAAGACATCAACAGCCGTGAAACTCAGGCGATGAACCTGATCAGCAGCGCCCAGACGTTTACCTCGGTTGCCCAGGGCCTTTTCGCAGCGGGTGCGGCCATTTCTGCGGTGCCCAATATTTTTGGTCTTGCCAACGGGGGCCATCAACCGGGGCAGATCCCGATTGCCATCGGGCACGGCCACTTACTGATCGGTGAAGCGCAGCAGGTCGCGGGCACCCGTATCGCCCAGGAAGAGGCCTACCGCCGCCGTCGGCAGGAGTGGGATGTGCAGCGCAAGCAAGCCGAGTACGAATGCGCGATGGTGCAGACACAACTCGACGCCTTGAGCGTGCGCGAGGAGTCGGCGCGCATGAACATCCAGCATCTGACCCTGCAGCACAGTAACGCCGAGGCGCAACTGGCGCTGTTCCAGGACAAGTTCACCGGCAAGGCGCTCTACAGCTGGCTGCGTGGACGGCTGGCCACGGTGTATTTCCAGTATTACGACCTGGCCATTTCGCGCTGCATGATGGCGCAGAAATCCCTGCAGTGGGAGAAAGGCGACACCACCGCCTACCTGAGGGCCGGGACCTGGCAGGGCACCCGGGCGGGCCTGATGTGCGGTGAAGGTCTGTTGTTGGCGCTGGCACAAATGGACGACGCCTGGCTCAAGTGGAGCCAGCGCGGGCGGGAAATCACCCGTACGGTGTCGTTCAATGCGCTGTATCTGGAAAAACGCGCCGAGGAGGATCCTGCGACCCTGGCCGATGCCATCGCCAGCGTGCTGGACAGCAGTGGCGGCGAGCCGGTCGGACCAGACGAGCTGAAGCTGTACATCACCGGAGGGCAACTGGCGATCGAGCTCAACCCCAGCGCCCTGAATATCGCCAGTGATTTCCCCATGGAAGGCAAGCGCCGGGTGCACAGCCTGGCAATGACCCTGCCTGCATTACTGGGGCCTTATCAGGACATCAGGGCAGTCCTGCACAGCAGCGACACCAGCCTGCCCGCCGGTTGCCGGGACGTGGTCATCTCCCGCGGCATGCTGGACAGCGGCACCTTCCCGGCGGAGGTGGACAACGGTCGCTGGTTGCCGTTTGGCGGGCGCTGGTTCCCCTTCGAGGGCATGGATTTGAGCAGCCAGGACACCCGGCTGACGCTGAGCTTCCCGGATGCCAGGACTGATCAGCGGGCGATGCTGGAGAGTCTGACGGATGCCATCCTGCACGTGCACTACACGCTGCGCAGTTGAGCGGTCGGCGAGGTCATTCACTCGACCAGCAGCGAGCGAATGATCTTGCCCAGGGTTTCCATCGCCCGTTCCGCGGTGTCGCTCCACGGAGTGCCGTAGTTCAGGCGGATGCAGTTCTTGAAGCGCCGGGTCGGCGAGAACATCGGCCCCGGCGCGATGCTGATGCCTTGGGCCAGGGCGATCTGGAACACTTTCAGTGAGTCGACCTGTTCCGGCAGTTCCAGCCAGAGAAAGTAGCCGCCTGAGGGCTGGCTGACCCGGGTCTGCGCCGGGAAATAGCGCGCGACGGCACCCAGCATCGCCCGCAGTTGATCTTCCAGGCTGTTGCGCAGTTTGCGCAGGTGTCGGTCGTAGCCGCCATGTTGCAGGTAGTCGGCGATGGCGGCCTGGGCGGGCATCGAGGCGCACAGCGAGGTCATCAGCTTCAGCCGCTCGACCTTCTGCGCGTAGCGTCCGGCAGCGACCCAGCCCACGCGATAGCCCGGGGCCAGGCTCTTGGCGAACGAGCCGCAATGCAGCACCAGTCCTTCGGTGTCGAAGGCCTTGGCCGGTTTCGGCGCATTCTGGCCGTAATAGAGCTCGGCGTAGACGTCATCCTCGATCAGCGGCACCTGATGCTTGCGCAGCAGTTCCACCAGGTCGCGCTTGTGTGATTCGGAAACCGACGCGCCAGTGGGGTTCTGGAAGCTGGTCATGCTCCAGCAGGCCTTGATCGGGTAGCGTTGCAGCGTCTGTTCCAGCACCGCCAGATCGATGCCGGTCTGCGGATGCACCGGAATCTCCACGGCCTTGAGCTTGAGCCGTTCCAGCACCTGCAGGCAGGCGTAAAACGCCGGGGCTTCGATGGCTACCAAGTCGCCCGGCTCGGTGACGGCCTGCAGACACAGGTTCAGCGCCTCCAGCGCGCCGTTGGTGATCAGCAGTTCTTCCATGGGCAGAATCTGCCCGGCCACCATATAGCGCAGGGCAATCTGCCGGCGCAGCACCGGGTTGCCCGGCGACAGGTCGCTGACCACCATGCTCGGGTCCATATCGCGGGTGGCGCTGGCCAATGAGCGTGCCAGGCGCTGCAGGGGGAACAGTCCGGCGCTGGGGAACGCCGAGCCAAATGGCACGGTGTTCGGGTCCTTGATCGACTCCAGCACCGAAAACACCAGTTCGCTGACGTCCACTTCGGTGCTCTCGCTGACCTGGCCTTCAGGGGCGACTGGCTGCGGTGCGGGCATCTGGAAGTGCTGGCGAGTGAAGGTGTCGTTGACGAAGCTGTCGTTGACGAAATACCCCGAACGCGGCCGGGCGCGGATCAGGCCGCGCCGTTCCAGCAGGTAATAGGCCTGGAAGACGGTGGAAGGGCTGATGCCGTGGGTCTGGCTGGCATAACGCACCGAAGGCACGCGCTGACCGGCGGCGAGTACGCCGGAACGGATCATTTCGGCGATGTCGTCGGCAAACTTTTCATAACGCTTCATGGAGGGCTCGCGAATATTCGGTGCAGACAGGCGCTGAATATGCGCGTCAGACTGTTTTCAGTACAGAGGCAGTTTTTGCGATAAACACCGGATCAGATCGGGTCCCCATCGCCCCCGTAGCAGTCCGGCTTGCCGGCGGAAGCGGTGTGTCAGTCAACATCGTCGTCACAGATACATCGCCCCGCCGGCAAGCCGTGCTGCTACGGGGCTGTGCTGGCCTTCAGATGACTGGCGAGTCCTCGCCAGGCTCCACGCCAATGGTGTGATGGCGCATGTCTTTCGCTTTGTACACCGTCAACGCATCGGCCTCGGCCTCGGTGATCGGCACTTTCTTGCCGCCGATCTCGGCTTCGGACATGTGCGTCGCGTCGTTGGTGGTGATCACCACATCGACCACCGCGCTGCGATGTTGCGCGCCGTCAATGTACGCCGAGCAGTATTCATGGGTGCTGTCGAATTCCAGAGGCATGATCGCGCTCCTTCAAGGGGTATGAAGGTGCGACTGCGTGCATGCCTGCATCGTTTCCGGATTCCGACCACCAGCACTCTGGCAGTGCTGCGCGGTCCATGGGTTATCAGCGCCCGGAAGAACTTGCGATGAACACCTGGTGGCAAGAAGTCGTCGACACACTGCAAACCGAATTCTCGGACATTACCGATGCGAAACAACTGACTCAGGTGGTGATCCGGCTGGTCATCGCGGCGGTACTGGGCGGCGTTCTAGGGTTTGAACGCGAACACAAGGGCAAGGCGGCGGGCGTGCGAACGCACATGCTCGTGTGCATGGGCGCGGCGTTGTTTGTGCTGGTGCCCCGGCTGGCGGGGGCCGACGATGCGGCGATGAGCCGGGTGGTGCAGGGCATCGTTGCCGGGATCGGCTTTCTCGGCGCGGGCACCATCCTCAAGGGCCAAAAGCTCGACATCGCTCAAGTGAAGGGCCTGACCACGGCGGCAGGGTTATGGATGACGGCGGCCATCGGCATTGCGGCGGGCATGGGGCGCGAAATGACAGCGGTGGTGAGCACCATTCTGGCGCTGGGGATTTTCAGTCTGGTGCCATTGATTACCGACAGGTTTGATCATCCCGAAGAAGACACACACCAACCGTAGCAGCACGGCTTGCCGGCGGGGCAATGTATCTATGACGACGATGTCGACTGACACACCGCTCCCGCCAGCAAGCCGTGTTGCTACGGACCGCGTTTATTCACACAAAATGGCGGGCGGCTCCTGATTGGGCGGATCGCCCTTGGGCGGTTCGATCACCGGCGGCATGGTCGGCGGCGGTGGTTCTTCGGGCTTGGGCACCGGCAATTCAGGGTCGTCGATGTTCGGGTCGGGCGTCTCTGCGGGAATGGGAATGTTCATTGCTTCTCCTTCTTCCAAGCGCAGGGTGAACAGGCGGGAATACCGGGTTTCAGCGCGCTTGCAAGCTTGGACAGCACAGCTTTTTGAAGATTTCCCGAGATTTTCCGGTGCATCGCGATCGTGCGTCTAAGCTGGGCAACGGATCGAATTTTTGCCGCACAAGCTCTTTGAACTTTTCCCCGGGGCAGGCTTCGGAACCTATGCGGCCGCGTGGAGACAGCCTTCGGCGCGGTGGTTTTGCTTTATGTGTTCAAGGATTCGATGTCGATGGAAAGGACTCTCAGCTCTCAGTTTTCAACAAGGAACGTCCGTGGGGCGTGAGGAGTGATGCTCGATGAATGTGACTGCTGATCAGCCATACGGCCCTGATTCTCTGGCCACCGATGTTCCCCACCCAACCAAGCCCATCCCCCTGACCCAGGCCTTGCAGCTGCCGCGCATCATCATTGAAGACACGCAGCCGGTGATCGAGTCCGGCAAGCTGGCGGCCAAGGCGATCATCGGCCAGCCGGTGACTGTGACCAGCAAGGTGTTCGCCGACGGCCACGACAAGATGTCGGTGCGCATCCGCTATCGCGCCGCCGATGAAGAGCAATGGCACCAGGCGCCGATGCGCGACCTGGGCAATGACAGCTGGATCGGCGAATTCACCCCGAGCCGGGTCAGCCGCTATCTGTTTCGCCTCGAAGCCTGGATCGACCAGTTCGCCAGTTATCGCTACGAGCTTGAGAAGAAGTACGCCGCCGGGGTGTCCATCGCCCTGGAGCTGGAAGAAGGGCGCCTGCACCTGGTGCATGCCGCCGAACGCAGCCAGAAGGAACTGCGCGGGCAGATCGACAGCCTGCTGCGGCGCTTGGGCGAGAACACCGATCACGAAGCCCAGGTCGCGTTGCTGCTCAACAGCGAAACCGCGGCGATCATGGCCCATGCCGACAATCACGCGTTCTTGAGCCGCAGCCTGGAATTTCCGCTGGACGTGGAGCGCGAACTGGCGCAGTTCGCCAGCTGGTACGAACTGTTCCCGCGCTCGATCACCGACGACAAGCAGCGCCACGGCACCTTCAACGACGTGCACAGCCGCCTGCCGATGATCCGCGATATGGGCTTTGACGTGCTGTATTTCCCGCCGATCCACCCGATTGGCCGGGCCCACCGCAAGGGTCCGAACAACTCACTGAAGGCAGGCCCCGACGATCCGGGCAGCCCGTACGCCATCGGCAGTGCCGACGGTGGCCATGAGGCGATCCATCCGCAACTGGGCAGCCGCGAGGATTTCCGCAATCTGGTCAAGGCCGCGGCCGAGCATGGCCTGGAAATCGCCCTGGACTTCGCCATCCAGTGCTCTCAGGACCACCTGTGGCTCAAGGAGCATCCGGGCTGGTTCTCGTGGCGGCCGGACGGCACGATTCGTTACGCGGAAAACCCGCCGAAGAAATACCAGGACATCGTCAACGTCGATTTCTACGCGCCCGATGCCATTCCCAGCCTGTGGCTGGAATTGCGTGACGTAGTGGTGGGCTGGGTCGAGGAGGGCGTAAAGATCTTCCGCGTCGACAACCCGCACACCAAGCCGTTGCCGTTCTGGCAGTGGATGATCGCCGATGTGCGCGCCCAGTACCCGGACGTGATGTTCCTCGCCGAGGCCTTCACCAAGCCGGCGATGATGGCGCGCCTGGGCAAGGTCGGTTATTCCCAGAGCTACACCTATTTCACCTGGCGCAACACCAAGGCCGAGCTCTCCGAGTACTTCACCCAGCTCAACCAGTCGCCGTGGCGCGAGTGCTACCGGCCGAACTTCTTCGTCAACACGCCGGACATCAACCCGTACTTCCTGCATGACTCGGGGCGCGCGGGCTTTCTGATCCGTGCCGCGCTGGCGACCATGGGCTCGGGCCTGTGGGGCATGTATTCGGGCTTCGAGCTGTGCGAATCGGCGCCGGTGCCGGGCAAGGAGGAGTACCTGGATTCGGAGAAATACGAAATCCGCCCGCGGGATTTCACTGCACCGGGCAACATCATCGCCGAGATCGCCCAGCTCAACCGCATCCGCCGGCAGAACCCGGCGCTGCAGAGCCACTTGGGCCTCAAGGTGTACAACGCCTGGAACGACAACATCTTCTACTTCGGCAAACGCAGCCACGATGGCAGCAATTTCGTGCTGGTGGCGGTCAGCCTCGACCCGCACCACGCGCAGGAGGCGCACTTCGAATTGCCACTGTGGGAAATGGGCCTGCCCGATGACGCCGCCACCTTTGGCGAAGACCTGATGACCGGCCACTCCTGGACCTGGTACGGCAAGACCCAGTGGATGCGTATCGACCCTTCTTATCAGCCGTTCGGTATCTGGCGCATCAAAGCCCCATACCCATAATTCGAAGGACGTGGTCATGGCCAAGAAAACCCGGAACGCAGCCTTTATCGACGACCCGCTCTGGTACAAGGACGCGGTGATTTACCAGGTTCATGTGAAGTCCTACTTCGATTCCAATGACGACGGAATCGGTGATTTTCCAGGCCTGATCGCCAAGCTGGACTACATCGCCCAGCTTGGCGTCAACACCATCTGGCTGCTGCCGTTCTACCCCTCGCCACGGCGCGACGACGGCTACGACATTTCCGACTATCGCGGCGTACACCCCGATTACGGAACCATGGCCGATGCGAAGAAATTCATCGCCGAGGCCCACAAGCGCGGGCTGCGAGTGATCAGCGAGCTGGTCATCAACCACACCTCGGACCAGCACCCGTGGTTCCAGCGCGCGCGGCACGCGAAAAAGGGCTCCAAGGCGCGGGACTTCTACGTCTGGTCCGATGACGACCAGAAATACGACGGCACGCGCATCATCTTTCTCGACACCGAGAAATCCAACTGGACCTGGGACCCGGTGGCCGGGCAGTACTTCTGGCACCGGTTCTACTCCCATCAGCCGGACCTCAACTTCGACAACCCGCAAGTGATGAAAGCGGTGCTGGAGGTGATGCGCTACTGGCTGGACATGGGCGTCGACGGCCTGCGCCTCGACGCCATTCCTTACCTGATCGAGCGCGATGGCACCAACAACGAGAACCTGCAGGAAACCCATGAGGTCCTGAAGAAGATCCGCGCTGAGATCGACGCCAATTACCCGGACCGCATGCTGCTGGCCGAGGCCAATCAGTGGCCGGAAGACACCCAGCTGTATTTCGGCGATCGCAAGGGCAAGGACGGCGATGAATGCCACATGGCGTTTCACTTCCCGCTGATGCCACGCATGTACATGGCCGTGGCCCAGGAAGATCGATTCCCGATCACCGACATCCTGCGCCAGACCCCGGAAATCCCGGAAAACTGCCAGTGGGCGATTTTCCTGCGCAACCACGATGAGCTGACCCTGGAAATGGTCACCGACCGTGAACGCGATTACTTGTGGAACTACTACGCCGCCGACCGCCGGGCGCGGATCAACCTCGGCATTCGCCGCAGGCTGGCGCCGCTGCTGGAGCGCGACCGGCGCCGTGTGGAGCTCCTCAACAGCATGTTGTTGTCCATGCCAGGCACGCCGACCCTGTATTACGGCGACGAAATCGGCATGGGTGACAACATTTACCTGGGCGATCGCGACGGTGTGCGCACGCCCATGCAATGGTCCATCGACCGCAACGGCGGCTTCTCCCGCGCCAACCCGGCAAGCCTGGTGCTGCCGCCGATCATGGACCCGCTTTACGGCTTTGCCTCGGTCAACGTCGAGGCGCAGGACCACGACCCGCACTCGCTGCTCAACTGGACCCGGCGCATGCTCGCCGTGCGCAAACAGCAGAAGGCGTTCGGCCGCGGCACCCTGAAAATGCTCTCGCCGAGCAACCGCCGGATCCTGGCGTATACCCGGGAGTACACCGGGCCCGATGGCAAGAGCGAAATCATCCTGTGCGTTGCCAACGTCTCGGCCGCCTCCCAGGCCGCCGAGCTCGAGCTGTCCCACTACTCCGGCACGGTGCCGGTGGAGATGCTCGGTGGCAGCGCCTTTCCCCCTATCGGCCAGCTCAATTACCTGCTGACGTTGCCACCCTACGGCTTCTACTGGTTCTTATTGGCCGCGGAGAATCAAATGCCCAGCTGGCACGTCGAACCGGCCGAAAGCATGCCGGATTTCCCGACCTTGGTGCTTAAACAGCGCCTGGAAGAACTGCTCGAACAACCCCTGCGCCAGACCATGGAGCAGACCTCGCTGTCGGTCTACCTGCCCAAGCGCCGCTGGTTCGCCGGCAAGAGCACGGCCATCGATAACGTGCACATTGCCTACGCGGTGCGCTTTGGTACTGCCCAGCGGCCGGTGCTGCTCAGCGAGATCGAAGTCAGCGCGGGCGGCGAAGTCAGCCGTTACCAGCTGCCATTCGGCTTTCTTGCCGAGGACGACTTCAGCAGCGCCTTGCCGCAACAACTGGCGCTGGCGCGGGTGCGTCGCGGGCGGCAGGTCGGGTTGATTACCGATGCCTTCACCCTTGAGCCGTTCATTCGAGCGGTGATCAAGGGCATGCAGGACCAGACGGCGTTGCCGACCGACGACGGCGAACTGCGCTTCCAGCAGACGTCGAAACTGGCGCCCCTGGGGCTGAACGATGAGTCCGAAGTGCGTTACTTGTCCGCCGAGCAGTCCAACAGTTCGGTGGTGGTGGGCAGCAGCCTGGTGCTGAAGATGATTCGCCGGGTCAGCGCCGGGGTCCACCCGGAACTGGAGATGGGCGCGTACCTGACTGACGCTGGTTACCCGCACATTTCGCCATTGCTGGGCGCCGTGGTGCGGGTCGACAACGACGGCCAAAGCAATCTGCTGATGATCGCCCAAGGCTACCTGAGCAATCAGGGCGACGCCTGGGAGTGGACCCAGAACAACCTCGAGCGCGCGGTGCGCGATGAAATGGCTCACGGGCATTCGAACCTTGAGCAACACGCCAATGCGTTGATCGAACTCCAGGATTTCGCCGCCTTGCTGGGGCAGCGTCTGGGCGAAATGCACGCGGTCCTCAGCGCACCTACGGGAAATCCTGATTTCAAGGCCGAGGTCACCACAGCCCAAGATGCCGAGGCGACGGCAAAAAGCGTGTCGGCGCAGGTCGAGCGGGCGCTGGGATTACTGGAGCAGCATCAGGATTCCTTTGAACCGCAGGACCGGCAACTGGTCAGTGAATTGCTTGGCCAGCGCAAGGCGTTGCTGGCGCAGGTCCAGGCGCTGGCCAAACAGTCGGTCGGTGGCCTGCGCATGCGGGTGCATGGTGACCTACACCTGGGCCAGGTGCTGGTGGTCAAGGGCGATGCGTATCTGATTGATTTCGAGGGCGAACCGGCGCGGCCGCTGGAAGAACGACGGGGCAAATACAGTCCGTTCAAGGATGTTGGCGGCGTACTGCGATCTTTCGACTACGCTGGCGCCATGGCCATGCGAAATGCGCTGGCGGCAGACACCTCGCCCGAGGCCAATGCTGCGCGCAAAACCGTTGCACAGACGTATTTGACGCAGGCACGCGAGGCGTTCATGCAAGGCTACAACGAAGCTGCCGCCGACGTCGCTCATGCCTGGAAAGATGCCAAGGGAGAGGCCGCCGCACTGGCGTTGTTCACCCTGGAAAAAGCCGCTTATGAAGTGGCCTACGAAGCCGAGAATCGGCCGGCCTGGTTGTCGGTACCGCTTCAAGGTCTGCGCGGGCTGTTGAACTTGTCTGATGGAGAATGAAAATGAGTGCGTCTGACCCCTTCGGTAAAGGCAATCACGCTGTGTTGCCAAACGCCGGCGACATGGACGCGTTGATCCGCGCCGAACACCCTGATCCGTTCTCCATACTCGGCCCCCACAGCGACGGGAAAAGCGGGCAGGTGATCCGTGCCTACCTGCCCAATGCGCTGGGGGTGCGAGTGTTGTCCCGGGATGGCGAGCGCGATCTGGGTGAATTGAGCATGAGCGACAAACCCGGCTTTTTTGCCGGGCATTTCGAGACCCGCGAGCCGTACCTGCTGAAGATCAACTGGGCCACTGGCGAGCAGATCACCGAGGATCCCTACAGCTTCGGCCAGCAACTGGGCGAGATGGATTTGTACCTGTTCGCCGAGGGCAACCATCGGGATCTGAGCAGCGCGCTTGGCGCACAGGTCAAGAACGTGGACGGCGTCGAGGGCGTGCGCTTCTCGGTCTGGGCGCCCAATGCCCGACGGGTGTCGGTGGTGGGCGACTTCAACAGTTGGGACGGGCGTCGCCACCCGATGCGGTCGCGGCACCCGACCGGCGTTTGGGAAATCTTCATCCCGCGCATCGGGCCGGGTGAACATTACAAGTACGAAATCCTCGGCCAGCACGGCGTATTGCCGCTCAAGGCCGACCCCATGGCGCTGGCGACCAGCATGCCGCCGGACACCGCTTCCAAGGTGGGGGCGCCGCTGCGTTTCGACTGGCAGGACCATGACTGGATGCAGTCCCGCGGTGACAAGCAGGACGTGCACAAACCGTTGTCGATCTACGAGCTGCACGCCGGTTCCTGGCGCTGGCACCACGGCGGCGAAGATGAGCCGGATCGCCCGTTCAACTGGCTGGAACTGGCCGACCAGTTGATTCCTTACGTGAAAGATCTGGGCTTCACCCACATCGAACTGATGCCGATCATGGAGCACCCGTTCGGCGGCTCCTGGGGTTACCAGTTGCTCTCGCAATTCGCCCCGAGCGCGCGTTACGGCACCGCCGAGCAGTTCGCCGCGTTCGTCAACGCCTGTCACCAGAACGACATCGGCGTGATTCTCGACTGGGTGCCCGCGCATTTCCCCACCGACACCCATGGCCTGGCGCAATTCGACGGCACCGCGCTGTACGAATACGGTAACCCGCAAGAGGGTTTCCATCAGGACTGGGACACGCTGATCTACAATCTGGGCCGCACCGAAGTCCACGGCTTCATGATTGCCTCGGGCCTGCACTGGCTCAAACACTTCCACGTCGACGGCCTGCGGGTCGATGCCGTGGCCTCGATGCTGTACCGCGACTATTCGCGCAAGGCCGGGGAGTGGGTGCCGAACCGCTACGGCGGCCGGGAGAATCTGGAAGCCATCGATTTCCTGCGTCACCTCAACGATGTGGTCGCCTTGGAGGCTCCGGGCGCGCTGGTCATCGCCGAGGAATCCACGGCCTGGCCGGGCGTCAGCCAGCCGACCCAGCAGGGTGGGTTGGGGTTCTCGTACAAGTGGAACATGGGCTGGATGCACGACACGCTCAAGTACATCGAACAGGACCCGATCCATCGTCAGCACCACCATGACCGGCTGAGCTTCGGGCTGGTGTATGCGTGGTCTGAGCGTTTCATCCTGCCGATTTCCCACGACGAGGTGGTGCACGGCAAGCATTCACTGATCGACAAGATGCCGGGGGACCGCTGGCAGAAATTCGCCAACCTGCGGGCCTATCTGACGTTCATGTGGACCCATCCGGGCAAGAAGCTGTTGTTCATGGGTTGCGAGTTCGGCCAGTGGCGCGAGTGGAATCATGACACCGAACTGGACTGGCATTTCCTGCAATACGCCGAGCACAAGGGTGTGCACACGCTGGTGGGCGACCTGAACCGGCTGTATCGCTCGGAGAAAGCGTTGCATGAGCAGGACTGCCAACCGCAGGGGTTCCAGTGGGTGATCGGTGATGACGCCGGCAACAGCGTGTATGCGTACCTGCGCTGGAGTCGTGAGGGTGAGCCGCTGCTGGTGGTGGCGAACCTGACACCGGTGCCGCGCCATGGTTATCGGGTGGGGGTGCCGTTCAGTGGCAAGTGGGCCGAATTGCTCAACACCGATGCCGGAGTGTATGCCGGCTCGAACGTCGGCAACGGCGGGGCGGTGATCGCCGATGAGGTCAAGAGCCACGGGCAGGCGGTGTCGCTGGAGCTGAATCTGCCGCCGTTGGCGGTGGTGGTGTTGAAGCCGGTTCGGGAGGGCTGATCGAGCTTTTTGTGTTTCAGGGTTGCCTCTGTTGTTGGGGGCAACCTGGATCTTGGGTTGGGGCGGACATCATCAAGATCAAGAGCGTTCTTCCTAACGTCAGACCTGTTTCGACTTCGTCGAGTTACTTGAAGGGACCAAGTAACCAAGTCCTTGTGCTCCTGGTTTGGGTCCTCCTTCGTCGGACTCCCTTCACTCCGGTCCCGCTCCGTGGGCCCGGCGCGAATGGGCCATCCATGGCCCCGCGCCTCTCGCCGCATCCATGCGGCTCGACCCACTCCACGAGACCTCCATTCAGCCTGCACCGAAGTCGCGTTTTGTGTCGTCTGGGCTATCGCGTACGAAGATCAAGATCAAGATCAACGGCATCGGCTGGGTTTTGTGATCTGCCTTTGATTCTGCCCGGGGGCGTAGGAGCCCGGCTTGCCGGCGATCTGCCGGGCACCGGCAGCAAATCCTGTGCATGCGGTATGTCTGACATGGCCTGGGTGAATGATTTTGCTGCCGCTGCGCGCCAGATCGCGAGCAAGCTCGGCTCCCACGCCCTCTGGGCAGAATCAAAAGCAGATCGCATAACACCAAGCCGTTGCCGTTGCCGTTGCCGTTGCCGTTGCCGTTGATCTTCGTGCGCGATAGCCCAGACACCACAAATCGCGACTTGGGTGCAGGCCGAGCGGAGGCGATGTGGAGTGGGCCAAGCGGCAGGATGCCGCGCGAGGCGCGGGGCCATGGATGGCCCATTCGCGCCGGGCCCACGGAACATCGCCGGAGTGGAGGGAAGTCCGACGAAGGAGGACCCAAACCAGGAGCAAAAGCCCTTGGTTACTTGGGGCTTTTCCAAGTAACTCGACGAAGTCGAAACAGGTCTGACGTTAGGAAGAACGCTCTTGATCTTGAGGAAACCAAGTCACCCGACGAAGTCGAAACAGGTCTGGCGTTAGCCAGAACATTGCGGCCATCACACAAAACCCGGATCAGCGCATAAAACCACCAGCCATCAGCTTTCATGGTACTGCTGGCCATCTGAACTATCGTTACTCAATCGGCGCCCAACCCGCCGAAAAACCGTGATCGAACACCGCCCGGCAACGTACCGGGCTCCAAACCTGATCAGGAGTGCACGATGGACCTCAACCGTCGGCAGTTCTTCAAGGTCGCTGCAGTCGGCCTTGGAGGCTCGAGCCTGGCGGCGCTGGGCATGGCGCCCGCGCCGGCATTCGCCGAGCAGATCCGCCACTTCAAGCTCGCCCACACCCATGAAACCCGCAACACCTGCCCGTACTGCTCGGTGGGCTGCGGGCTGATCATGTACAGCCAGGGCGATGCCGCCAAGAACGTGGCACAAAACATCATCCACATCGAAGGCGACGCCGACCACCCGGTCAATCGCGGCACCCTGTGCCCCAAAGGCGCGGGCCTTTTGGACTTCATTCACAGCCCCAGCCGCCTCCAATACCCGCAAGTGCGCAAGCCGGGCAGCAAGGAATGGACGCGCATCTCCTGGGACGACGCCCTGGACCGCGTGGCCGAGCTGATGAAAGAAGATCGCGACGCCAACTTCATCGAGAAGAACGCCAAGGGCGAGACCGTCAACCGCTGGCTCACCACCGGTTTTCTGGCTGCGTCCGCCGCGTCCAACGAAGCGGGTTACATGACCCACAAGGTCATTCGTGCAACCGGCATGCTGGGGTTCGATAACCAGGCACGTGTCTGACATGGCCCGACGGTGGCAAGTCTTGCCCCGACGTATGGCCGTGGTGCCATGACCAATACCTGGACCGATATCGCCAACGCGAACCTGATCCTGGTGATGGGCGGCAACTCCGCGGAAGCGCACCCGTGCGGCTTCAAATGGGTGACCGAAGCCAAGGCGCACAACCAGGCGCGGCTGATCGTGGTCGACCCGCGTTTTACCCGCACCGCCTCGGTGGCCGACTACTACGCGCCGATTCGCACCGGCAGCGACATCGCCTTCATGGGCGGGTTGATCAACTACCTGCTGACCCAGGACAAGATCCAGCACGAATACGTGCGCAACTACACCGACGTCTCGTTCATCGTCAAAGCCGGCTACAGCTTCGAGGACGGCATTTTCAGCGGCTACGATGCGAGCAAACGGGTGTATGCGGACAAGTCCGGCTGGGGTTACGAGCTGGGTGAGGACGGCTTTGCCAAGGTCGACCCGACCCTGCAGGACCCGCGCTGCGTCTATCAATTGATGAAGCAGCACTACAGCCGCTACACGCCAGAGATCGCCAGCCAGACCTGCGGCATGCCACAGGCGCAAATGATGAAGATCTGGGACGAGATCGCCACCTGCTCGGTGCCGGGCAAGACCATGACGATTCTCTACGCCCTGGGTTGGACCCAACACTCCATTGGCGCGCAGATCATTCGCAGCGCGGCGATGGTGCAACTGCTGCTGGGCAATATCGGCATGCCGGGCGGTGGGATGAACGCCTTGCGTGGCCATTCCAACATTCAGGGGCTGACCGACCTGGGGCTGCTGTCCAATTCGCTGCCGGGCTACCTGACCCTGGCCAGCGACGCCGAGCAGGACTACGACGCCTACATCGCCAAACGCACGCAGAAACCGCTGCGTCCGGGCCAATTGTCCTACTACCAGAACTACAGCAAGTTCCACGTCAGCCTGATGAAGTCCTGGTACGGCGCCAATGCCACTGCCGAGAACAAGTGGGGCTACGACTGGCTGCCCAAGCTGGATATTCCTGGCTACGACGTGCTGAAGATGTTCGACCTGATGGGCAGTGGCAAGGTCAACGGCTACATGTGCCAGGGGTTCAACCCGATCGCTGCGTTGCCGGACAAAAATCGAGTGATGAAGGCCCTGGCCAAGCTGAAATGGCTGGTGGTGATGGACCCGCTGGCCACCGAGACCTCGGAGTTCTGGCACAACGTCGGCCCTTACAATGACGTGCAAAGCGAAAACATCCAGACCGAAGTGATTCGCCTGCCCACCACTTGTTTTGCCGAAGAGGACGGCTCGCTGGTCAACAGCAGCCGCTGGCTGCAATGGCACTTCAAGGGCGCGGAAGGCCCCGGCGAGGCGATCACCGACGTACGCATCATGAGCGAGCTGTTCCTGCGCCTGCGCAAGCTGTATCAGGACAAAGGCGGGGCCTACGCCGAACCGCTGCTCAAGCTCAGCTGGCCGTACAAGATCCCCGAAGAGCCGTCGCCGGAAGAGATCGCCAAGGAAATCAACGGCTCCGCCACCACTGACTTCACCGACGCCACAGGCGCGGCGGTCAAGGGCGGGGCGCAGTTGTCGGCGTTTGCCCAGCTCAAGGATGACGGCAGCACGGCGTCCGGTTGCTGGATCTTCTGCGGCAGCTGGACCGAAGCCGGTAACCAGATGGCGCGGCGTGACAACAGCGATCCGTTCGGCATGCATCAGCATCAGGGCTGGGCCTGGGCGTGGCCAGCCAACCGGCGGATTCTCTACAACCGCGCCTCGGCAGACGTGTCCGGCAAGCCCTGGGATCCGAAAAAACGCCTGGTCTGGTGGAACGGCAAGGCCTGGACCGGCACTGATGTGCCGGACTTCGCCGCCACCTCGGCGCCGGAAGCGGGCATGAACCCGTTCATCATGAACCCCGAAGGCGTGGCGCGGTTCTTCGCCGTCGACAAGATGAACGAGGGGCCATTCCCCGAGCACTACGAGCCCTTCGAGACGCCCATCGGCATCAACCCGCTGCACCCGAACAACAAGCAGGCCACCAGCAATCCGGCCGGGCGCGTGTTCGATTCGGTGTGGGACACCCTCGGTGTGGCCAAGGACTTCCCCTACGCGGGCACCAGTTACCGGCTGACCGAGCATTTCCACTACTGGAGCAAGCATTGCACCCTCAATGCGATCGCCCAGCCGGAACAGTTCGTCGAGATCGGCGAGGCGCTGGCCAGGGAGAAGGGCATCGTCGCCGGGGATCGCGTGCGGGTCAGCAGCAAGCGCGGCTTCATCGAGGCCGTGGCGGTGGTGACCAAGCGTATCCGGCCGCTGCAGGTGAACAATCAGACCGTGCACCAGATCGGCATTCCGATTCACTGGGGTTTCACCGGCACCACGCGCAACGGCTACCTGGCCAACACGCTGGTGCCGTTTCTGGGTGACGGCAATTCCCAGACCCCGGAATCCAAGTCGTTTCTGGTCAACCTGGAGAAAATCTGATGGCCATTCAGGATGTGATTGCCCGCTCGGCCACCACCACGGTGCCGTCCTCGGTACGCCAGCTTGAGCCGGTTGCCAAGCTGATCGACACCACCAAATGCATTGGCTGCAAGGCCTGCCAGGTCGCCTGCTCGGAGTGGAACGAGCTGCGCGACGAGGTCGGCCACAACCACGGCACCTACAACAACCCGCAGGACCTGAGCGCACAGACCTGGACCCTGATGCGCTTCACCGAGCACGAAACCGCCGACAACAACCTCGAATGGCTGATCCGCAAGGACGGCTGCATGCACTGCGCCGAGCCCGGTTGCCTGAAAGCCTGCCCCAGCCCAGGTGCGATCATCCAGCACGCCAACGGCATCGTCGACTTCAACCAGGACCACTGCATCGGCTGCGGCTATTGCATCACCGGTTGCCCGTTCAACATCCCGCGCATCTCGCAGAAAGACCACAAGGCGTACAAATGTACTCTTTGTTCGGATCGGGTCTCGGTGGGCCTGGAGCCTGCCTGCGTGAAAACCTGCCCGACCGGCGCCATCGTCTTCGGCACCAAGGAAGACATGAAGGTGCACGCTGCCGAGCGGGTGGTGGACCTCAAATCCCGCGGCTTCGACAACGCCGGCCTCTATGACCCGGCCGGTGTCGGCGGCACCCATGTGATGTACGTGCTGCACCATGCCGACGATCCGAAACTTTACGCGGGCCTGCCGCTGGACCCGCAAATCAGCCCGCTGGTGGGCCTGTGGAAGGGCGTGAGCAAGCCGCTGGGCCTGCTGGCGATGGGGCTGGCGGTGCTGGCCGGGTTCTTCCATTACGTGCGCATCGGCCCGCAACGGGAGGAAGAAGAGAACGGCAGGGACCCGGACGTGCATGAGGTTGATCCAGCGGTGCACGTCTTCGACCCACGTCAACCCGGGACTGAAGAGGGGCGTCGGCCATGAGCGAGAACCGCGAACCGGGCAAGACCATCCTGCGCTACAACGCCAACGAACGGACCAACCACTGGATCGTCGCCATCCTGTTTTTCATGGCCGGGCTGTCGGGCCTGGCGCTGTTTCACCCGGCGATGTTCTGGCTGACCCACCTGTTCGGCGGCGGCCCCTGGACACGCATCCTGCACCCGTTCATGGGCGTAGCGATGTTCGTGTTTTTCATGGGGCTGGTGATCCGCTTCTGGCGCGCCAACCTTTTCATCGCCAACGACCGGCTGTGGCTCAAGCGCATCGACCGGGTGATGAAGAACGAGGAAGAGGGCGTGCCACCGATCGGCAAGTACAACCCCGGTCAGAAGCTGCTGTTCTGGACCTTGCTGCTGTGCATGTTGGGGCTTTTGGTCAGCGGCATCGTGATCTGGCGAGCGTACTTCAGCGAGTACTTCGACATCACGGTGATCCGCCTCGGCGCGTTGATTCATGCGCTGGCGGGGTTTGTGTTGATCACCAGCATCATCGTGCACATCTACGCCGGGATCTGGATCAAGGGCTCGGTGGGGGCGATGCTGCACGGCTGGGTCAGCCGCCGCTGGGCGAAAAAACATCATGAATTGTGGTATCGCCAGGTGGCGGATAAAGAGCAGGGCGCTCGCGTGACAAAAAAAGGATGAGCCATTGAGCCAGATTCTCGAACCCGGAGAAATCGAAGCGGCGGCCAGCTCGCCGCCGTTTCTGCACCTGCCTCCCTTCAACCTGTTCGCCTTGCGCGCCCATCGGCTGGAAGTGCTCGCCGAAGGGCATCCGTTGGGTGATTACCTGCGGCTGATCGCCGGGCTGTGCCGGGTGCAGCAGGATTTGCTGGATCATCCGCCGGATGACTGGAGGTTGAGCGATGAGCGTTTGGCGCAATGCATCCAGCACGGCCTGCCGCCGCTGGCCGCCGACAGCCTGGCGCGCGAGCCGCACTGGCAGCTGTTTCTGAGCGCCTTGCTGGAACGCTATCCGCAGCCCGCTGCTGTCCAGGTTGCGCAGGCGCTGAATCAGTTGCGCAGCGCCAGCGAGGGCCAGCACAAGGCTTGGGGCGTTTCCCTGCTCAGCGGTCAGTACGCCGGAGTGCCGGTTGCCGTGGTGCCGTTTCTCGGGGCGGCGTTGCAGGCGGCGTGGAGCCATTGGTTCCTGCAACTGCCAACCAGCACGCTGAAGCCCGCCGACAGCCTGTCGCAGTGCCCGGCCTGCGGCTCGCCGGCGATGGCCGGGGTGATTCGCCACAGGGGTAAACACAATGGCCTGCGCTATCTGGCCTGTTCGTTGTGCGCATGCGAATGGCATGTGGTGCGGGTCAAGTGCGTGTATTGCGAGCAGAGCAAAGGCCTCAAGTACATGAGTCTGAACGATGACCGCGTGGCCGTGGACAAGGCGCCGCTGCGCGCCGAGGTGTGCCCCGGCTGCAACACCTACCTCAAGCAGATCTACCTGGAATGCGACGCCGACGCCGAGCCCCTGTCGGCGGACCTGGCCAGCCTCGCGCTGGACATGCGCCTGGACCTGGAAGGCATCGCGCGCCTGGCGCCCAATCTCATGCTGGCGCCGGGAGGGGAGTGAGAGCGGGGTCTACACTCTTTTCGTCCAGTCCGAATACGGCGCAAGCCTGTAGGAGCGAATTCATTCGCGAACGATTTGCCAGGCGACAGAGATGTATCGGATGCGCTTGCGGTTCGCGAATAAATTCGCTCCTACAGATCGGTGCTCGGCGAACGATTTGAGCGGTAATGATTTTTGGAGTCATTGAATGCCCGAAAGCCTCGCCTCATCCACACCACGCTTGCCCTCCATCGACAGCCTCTTGCGTCACCCCGCCTGCCATCCGTTGCTTGAGCGCTACGGTCGCGACGCGGTGCTCGCCACCCTGCGCCAGTTGCTCGACGACCTGCGCGAATCGGTGCAGCGCGGCCAGATGAGCGCCAGCGAACTGGGCACTAAGGTACTGGCGGGCAGGGCCGCCGAGCGCCTGGCCGTCCAGCATCGCAGCCGGGTGCAGCGGGTGTTCAACCTCACCGGCACCGTACTGCACACCAATCTGGGTAGGGCCTTGCTGCCGGAAGAGGCCATCGAAGCGATCCAGACCGCTGCGCGTTACCCGCTGAATCTGGAGTTCGACCTGGCCACCGGCAAGCGCGGCGATCGCGACGATTTGATCGAAGGCCTGATCCGCGAACTGACCGGCGCCGAGGCCGTCACCGTGGTCAACAACAACGCGGCGGCCGTGTTGCTGGCGTTGAACAGCCTCGGCGCGCGCAAGGAAGGGATCATCTCCCGTGGTGAACTGATCGAGATCGGCGGAGCCTTTCGCATCCCCGACATCATGGCCCGCGCGGGCGTCAAACTGCATGAGATCGGCACCACCAACCGCACCCACGCCAAGGATTACGAGGCAGCGGTCAACCCGCGCACGGGTCTGTTGATGCGCGTGCACACCAGCAACTACAGCATTCAAGGCTTCACCAGCAGCGTACCCACCACCGAGATCGCCCGGATTGCCCACGCCCATGATTTACCGCTGCTGGAAGACCTGGGCAGCGGCAGCCTGCTGGACCTGACGCGCTGGGGCCTGCCCGCCGAACCTACCGTGCGCCAGACGCTGCTGGACGGCGCGGACATCGTCACCTTCAGCGGCGACAAACTGCTCGGCGGCCCGCAGGCTGGGGTGATCGTGGGCAGCAAGGCGCTGATCGGCAAAATCAAGAAGAACCCGCTCAAGCGCGCCTTGCGCGTGGACAAGCTGACCCTCGCTGCACTGGAAGCCGTGTTGAGCCTGTATCGCAACCCCGATCGCCTGGCACAGCGCCTGCCCAGCCTGCGCCTGTTGACCCGTCCGCAGCCCGAAATCCTCGCTCAGGCGGAGCGCTTGCGGCCGTTGCTGGCCGCCGTGCTGGGTCCGAACTGGAGCGTGCTGGTGCAGCCCAGCCTGGGCATGATCGGCAGCGGCAGCCAGCCGGTGGCGCGACTGCCCAGTGCCGCGCTGTGTTTACGACCGATCGTCTCAAAACGTCTGCGCGGTCGTCAGTTGCATGCTTTGGAGGCGAGTTTGCGCACGTTGCCGATCCCGGTGCTGGGCCGCATCGACGATGACGCGCTGTGGCTGGATCTGCGCCAACTGGACGACGAGCCAGCCTGGATCGCGCAACTGGATCAACTGCAATGGGAGGGCCGGGCACAGTGATCGTCGGCACGGCGGGGCATATCGACCATGGCAAGACTGCGCTGCTCGAAGCGCTGACCGGGCAGGCCGGCGACCGGCGTCGGGAAGAGCGCGAGCGGGGCATCACCATCGATCTGGGTTATCTCTATGCGCCGCTCAAGCCCGGCGCGCCCTTGACCGGTTTCATTGACGTGCCGGGCCACGAGCGCTTCATTCACAACATGCTGGTCGGTGCCCAGGGCATCGATCTGGTGCTGCTGGTGGTCGCCGCCGACGACGGTGTGATGCCGCAAACCCGTGAGCATCTTGCGATTGTCGAGTTGCTGGGCATCCCCGAACTGCTGGTGGTCATCAGCAAATGCGACCGCGCTGAAGCCGTGCGGGTGCACCAGGTGAGCACGCAAATCAGTCAGCTGCTTGAAGCGGGGCCCTACGCCGATGCGTTGCAGTTCGAGGTATCCAGCCACAGCGGCGACGGCATTGAGGCCTTGCGTCAGGCCTTAATGCTGGCGCAGCAGGAGGTGGCCGAGCGCAGCGATCGCGGCGGGTTCCGGCTGGACATCGACCGCGCGTTCAGCGTGGCCGGGGCGGGAATTGTGGTGACCGGCACCGCGCTGGCGGGGCAGGTGACGGTGGGCGACAGCCTGGCGCTGGGGCAGGCCGGCAAACCGGTGCGGGTGCGTGGGCTGCATGCGCAGAACCAGAGCGCAGCCCAGGCCTGGGTCGGGCAGCGGGTGGCGCTGAACCTGAGCGCGGAAAAGCTCAGCCTTGAGCAGATTCATCGTGGCGACTGGCTGCTGGCGCCGTGGCTGTTCGCGCCGACCCAGCGCATCGACATCGAGCTGCAGTTGCTTGCCAGCGAAACCCGGGCCTTCGAGCACTTCAGCCCGGTGCATGTGCACCTTGCCACACAGGACGTGACGGCCCGAGTCGCGTTGCTCGAAGGCACCGCGCTGCTGCCCGGCCAGCGCATGTTCGCCCAGCTTTTGCTCAACGCGCCGGTGCACGGCGTGCATGGCGACCGGTTGGTGCTGCGCGATCAGAGCGCCCAGCGCACCCTGGGCGGCGGCCGTGTGCTCGACCCGTTCGCCCCGTCACGCCAGCGCCGCAGCGAGGCCCGGCTTGAGCAACTGAGGATTCTGGCCGCTGCAGAAAACCTGGAGCAGGCGCTGCCACCGTTGATTGCCAGCAGTAATAGCGGGCTCGACCCGCAGCGGCTGGAGCGCCAGTTCAACCGGCTGCGCGCCACCTGGCGGCTGCCGGCCGATATCCGCATCATCGCCACCCGGCAGGGGCAATTGCTGTTCAGCGAAGCGCGCTGGCAGGCGTTGCGTGACGAGCTGCTGGGCCAGCTTGAGCGCTTTCATCAGCAGGAGCCCGACCAGTTGGGCCCGGATCGCGACCGCCTGCGCCGCTTTGCCGCCATGGCCCTGGAGCGCCCGGCGTTCATTGCGCTGGTCGATGAGTTGCTCAGTGCAGGGCTGATCGCCAACAGCGGCCCGTGGCTGCACCTGCCCGGGCATCAGGTCAGGCTCAATGAGGACGACGAGGCGTTGTGGCAACTGATCGAACCGTTGATGCGCGCCGCAGGCTTCGACCCGCCCTGGGTCCGCGATTTGGCCACGGCCACCGGGCACTCGGAGGCGGACGTGCGCTTGTTGCTGCGCAAGCTGGCGCGAATCGGCCAGGTGCATCAGGTGGTGCGCGATCTGTTCTATCTTGAGTCTACCGCCGCACAAATGGTGACTATGCTGTTGCGACTGTCAGCGCAGGATCCGGTGATCCAGGCCGCGGCGTTTCGCGACAGACTGGGCATCGGGCGCAAGCGCAGTATCCAGATTCTCGAGTTTTTCGACCGTATCGGGCTGACCCGGCGCATCGGCGATCAACGCCGCATCCGCCCGGACAACGCGCTGGCACAAGGCGGCGCCGGTACGTTCTGATCGATCATGGAAGGCAATCGCGCCCGGTGGCGCGGCCGGGCTTCAAACCCGGTTGGGGACGGCAGCCGTTCCCGGGCAGGTTCGACTCCCGCTGCCTTCCGCCAGTTTCAATCTCCGGACAACCCCATCTCACCTGACGATGATGTGCAAAACCTGTAGGAGCGAATTCATTCGCGAACGATTGGACAGGCGAAACAGATGTATTGCCTGTCCCGGCCATTCGCGAATGAATTCGCTCCTACAGGTCACTCATCGCTCTCTGAAGCAGACGAACGTCACCCGCCCGCAGTGAACCTGAAACCATTTGCACTGTCTGTAGACCACTGTGCGCGCAGCGCGTCGGTCCTGCGATCCCGACGATAGGCTGTATTTCCTGTGCGTTCGGCTGCCTTTTCCAGCAGTTGCAGCGTATCGCATGCGCCGCCGACGAGGTTTTCTGACCATTGCAACGGGGCCCGACCATCCGGCCTTTCTTTTTTATTTTTGCCGAAGATCTTTCATGTCTCTATTTCGTCCCGTCACCGCCATCTCCCGTTTTCTCCCCCTGGCAGGCGCTGTCCTGAGCCTCGGTATCGCCGCGCAGGCGCAGGCCGAAGGCAAGGATCGCTGGGTCACCGACACCTTGAGCACCTATGTGCGCAGCGGTCCCACCGATGGCTATCGCATCGTCGGCACCCTCAAGTCCGGGCAAAAAGTGGAGCTTCTGACCACCCAGGGCGACTACAGCCAGGTCAAGGGCGCATCCGGCGACACCGTGTGGATTCCGTCGTCTGACCTGCAGGAAGTCCCAGGCCCCGCCGAGCGCGTGCCGCAGCTGACCCAGCAGGTCGACGAACTCAGCGCCAAATTGAAAACCATTGATGACGACTGGAAAACCAAGGTGCAGGGCATGCAGGAAACCCTGGACTCGCGCAAGAAACTGGTGGATGAACTGGAGTCGCGCACCAAGGACCTCAACGCCCAGCTGACCGACGCCCAGTCGGAACTGCGCGCGACCCAGGCCAAACTCGGCGACGAGAACAATCAGGTGCTGATGCGCTACATGGTCTACGGCGGCAGCATCGCCGGCGCGGGCCTGTTGCTGGGCCTGATCCTGCCGTCGCTGACCCGCGGGCGCAAACGCAACGATCGCTGGTTCTGAATCACACAGCGGGGCGGGCGACTCTCTGAAATATTCTGTCAAAGTCTGTTTCAGCCGCTACTTTTACAGGGCCTCAATCGAACATTGAAGTTCCTATCAAAAAGAAAAAGAGAGTCGCCCCATGAAGTACGAACCTTTGGCCAAGTCGCTGCTCGCGACGGCCCTTGCACTGTCGGTTTCTGTTTCCTTCGCTGCCTCCGTGGCCCCGGTTGCCGGGGAAAACGGCATGGTGGTCACTGCCCAGCACCTGGCGACACACGTAGGCGTGGATGTGCTCAAGTCCGGCGGCAATGCGGTGGACGCCGCGGTTGCCGTGGGTTACGCACTGGCGGTGGTGTACCCGGCCGCAGGCAACCTGGGCGGTGGCGGTTTCATGACCGTGCAACTGGCCGATGGCCGCAAGACCTTCCTCGACTTCCGCGAAAAGGCCCCGCTGGCGGCCACTGCCAACATGTACCTGGACAAGGACGGCAACGTCGTCCCGGACCTCAGTTCCAAAGGGCACTTGGCCGTGGGCGTGCCGGGCACCGTGTCCGGCATGGAGTTGGCACTGAAGAAATACGGCACCAAGAAACGCGCTGAAGTCATCGCCCCGGCGATCAAGCTCGCCGAGAACGGCTTCGCGCTGGAGCAGGGCGACGTCGATCTGCTGGACTACGCCACCAAGGAATTCCAGGCCGACAAGGACCTCTCGGGGATCTTCCTGAACAAGGGCCAGCCGCTGAAAGTGGGCGACAAGCTGGTGCAGAAGGACCTGGCGAAAACCCTCAAGGAAATTTCCGCCAAGGGCACCGACGGTTTCTACAAGGGCTGGGTGGCCAAGGCCATCGTCGATTCGAGCAAGGCGGGCAAGGGGATTATCGTCCAGGCCGACCTGGACAAATACAAGACCCGGGAATTGGCGCCCATCGAGTGCGATTACCGGGGTTATCACGTGATCTCCGCGCCACCGCCCAGCTCGGGCGGGGTGGTGATCTGCGAGATCATGAACATTCTCGAAGGCTACCCGATGAAGGACCTGGGCTATCACTCGGCCCAGGGCATGCATTACCAGATCGAAGCCATGCGCCACGCCTACGTGGACCGCAACAGCTATCTGGGCGACCCGGATTTCGTCAAGAACCCTATCTCGCACCTGCTCGATCGTGACTACGCGGCCAAGCTGCGTGCGGCCATCGAACCGCAAAAGGCCGGTGACTCCCAGGCCATCAAGCCTGGCGTCGCGCCCCACGAAGGCAACAACACCACCCATTACTCGATTGTCGACAAATGGGGCAACGCGGTGTCGGTCACTTACACCCTCAACGACTGGTTCGGCGCGGGCGTGATGGCGAGCAAGACCGGGGTGATCCTCAACGACGAAATGGACGACTTCACCTCCAAGGTTGGCGTGCCGAACATGTACGGCCTGATCCAGGGCGAAGCCAACGCCATCGCACCGGGCAAGGCGCCGCTGTCGTCGATGAGCCCGACCATCGTCACCAAGGATGGCAAGACCGTGATGGTGGTGGGCACGCCGGGCGGCAGCCGGATCATCACCGCGACCTTGCTGACCATGCTCAACGTGATCGATTACGGCATGAACATTCAGGAAGCCGTGGACGCGCCGCGTTTCCACCAGCAGTGGATGCCGGAGACCACTAACCTTGAGAACTTCGCAGTCAGCCCTGACACGCAGAAGATCCTCGAAAGCTGGGGCCACAAGTTCGCCGAGCCGCAGGACGCCAACCACCTGGCCGCCATTCTGGTCGGCGCGCCGTCGCTGGGTGGCAAGCCGGTGGGCAACAACCGTTTCTACGGAGCGAACGATCCGCGTCGCAATACCGGGTTGTCGTTGGGGTATTAATTTCGCGATGTAATGGGATACACCGCGGGTCAACTGTAGGAGCGAATTCATTCGCGAAGGGGCGGTAGGAACGATACAGCTCTGTCGCCTGGAAGATTTTTCGCGAATAAATTCGCTCCTACAGGTTCGAGATCCCGCAGTCAGGTGGTATGAAGTGTGTTTTATAGCTGTTATGTTATAACGCTATGGGTGAGCGATTTCTGCTCGCGCGCTTCGAGAATTTCCGCCAGATGAACAATCCGCTTCCTGACGTTGCTTCCTCCGAATTGTCCCAGGCCTTGCTGCCCCTCGACTGGGTCGGCATGCAAGGCATTGACATCCCCCTGATCCTCGACGAGCCCGGCGCCGATGCGCCGGTGCATGCCCGCGCGGATTTGCAGGTCGACCTGCCGGTGCCGCAGATCAAGGGCATTCACATGTCGCGGCTGTACACGCTGCTCGACCGTTTTGCCGAGCACCAGGCGGTCAGGCCGGCGAGTCTGGCCGCACTGCTGGAATTGATGGTGACCAGCCACACCGATTGCCACAGCTCCCAGGCCCGTTTGCGCCTGGCGTTCGAGCTGTTGTGCAAGCGTCCGGCGCTGGTTACCCAGGGTTTGAGCGGCTGGAAGTCCTACCCGGTGACCATCGACGCGCAGTGGCAGCAGGGCCGCCTGCTGCTGGAGCTGGGCGTCGAGGTGACCTATTCGTCGACGTGCCCCTGCTCGGCGGCGTTGTCGCGGCAACTGCTGGAGCAGGCGTTCATTGCTCATTTCGGCGCAGGGCCGGTGGACAGCGCGCAAGTATCGGCGTGGCTGCGCAGCAACGGTTCCCATGCCACGCCCCACAGCCAGCGCAGTGTGGCGCGGGTGACGGTGCGCATCGATCAAGACGCCGAGCGCCTGGGCTTGCTCGGTTTGATCGACCTGATCGAGGACGCCCTCGGCACGCCGGTGCAGACGGCCGTCAAACGCGCGGACGAGCAAGCCTTCGCCCGGCTCAACGGGCAAAACCTGATGTATGTCGAAGATGCGGCGCGCAAGGTTCAGCAGGCGCTGGCGATCCGTTTTCCAGTGAGCTGCGTGTCCGTCAGGCATCTGGAAAGCCTGCATCCCCATGATGCCGTGGCGTCGTCATCCAGCGCAGCCATGTTCCAGAGCGCAGGGCAGGGGCGTCGGGCATGAGCGGCTTTCAATCGGTGTTGCCCAAGAGCCAGATCCAAGCCTCGACCCGCCTGCAATCGATCGACGCGCTGCGCGGGCTGATCATCGTCTTCATGCTGCTCGACCATGTGCGCGAAACCTTCTTTCTGCACCGCCAGGTGTCCGACCCGATGGACGTGGCCACTACCGCGCCAGAGCTTTTTCTGAGCCGCACTCTGGCGCATTTCTGCGCGCCGTTGTTCGTGTTCCTGACCGGGCTGTCGGCGTTTCTCTACGGCGAACGGCATTCAGGGCCGCGGCAGGTCAGCCGTTTTCTGTTCGTGCGCGGGCTGGTGCTGATCGCCCTGGAATTGACGCTGGTGAATTTCGCCTGGACCTTTCAGTTCCCGCCCAGCGTGATCTACCTGCAAGTGATCTGGGCCATCGGCCTGAGCATGATCGCGCTGGCGCTGCTGGTGGCCTTGCCGCGTTGGGCGTTAGCGGCGTTGGGCATCGTCATCATCGCTGGCCACAACCTGCTGGATGGCCTGCATTTCCGCGTCGATTCGCTGATGCACGTCCCGTGGGCGGTGTTGCACGACCGCGGCTGGATCGAGGTCAGCGACAGCCTGCGCCTGCGCACCTCATACCCGGTGTTGCCGTGGATCGGCGTGATCGCAGTGGGTTATGCCGCAGGGCCGTGGTTCGCACGCGATGCCGACGCGGGCAAGCGCGAGATCAATCTGATCGCCTGGGGTTTCGGGCTGCTGGTGCTGTTTCTGGCCTTGCGCGGCGTCAATGGCTACGGCGAAAAGCCCTGGGTGGTCGGCGAAACCATGGGCCTGACCGTGATGAGCATTTTCAACATCACCAAGTACCCTCCGTCGCTGCTGTTTCTCAGCCTGACCCTGGGCATCGGCCTGCTGACGCTGGCCTGGCTGGAGCGGGCGGCGTCTGCCCGATGGCTCAAGCCGCTGGTGATCTTTGGTGCGGCGCCGATGTTTTTCTATCTGCTGCACCTGTATGTACTCAAGGTGCTGTACCTGATCGCGCTTGCGCTATGGGGGCAGAACCACGGCAGCTATTTCGGCTTCGATTCGGTGGCGGCAGTGTGGGCTTGCTCGGCGGTGCTGATCGTCGCGCTGTTCCCGGCCGTGCGCTGGTTCGCCGAGCTGAAGGCCCGGCGCCGCGATATCACTTGGCTCAAATATTTCTAAGGGAGAGGCTGCGCTCCATCCGCGCCAGTGCTTCTTCGAGCATTGGCCGCGGGCAGCCAAAGTTCAGGCGCACGAACTGGCCGCAATCATCGCCGAACTCCAGCCCCGCGCTCATCGCCACTTTGGCGTTTTCCAGGAAGAACTGCTGCGGGTTTTCCAGGCCCAGCTCCGAACAATCGAGCCAGGCCAGAAAGGTGCTTTGCGGCAGGTTCATGGCGATGCCGGGAAAGCGGGTCTTGATGGCGTGGGCCAGGTAGTCGCGGTTGTCCTGCAGATAGGCCATCACCTGCGCCAGCCAAGGCCCGCCTTCGCTGTAGGCGGCCTGGGTCGCCTCGTAACCGAGCACGTTGACGCTGTCGACCAGCCCGCGCTGGCCGCCATTGAAGCGCTGGCGCAGCTCGGGGTTCTGCACGATGGCGAACGCGGTTTTCATGCCGGCGATGTTCCAGGCCTTGCTGGCGGACATCAGGGTGATGGTGCGCGCGGCGATGTCCGGGCTCAGGGCGGCGATGGGCGTGTGCGTGCGGCCGTCGAACAGGATGTCGGCGTGGATCTCGTCGGAAATGATCAGCACATCGCGCTCCACACAGGCCTGGCCGATGGCGCGCAGTTCTTCTGCCTCGAACACCTTGCCCAGCGGGTTGTGCGGGTTGCTCAGCAGCAGGGCGCGGGCATCGGACAGGGTGTTGTCCAGCGCGGCGATGTCGGTCGGGTAGTTGCCATCGGCGTCAGCGTGAAACGGCAGGTCGATCCGCGCCAGATTCCAGTTGCCCGGGGCGCTGAGCAGCGGCGAATAGTTCGGCGTCTGCACCACCACCGCGCTGCCGTCCTCGACCAGCGCGTTGAGCGCCATGTTCACCCCGGGCTCCACACCCGGCAGGAACACCAGATCCTGCGGCTGAATCTGCCAGCCATACAGGCTGGCCATACGCGCGACCAGCGTCTGGCGCAGGCGATCCTGGGCCACCGAATAACCGAGCAGCGGATGTTCCAGACGCTGCTTCAGCGCCTCAAGGATGGGCTCTGCCACTGCAAAGTCCATGTCGGCCACCCACATCGGCAACACGTCCTGCGGGTACTGGCTCCACTTCTTGCTGCCGGTGTTCAGGCGCGGGTAAACGGCGTTCAGGTCCATGCTCGGGCGGTCTCGGAAAAACGGATGGGCGATTGTGCCAGAGAGCGGGGCAGGTGTGTGGCCCTCGGTGCTGGTTTTGCGGGGGCGTCCAAATGTAACCTTTTTGGGTTACTTTGGCGAAAGTAACCTTTAAAGGTTACTTTTTTGAGATTTGGCCTATAGTGGTCGCTATTGCACCTGTCATCAATGGGGCGCCCATGAGCAGCAAAGCCGTTTTGACCGGCGATCTGATGCACTCTCAGACCGCCAGCGACACCCAGGCCTATCTGGCCGGGCTTAAAAAGGTCCTCGCCACCCTCAAGAAATCTTATGGCCTGACCATCGACACCTATCGCGGTGACGGTTTTCAGGTGGAACTGAAACAGACCGCCAAGGCGTTCGAATGCGCGCTGGCGATTCGCGCCGGGCTGATTTCGGCCAGCCCCGCGGGTGAGCGCTGGGATGCGCGGATCGCCATCGGCGTCGGCAGTGCGGCCACCGGGGCGGGCTACGGCGAAGCATTCGTGCTCTCGGGCCAGGGCCTGGACGGCATGAAAAAGCTGACGCTTGGGCTGTTCAGTCACGACGCCACGCTGCTGCGCAGCGCCGGGCTGGTCACCGAATTCGTGGCGGCCATCGTCGACAAATGGACCGTGGTCGAGGCGCAGGCCTATTACGCGCATCTATTGGGCGCTGGCGATCAGCAGAGCATCGCCGAGCAACTGGGCAAATCCCGGGTTGCGGTGAACAAGGCCTTGCAGCGCGGGCAGGCGCGGCTGCTGGATCGCTATCTGGCCTGCACCGGCCAGTGGCTCCTGGAGATGATCGATGCGTGATGCTTCTGTCGTGCTGTTGACGCTGATCCTGGTCAGCCTGTTGCTGGGTTTCGCCTTTGGCAAATGGCACGAACGTCGATCGGCGACCGTTCTGTCTAAATCCGTGCACGCGCTGATACAGGGGCTGTCGGTCGCGCTCTTGTTGTTCGCATTCGATCGTCACCTGTTGCCTGCGCTGGGGGCGGGTATCGGGTTTGCCCTGTGCCGAGGGCTGATCGGCTGGCTGGTGCCGAAGATCCGCTCCAGTTACGCCTTCGTGATCCAGTTCGTGCTGCAGATCGCCGCGCTGGTCGTGATCTGGCTCAGCGCGGAAGGCTACTGGAGCTGGGCGTGGGAGCTGTGCAAGACACTGTTCACTGCGCATAACCTGCTGGTGATACTGGCCTACGTGCTGGTGCTGCGCCCGGCATCGGTGCTGATCGGCGCGGTGTTGACGCCGTTCATGGCGGCGGTGGAGCAGAGCAGCAAGGATTCGCTGAAAAAGGCCGGCACCTGGATCGGCTACCTGGAGCGCACGCTGATTCTGACGTTCGTATTGCTGGGCAAATGGGAAGCCATAGGCCTGCTGCTCACGGCCAAGAGCATCCTGCGTTTCAACGACATCAAGGGCGCCGAGCAGCGCCCGCTCAGCGAATACGTGCTGCTGGGCACGCTGGTCAGTTTCACCCTGAGCATCGCCATTGGCCTGGCGGTGATGATGCTGGGAGGAAAGTAACCTCTAGGGGTTACTTTCCGGAATGTAACCTCTAGAGGTTACTTCTCACCAGAATGTCGTGGACGTGCTGCTTAAGCGCTGGGCGATCACCGCGATAGCCTTTTCCACATCTGCCGCCTGGGTCCAGCGGCCCAGGCTCAGGCGCAGACTGCTGCTGGCCTGGGCCTGGGTCAGCCCGATCGCCAACAAAACATGGGACGCGCCGCTGCTGGCCGAGTTGCAGGCCGAGGTCGAGGATATGGCAATGTCGCCCGCCAGGCTCATGGCGTTGAAACCGGCCTTGTCGACGCAAATGTTCAGGGTGTGCGGCACGCGCTGGGCCGGGTCGCCATTGAGGCTGACGCCCGGCAGCTGCAGCAGGCCGTCGCGCAATTGCGCCGACAGTTCAGCGATGCGCTGGATTTCTTCGACCATCTCGGCGCTCGCCAGCGCATAGGCCGCACCCATGCCGACGATCTGGTGGGTGGCCAGGGTGCCGGAGCGGAAACCCTGCTCATGGCCGCCGCCGTGGATTTGCGCTTCCAGCAACGGCCGCGCACGCTCGCCGACGTACAGCGCGCCGATGCCTTTGGGGCCGTAGATCTTGTGCGCGGAAAACGACATCAGGTCCACCGCAAGCGCCTTCAGGTCGATGGCCAGCTTGCCTGCACCTTGCGCGGCGTCGACGTGGAAGATCGCCCCATGTTCACGCACCAGCTCGCCAATGGCGGCAATGTCGGTGACCGTGCCCAGTTCGTTGTTGACCAGCATCAGCGAGACCAGCAGGGTGTCGTCGCGCAACGCCTGGCGCACGGCTTCGGGCTGGATCAGGCCCTGGCTGTCGGGCTCCAGCCAGGTCACCGGGAAACCGGCCTGTTCGAGCTGGGAAACGGTGTCGACCACCGCCTTGTGTTCGATGCGGCTGGTGATCAGGTGGCGACGCGGGCCTTTGGCGCTCTGCGCAATGCCTTTGATCGCCAGGTTGTTGGATTCGGTGGCGCCGGAAGTCCAGATGATCGACTCGGCGGCGCAGCCCACCAGCTCGGCGACCTGACGTCGCGCCAGCTCTACGGCCTGGCGGGCCTGATTACCGTAACCGTGGGAGCTGGACGCCGGGTTGCCGAAGGTGCCTTCGCGGCCCAGGCAGGTGACCATGGCCTGGATGACCCGGTCATCGACAGGGGTGGTGGCGGCGTAGTCGAAGTAACAAGGAAGTGTGCTCATGGAGGAGAAATCCGCGCTGTCCGTAATGCAGAAAATACTACTAGCGCCGAACTGAAAAAAAATTGATAACTCGACGCTGATTTACGCACTGGATAGATTATTTTTCTCTTCGTTCTTGCCTTTGAGGAATAAGATTTCAGATCACCTGCAAAACAGGATTATCCTTATCGCTTTCGGCAATAACGCTCCCGATCCGGTGACCTCCCATCATGGACAAGTTCGACCAGGCGATACTCGCCATTCTGCAAACCGATTGCACCCGGCCCATCGCCGAAATCGCCGATGCCATCGGCCTGGGCAGCACTGCCTGCTGGCGCCGGGTGCAGAAACTGGAAGAGCAGGGGATGATTCGCGGGCGGGTGGCGTTGCTCGACGCGGCGCAACTGAACGTCGCCGTCACCGTATTCGCCGCGATCCGCACCAACCAGCACAACGCCCAGTGGCTGACACGCTTTCACGAGCTGATCGCGACCCTGCCCGAAGTGGTGGAGTGCTACCGCATGGCGGGGGACACCGACTACATGCTGCGCATCGTGGTGCCCGACATTGCCGGGTATGACGCGGTGTACAAGAAGCTGATCCAGCTGTCGGGGATCACCGATATCAGTTCCAGCTTCGCCATGGAGCAGATCAAGTCGACGACGCAGTTGCCGCTGACTTACAGCGCATAACCTCAAAAGCGGCGCAATTCATGTGGGAGCCGGCTTGCTGGCGAATACAGGGTGTCAGGCAACACATCATTGACTGACACCCCGTATTCGCCAGCAAGCCGGCTCCCACGGCCTTCGGCCAGAGTCAAACGCAAAGCGTCGGAAAACGCAGCCATAACCTTATATCCAAACGATATTTCCCAGCCGCAGCTTAGGCTCATTAAGATCAGGTCATAACTCGTTATAACAAGTGATCGCAATGACCGATTCCGCCACAAGCCTTTCATCCGTTTCCAGCGTGCCGCTGCACACTCAGCTGCGTGATCTGCTGCGCGCACGCATTCTCGATGGCGAATATGCGCAGAACAGCCGCATGCCATCGGAGAGCGAGCTGGGCGCCATGTTCAAGGTCAGCCGCATCACCGTGCGCCAGGCGCTGGGCGATCTGCAGAAAGAAGGGCTGATTTTCAAGATTCACGGCAAGGGCACCTTCGTCTCCAAGCCCAAGGCGTTCCAGAACGTCAGCACCCTGCAAGGCCTGGCCGAATCCATGACCGGGCGCGGTTTCGAGGTGATCAACCGCTTGCGCAGCCTGCGCTTCGTGCCTGCCGACAAGCTCGTCGCCCAGCGCCTGAACATTGCCGAAGGCGACACCGTGACCCAGATCAAGCGGGTGCGCCTGATCAACCGCGAGCCCGTCTCGCTGGAAGTGACCTGGTTGCCCGGCCACTTGGGCGAGCGCTTGCAGAACGCCGATCTGGTGACCCGCGACATCTTTCTGATCCTGGAAAACGACTGCGGCCTGTCCCTCGGCCACGCGGATCTGGCCATCGACGCCGTGCTGGCCGACGACGACCTGACCCAGGCACTGAACGTAGAGGCGGGCTCGCCGATCATGCGCATCGAGCGTCTGACCCACACCGCAGACGGCCAGCCCGTGGATTTCGAACACCTTTACTACCGTGGCGATGCGTTCCAGTACCGCTTGCGGATCGACCGTCATCGAGAGGCTCAGCCATGACACGCCAGACCCTTGAACAGGAATACGACATCGTGGTGATCGGCGGCGGCACTGCCGGGCCCATGGCTGCGATCAAGGCCAAGGAGCGCAATCGCGATCTGAAGGTGCTGCTGATCGACAAGGCCAACGTCAAGCGCAGCGGCGCGATCAGCATGGGCATGGACGGCCTGAACAATGCGGTGATTCCGGGCCACGCCACCCCTGAGCAGTACACCAAGGAAATCACCATCGCCAACGACGGCATCGTCAACCAGGCCGCGGTGTACGCCTACGCGACCCACAGCTACGAGACCATCGAGCAATTGGACCGCTGGGGCGTGAAGTTCGAGAAGGACGAAACCGGCGACTACGCGGTGAAGAAGGTCCACCACATGGGCGCCTACGTGCTGCCGATGCCCGAAGGCCACGACATCAAGAAAGTCCTGTATCGCCAGTTGAAGCGGGCTCGGGTGAGCATCACCAACCGCGTGGTCTGCACCCGGTTGCTGACTGATGCCGAGGGCGCGGTCAACGGCGTGATGGGCTTCGACTGCCGCACGGCGGACTTCCATGTGATCAAGGCCAAGGCGGTGATCCTGGCCTGTGGTGCGGCGGGGCGCCTGGGTTTGCCGGCGTCCGGCTACCTGATGGGCACCTACGAGAACCCCACCAACGCCGGCGACGGCTACGCCATGGCCTATCACGCCGGCGCCGAGCTTGCGAACCTGGAATGCTTCCAGATCAACCCGCTGATCAAGGACTACAACGGCCCGGCCTGCGCCTACGTCACCGGCCCGTTGGGCGGCTACACGGCGAACAACAAGGGCGAACGCTTCATCGAGTGCGACTACTGGAGCGGCCAGATGATGTGGGAGTTTCATCAGGAGCTGGAAAGCGGCAACGGCCCGGTGTTCCTCAAACTCGATCACCTGGCCGAGGAAACCATCCAGAACATCGAAGAAATCCTGCACAGCAACGAACGCCCCAGCCGCGGCCAGTTTCACGCCAATCGCGGCACCGATTACCGCAGCCAGATGGTGGAAATGCACATCTCGGAAATCGGCTTCTGCAGCGGCCATTCGGCCTCGGGGGTGTGGGTCAACGAACGTGCCGAGACCTCGGTCAAGGGCCTGTATTCCGCCGGTGACATGGCCGCCGTGCCGCACAACTACATGCTTGGCGCGTTCACCTATGGCTGGTTCGCCGGCAACAACGCCGCCGACTATGTGGCCGCGCGCGGCTTCACCGAGCTCGATGCCGGGCAGATCGAACGCGAGCAGGCGCGGGTCTATGCGCCGCTGGACCGTGAGCACGGTCTGCCGCCGGCCCAGGTCGAGTACAAGCTGCGCAGGTTCGTGAATGACTACCTGCAGCCGCCGAAAGTGACCAAGAAGATGCAGATCGGCCTGCAGCGCTTCAGCGACATCGAGCGCGACCTGGATCAGCTCAAAGCCAACAACGCTCACGAATTGATGCGGGCGATGGAAGTCAGCGTGATTCGCGACTGCGCAGAAATGGCCGCCCGAGCTTCGCTGTACCGCGCCGAGAGCCGCTGGGGCCTGTATCACCACCGGGTCGACCACCCGCTGCGCAATGATCGCGACTGGTTCTGCCACTGCCACCTGAAAAAGGACGAAAACGGGCAGATGGTCAGTTTCAAGAAGCCGGTGGAGCCCTACATCGTCGCCCTGGATGCCGATGAAATGCAGGCCTATGACCGCCTGCGGGTGTCTGTCGACGCCGCCTGAACCTGTTACAGCAGTGCATTGAAAAGAGAGAGCGCGATACGCGCCAAGGAATCCGTGAAATGGCCTACCAGCCCCAGGAAGTGTTCTTCCGCTCCAACGCTCCGGTGACCATCGACGAAGACAAGTGCATCGCCGAAAAAGGCTGCACGGTCTGTGTCGAGGTGTGCCCGATGGACCTTCTGGCGATCAATCCGGCGACGCAAAAGGCCTACATGGCCTTCGACGAATGCTGGTATTGCATGCCCTGTGAAAAAGACTGCCCCACCGGCGCGGTCAAGGTCGAAATTCCGTACCTGCTGCGCTGATACCCAACCCTGTGGGAGCGAGCTTGCTCGCGAATGCGTCATGGCAGGCAGTTCGATTTGTCAGAACGTGTGCTTTCGCGAGCAAACGAAGGCCTGCAGGTGATGTTTGCAGTTTTCCAAAGCCATCCGGACACCCCGGACGCCCGAGCCTTACCCCCTCGTTTCCCACCGCGCCTGATCGCGGCGCAGACGACTCTATTATCTTGATTCAAGGGGAGACACCCATGCTATTGCGCGCCACTTTGGCCAGCCTCGTGCTGGCGACCCTGAGCCTGTCGGCCCAGGCCCAGACCATCCGCATCGCCATCGGCACCCAGGACACCACCATCAACTGCGCCGCTGGCGGGTTGTTGATCCGTGAGCTGGGCCTGCTGGACAAATACCTGCCCCACGACGGCAAGTACAAGGATGCGACCTACGACATCCAGTGGAAGAACTTCACCAGCGGCGCGCCGCTGACCAATGAAATGGTCGCCGGCAAACTCGACTTCGGCGCCATGGCCGATTTCCCTGGCGCCTTCAACGGCGTGGCTTTCGAAGGCGCGGGCAAGCACAGCCTGTTCATCAGCGTGCTGTCGGGCAACATCAAGGGCAGTGGCAACGGCATTGTCGTGCCGGCCGATTCCAGCGCGCAGTCGCTGGCCGATCTCAAGGGCAAGACCATTTCCGTGCCGTTCGCTTCCACGGCCCACGGCATGCTGCTGCGTGCGGTAGCCGCCCAGGGCTGGGACCCGCTCAAGGATGTGAACATCATCGCTCAGGCGCCGGAAGTGGCAGGCTCGGCGCTGCAAGCCAACAAGATCGACGCTCACGCCGACTTCGTGCCGTTCGCCGAGCTGTTCCCCAACCGAGGCTTCGCCCGCAAGATCTACGACGGCTCCCAGGCCAACGCGCCGACCCTGCATGGCGCGCTGGTGGACGAAAGCTACGCCCGGCAGTACCCGGAAGTGGTGGTGGCGTACCTGCGCGCCGGCATCGAAGCCAGCCAGCTGCTGGCCGCAGAGCCTGAGAAATACAGCGAGCTGATCGAGAAGGTCACTGGCGTCGAAGCCGAGGTGAACTACCTGTTCCACGGGCCGCTGGGCCTGCAGACCCGCGACCAGACCTGGAAACCCGAATACCGCCAGGCGGTCGGCACCGCCATCGATACCCTTAAACTGCTGAAGAAGGCCGATCGCGGGCTGGACCTGAACACCTTCATCGACGACCAGTACATTCGTGCGGCGTACAAGGCTGCAAATCTGGACTACAACGCACAGCTGGCCAACTACGCGCAGTCCCCGCTCAAGGCTGACGATGCGCTGACTGGCAAGCCGATCACCGAGTTCGGCCATGTCGCAGAAATCTGGGTCAAGGGCGAGCCCAAGGTCCGCCATTACGCCTCCGCCGAAAACGCTTTCACCGCACTGCAAGCCCTGAAAAAGGACGGCAAGGACATTCGTGCGGTGTACGCCCAGGCCGAAGACAGCGGCATCAAGCTGCTGGCCAGCCAGGCGTGGTTCGCTTCCGACAGCAAAGGGCGGCTGAACGCCTTCCTGCTCAAAGGCCAGGCGCAGCAGTTCGCCCAGGCCCAGGGCGGCAAGGTGCTGGATTTCAATGACGCCAGCGCCCACGTGGCGGTTGCCAGCCGCTGAGTCGCTCAGGAGCCAATGATGATGCCCAGTCAAACCCTTCGCCTACTGCCCAGAGCCGCCTCTCTGCTGATTTGCCTCGGCTTCTGGCAGCTGGCGGCCAGCCAGCACTGGAACCTGTTGCTGGTGACCTTCGGCAACGTACCCACCCCGCTGGCCGTGGCGCAGGCGGCGCTGAACCTGCTGGATTCCGGCCGCCTGCTGCAGCACCTGAGCGCCAGCCTCGGCCGGGTATTCGCCGGGTATCTGGCGGCGGTGGTGGTCGGCGTGGGGCTGGGCGTGGTCATTGGCCGTTCGCGTTGGGCCGAAGACTTGCTCCTGCCGCCGCTGGAGATGCTGCGACCGATCCCGGCGGTGGCGTGGATTCCGCTGGCGATCCTGATGTTTCCGTCGTCGGAGTTGTCGATGGTGTTCATCACCTTCACCGGCGCGCTGTTTCCGATCCTGCTCAACACCGTGCACGGCGTGGAGGGCGTCGACCGGCGCCTGATCGCCTCGGCCAGCAGCCTGGGCGCGGGCAAGGGCGCGATCCTGCGGGAAGTGATCCTGCCCGGCGCTGCGCCCGGGATCATCACCGGGCTTGCCATTGGCATGGGCACATCCTGGTTCTGTCTGGTGACCGCCGAGATGATTTCCGGGCAGTTCGGCATCGGTTACTACACCTGGGAGTCGTACACCATCCAGAACTACCCGGACATCGTCGTCGGCATGCTGCTGATCGGCCTGTTGGGCATGGGCAGCAGCCTGTTGATCAAACGTCTGGGACTGTTGCTCACGCCCTGGCACCGACCACGAGGAAACGCCTGATGAACATGAACACCAGCCCTGGCGGGCGCATCGACGTGCGCGGCATTTCCATCCGCCTGGGCGAAGGGCAAGCCGCGTTTGAGGCGGTGCAGGGGCTCGACTGCCAGATCGAATCCGGCCAGTTCGTCTGCATTCTCGGCCCTTCGGGCTGCGGCAAGTCCACCTTGCTCGGCGCCTTGGCGGGGCATCTTCAGCCGGCGGCAGGCCGCCTGCAGGTCGATGGCGCCGACGTCCAGGGGCCCTCGCCACAGCGCGGCATGGTGTTTCAGCAACACACGCTGTTTCCCTGGCGCACGGTGCGCGAGAACGTCGCGTTCGGCCTGAAGATGAGCGGCGTGAGCAAAGCGCAACGGCTGGCCGAGGCCGATGAAATGCTCGCGCTGGTGGGCCTGGAAGGCTTTGCCGGGCACTGGCCCAATCAGTTGTCTGGCGGCATGCAGCAGCGGGTGGAGATCGCCCGGGTGCTGATCAACCACCCACGGCTGCTGCTGATGGACGAACCCTTTGGCGCACTGGATGCGCTGACCCGCATGAAGATGCAGGCGTTGCTGCTGGACATCTGGACGCGGATTCGCACCACCGTGGTGTTCGTCACCCACGACATCGACGAGGCGCTGTTCCTGGCCGACCGGATTCTGGTGATGAGCTCCCGGCCTGGACGCTTCATCGAAGATCTGCGCCTGGATTTCCCAAGGCCGCGGAACACCGAGCTGCTGACCAGCCCGGCCTTCGCCCGGCTCAAACGCCACTGCCTGGAATTGCTGCACCACGAGAACGGCGGGCAACTGCCGCGCCTGAATCCGCTTGGGCTTCCCCATGAACACGACGGACTGCGACTGGCTTTATGAGTGCCCCTATGACTGACCTGACCTGCAACCTTGATGACATCGACCACCCGGACATCCTCGCGCTCAAACCGCGCCTTGAGGACCCCGACCCGGGTGTGCGGCGCATCGCCCTGATCGATCTGGCCGACCTGGAAGAGCCGGACGGCCTGCTCTGGCTGGTCGACCGGCTGGCCCGCGACCCGGCCGAGCCGGTGCGCGCCCAGGCGGCGGCATTGCTGGAAGCCTGGGAAGAACCCGAGGTGGTGCAGGCCCTGTGTGAGGCGCTGACCGATCCCGCTACGTCAGTGCGCGAGGCGGCGGCCCAGAGCCTGAGCGTGCTGAAAACACCGGAGGCGGGCAGGGTGATCCTGCCGTGGACGGCCCATGAAAGCGTGGGCGTGCGCATCGCAGCGTTTCGCGCCTTGCGTGAATTGCGTCTGGATGAGGCAGCGCCAGCGGCTCTTGCTGCGCTTGAGGATGGCAGCGCAGAAGTGCGGCGTGAGGCGGTGGGCGTGCTCGGCTGGCTGAAGAACACCGACGCGCTGGATGCGCTGGCCAATCTGGCCAGCCAGGATCCGGACAGCGAGGTGCGCCGGTCGGCGACCGGTGCCCTGGGGCTGGCCACTGATGCGAGCGTGTTGCCGGCGTTGTCACGGGCGTTGCAGGACGGCGTCTGGCAGGTGCGTGAAGAGGCCGCGACGACCCTGGGCAAGGTCGGGCAACTTCAGGCCGGCCCGGCCTTGATCGACGCGCTGGCCGATGAATACTGGCAGGTGCGGCTGCGCGCGGCCCGCAGCCTGGGGCGGCTGCGCCATCCCGATGCGTTGGCGCCGTTGATCGAAACGCTGAACCACAGCATCAGCAACTTGCGCAAGGAAGCGGCGCTGGCCTTGGGTGAGTTGCGCGACAAGGCGGCCCGGCCTGCGTTGCTGCAGCTTGAGCACGACGCCGATCCGGAAGTGCGCAAGGCCGTGCGCATTGCGCTGGGGCAGTTGCCATGAACGCGGCGCCTGTTTCCATCGGCAACTCCCGCGAGCGTCAGTCATTACGATTGAGTTGGCAGGATGGCCGAGAACAGCAACTCGATCATGTGCTGCTGCGCCAGCAGTGCCCGTGTTCGCAATGTCGGGCGTTCAGGTTGCGGGGGATGACGCCGGTGGTGGCGTCTACGGTGAGGTTGCTGGAAGTGCATCCCCAGGGCTACGGCGTGCAACTGGTGTTCAGCGACGGGCACCAGCGCGGGATTTATCCGTGGGCGTATCTGGCCGCCATGGAAAGTCGTGGACACCACTGAAAATCCTGCGGACGCGGTCCACCCTGTAGGAGCGAATTCATTCGCGAAGCGGCCTGTCAGGCGATGCTGCAATGTCGCCAGAACGATTGTTCGCGAATGAATTCGCTCCTACAGGTGGATCACAACCCGAGGCTTTTAAAACCGCGCCTTGTCGATCCACTCCAGGGACGTGCGCCAGATGCAGATCCCAAGGAAATACGCCGACATCGCCAGCCACACCCACAGCACGAAGGTGCCGTTATACGGGTGGTTGAGCACCAGCAGGAAACTGCACAGAAACCAGATGCTGGTCACGGCGATGTTGATCGGCATGAAGCGGCGCACGCGAAACGGGTGGAGGAACTTCATCCGGGTCACGGTCAAAAGCGCCAGGCAGATCACCGTGATGAAGGTCAGCCACGGCGCGGGCGAGAGGATGTAGACGCACAGCACGACCACGTTCCAGGCCGCCGGGAAACCCTGGAAATAGTTGTCCTTGCTCTTCATCTCCACGTTGCAGAAGCAGAACAGCGACGACACCAGGATGATCGACACGCTTAGCAGCAAGGTGTAGTCAGGCAGCGGGATGTAGCGGTACATGAACAGTGCCGGGATGAACACGTAGGTCAGGTAGTCGATCACCAGGTCCAGCACCGAACCGTCGAAATTGGGCAGCACCGACTGCACGTTGACCTTGCGTGCCAGCGAGCCGTCCACGCCGTCCACGATCAGGGCGATGCCCAGCCATAGCAGGCAGGCCTTGGGCTGGTTGTCGAGCAGGGCGATGGTGGCGAGGAAAGCGAGCACGACGCCGGTGGCCGTGAAGCCATGGGCGCCCCATGCTTTGAGCCAGGCGATGCGTTGAATTGGGATCATGGACGGTCCTTCAGAAAATAAGGCCAACCTGACGGGCCCGCCGCGTGAAGATGCCGACAGACCTGGCCAGAGGTGCAACTATCGACAGGTTCGCGAGCGATAAGGTTCACCTCCAACTTCTACACGGTAGCAGGCGGCGCGGCCTTGCGTTGCCTGTTTGTCATGAGACTGTGCATGTTTTTTTCGGCCGGCTGCGCCGTTGGTCGGCTGGGCTGAAAAGGCGGCATTATACTGGCCCCTCGCGCACGGCCATCTCTGCACAATCCACCACCTATCAAATAGTTAGGCAAGGATCTGCATGCAAACTATCAAGGTCGTGTTGCTGTTCTGTGGGTTGGCGGGCGCCTCATCCCTCACGTTTGCAAGGGATCTTTCCAGCCATGAGCGCGACCTGTGCACCTGGGGCGCCGGGGTCGCTGCCACGGCGCAGCAGTACAAACTGTCGGGGCTGACCCTGTACGGCGCACGAAACAAGATGCAGGCCCGACGCTTTCCCCAGCAGTGGATGCGCATGAGCGCCCTGGGGATCACCGAGCAGACCTACGACAGCCCCTCGCGCATGCGCCCGGAAAGCGTGAGGCAGGTGTATTACGAAGGCTGCACCCGGCATGAGCTTGCCCGACGTTGACCATCTGAACACCAACCCCTCTGTACGCAACGATCAGCCTCCCGTAGCAGCCGGGCTTGCCCGCGGGAGCGATCTTGAGGACTGTGCGACCTTGAGGGCGGCCGCCGGCAAGCCGTGCTGCAACGGGACGCTCAACCGCGCAATGACAACCGCTGCATCAGATACGCCTCGCCGGTCACCCGAATCATCGGATGCGGCGTGATCTGACACGTCTTGATCACCGCAAACCCATGGCGCTCATAAAAGCGCCGGGCACCGGTGTTGGCGGCGTAATCGATCAGGCTCAATCCTTTTAGCCCCATCTGATTGGCCCGCGATTGCGCACGTTCGAGAAACTTCAGCCCCAACCCTTTGTTGCGCCAGCCTTCATGCAGGGCCAGGCTGGAAATGTAGAGCGTGTCCGGCACCTCCATATCGGCATAAGGCGCCAGCACCGGGTCGGTGACCGGCGATGGCTGCGGATCCTCGCGCATGGCGTAGCTGTGCATCATCCCGATGACCGAGCCTTGCGACTCGGCAATCAGGCAATTCTGGTAGGAAAAATCCACATCTTCCCGGGCATAACGCCGGGTGCCCACTTCCAGCAGTTCCTCTCCCGGTTCTGCCAACTGGCTCCAGATGTAATCGGACGCGCCTTCGGAGGTGATCTGAAACAGGCGGGCGATCTCCCGCGCATCCTGCGGTGTGGCCGGGCGAAACTCGACAGTCATGGACAAGGCTCCAGTGGCACAAGGGCGCCTGTTATAGCGTGGAGTTTCAGCGGCTTGCCATGGGTTGGCGCAGGCGGGTCGCAATCAGGCCTGCGGCCGTCGTTGTGGGGGCGGTATTGGACACGTAGCAGCAGGGCTTGCCCGCGGGGCGATCTTGAGAACGCTCCCGCCGGCAAGCCGTGCTGCTACGAGTTGTGAATTGAATCAACGACTCAATGCGGCGCCCGTGGGATGGTCTTGAGCAGGTCGGCCGGGCTGATGTGGCCCACCACCGGCGCGCTGCCCGGTTGTGGCGAGCTGAGGATGTGGCCTTTCATCTTGCCGATGATGTGCATTTCGCACGGCTTGCAGTCGAATTTCAGGGTCAGGACTTCATCGCCTTGAATCAGCTGCATCGGCGCCACCTTGGTTTTCACGCCGGTGACGCCCTTGGCCTGTTTCGGGCACAGGTTGAAGGAAAAACGCAGGCAGTGCTTGGTGATCATCACCGGCACTTCGCCCGGTTCTTCGTGGGCCTCGTACGCCGCGTCGATCAGTTGCACGCCATGACGATGATAGAAGTCACGGGCTTTCTGGTTGTAGACGTTGGCCAGGAACGACAGGTGCGACTCGGGGTAGACCGGCGGCGGGCTGGTCTCGGCCTTGCGTCCACCGCGCGGATGGGCGGCGACACGGGCGGCGGTCAGGGCTTCGATCACTTCGCGGCGCAGGGCCTTGAGTTGCGAGTTGGGGATGAAGAACGCCTGCGGCGCGTCCAGCTTCACATCGGTGGCGTGGTACTGGGTGGTACCGAGTTGGCCCAGCAGATCGCGCAGTTGCTCCAGCGCCTGTTCCGGCTTGTTGGCGGCACCGAACGGGCCATCCAGCGCCACGCTGGCACTGATGCCTTCTTCGCTGGTGACCGTCAGATCCAGACGTTCCTCACGCAGGGTGGCCTGCCAGCTCACGCCGATGCGGCGTTCGGCGGAGGTCTTGAGCAGGGCCTGCTGCCAGTTGTGATCGAGGTTGCGGCTCAGCGGGTGGTTCGGGCGTACCTTGTACAGGTCGGCCGGCATCTCGTTGGGTTCGACGCGGTAGCGATAGCGTTTCTCGCCCTCTTCGTCGAACTCGCCTTTGGGCTCGGCGACGTTGGCGCGGAAACCCACGACTTCACGTTTGATCAGCACGTTCAGGCCGTCACCGTTGGACAGCGGCTCGTGGGTGACCACTTGCAGGTCGCGCTTGCCGACTTTTTCCACCACGCCCACCGGCAGGCCGGTGAAGGTCGGGGTGTCGAAGGCGCCGATGTCGATCTTGCGGTCGGTGACGAAGTAATCGGTACTGCCCCGGTGGAAGGTCTTTTCCGGGTCCGGCACGAAGAAGTGCGCGGTACGGCCGCTGGAGGCGCGGGCCAGGTCCGGGCGGTCTTCGAGCACGTCGTCCAGGCGCTGGCGGTAATAGGCCGTGATGTTCTTCACATAGCCCATGTCCTTGTAGCGGCCTTCGATCTTGAACGAGCGCACGCCGGCTTCGACCAGGGCGCGGATGTTGGCGCTCTGGTTGTTGTCCTTCATCGACAGCAGGTGTTTCTCGAAGGCCACGACGCGGCCCTGATCGTCCTTGAGCGTGTAGGGCAGGCGGCAGGCCTGGGAGCAGTCGCCACGGTTGGCGCTGCGGCCAGTCTGGGCGTGGGAAATGTTGCACTGGCCGGAGAAGGCCACGCACAGGGCGCCGTGGATGAAGAACTCGATGGCGGCATCGGTCTGGTCGGCGATGCTGCGGATTTCCTGCAGATTCAGCTCGCGGGCCAGCACCAGCTGGGAGAAACCGGCCTGATCGAGAAATTTCGCCCGCTCAAGCGTGCGGATGTCGGTCTGGGTACTGGCATGCAACTCGATCGGCGGGATGTCCAGTTCCATGACGCCCAGATCCTGAACGATCAGCGCGTCGACGCCGGCGTCGTACAGCTGGTGGATCAGCTTGCGCGCCGGCTCCAGCTCGTTGTCGTGCAGGATGGTGTTGATGGTGGTGAACACCCGCGCGTGATAGCGGTGGGCGAATTCCACCAGTTCAGCGATATCGCTGACTTCGTTGGCCGCGTTGTGCCGCGCGCCGAAGCTCGGGCCGCCGATGTAAATAGCGTCGGCGCCGTGCAGGATTGCCTCGCGCGCGATGCTTACATCGCGGGCAGGGCTGAGCAATTCCAGGTGATGCTTGGGTAGGGACATGTTTTTCTAGTCAGGGTCGTCACGGTCAAGGCGCGCATTGTACCGGTGAATCAACCCCGCGACATCCCTGGGCTGCCCGGTGGGCGACCCAGTGAGCTGCGCATCGCTGCTTCTGGCCGAAGGCCGTGGGAGCCGGCTTGCTGGCGAATGCGGGAATTCAGCAACATCTATAGCGGCTGACACAACGCTTTCGCCAGCAAGCCGGCTCCCACAGGTATGCGCTTCGCAAGTTAGCGGTAGTGCAGAAAAATCAGCCTTTGGCCGCCATCGCCGTCACTTCCACGCGCATGCCCTCGACCGCCAGCGCGGAGACGCCGACAGCAGCACGCACCGGCCAGGGTTTGGCGAAGAAGCGTTTGTAGACTTCGTTGAATGCGGCGCGGTCGGCCATGTCGGTCAGGTAGATGGTCAGGTGCATGACCCGGTCCATCGAACTGCCCGCACGTTCCAGCGCCACTTTCAGCGCCTGCAGCGTGCATTCGCTCTGCAGGGTGATGTCGCCCAGTTCCAGGCTGCCATCGGCGCGGGTCGGGACTTGGGTCGAGACCAGAATGCCGGCGAAACCGGCGACATCGGAGGAAATGGAGTCGGCATCGGGATCGGGCGTGAAGACAACGTTTTCGCTGGACATAGGCATCTCGTGATTGAAGTGAATCGCAAACCCGCCGCAGACGCGACCGGCATGACCGGCTGACATCATAAGGCACAACGCAGGGTTTCCGTCGCCTGGCCCGCAAAGCCAGTGAAAATGACCGGCCCGCCATTCTGCCCGGCAGCTCAAGCGCTATGATCGCCTCGTTCAGGATCATCCTCGGAATGGAGGTGTGTCATGGGCTTTACGATTTTCTATACCTTCGAAGGCTGCGAACGGGCGCTGGAATGTCATGACGACACCCTGTGCTCCCACGATGCGGTGTATTACGCCCTGATTCATTCCGGCGCGCAGCTGGGCGTTTCGGGCAGCGAATGGCAGGGCAGTTACCATTCGATGGTGCAGACGGCGGAGCGCTCCGGCGTCAGTCAGATACGCTGGCATCGTTCGCCAGCGCAGTGAGCGGCCGCTAACGCGCTTGGGCTGTACCTTTTCAATTTCGATGAACGGTAAGAACCGCCAGAACAGCCCATAAGCCGGGCCGTCCTGGCGGTTATGCCGTGCGTGATTTTAGGTTGTATAGAGATCATACCATCACCACAGTATACAAATGAAAAATGCCGTGATAGAACGTTGCTCAAGCTTAACGTTTGCCCTGCGACGCCAAGCCAAGGTCTGGGTCGCTGCCTTTGAGCGGCCCTAATAAGAAAATCACCTCATCACACCAGTCCTCCGGGGCCTGTCGATGAGCCGGAGAATCGCCATGCATGACAGCTCCGCATCCCCGGTCGAGCAATCGGCCATCCGCAAGGTTTCCATCCGCCTGGTGCCGTTCGTGGCACTCATGTTCTTCATCAATTTTCTCGACCGCACGGCGATCTCCTTTGCCGGGCCCAATGGCATGACCCAGGACCTGGGCCTGACCATCGCTCAGTTCGGGCTGGCGTCAGGGATCTTCTTCATCGGCTACATCCTGCTGGAAGTGCCGAGCAACCTGGCCTTGCACAAGTTCGGCGCGCGCAAGTGGCTGGCGCGGATCATGGTTTCGTGGGGCGTGGTGTCGTTGCTGTTCACCTGGGTCAGCAGCGTCGAAGGCCTGTATGCACTGCGCCTGTTGCTGGGCATCGCCGAGGCGGGGTTCTTTCCCGGCGCGATCCTGTTTCTGAGCCTGTGGGTGCCGGCGCGCTATCGCAGCAAGATCCTTGCGTTGTTCTATCTTGCGCAGCCGCTGACCATCGTCATCGGTGCGCCGCTGGCCGCGTGGCTGATCGGCCACGACGGGTTGTTCGGGCTGTCGGGCTGGCGGGTGATGTTTCTCGGCGTGTCGCTGCCGGCCATCGCGGTCGGGGTCATGGCCTGGTATTACCTGGTCGATCATCCGCGCCAGGCCAAGTGGCTGAGCGCCGAGGAGAAAGCCTGGCTGGTCGATGAGCTCGATCGCGAGCAGGGCCAGGCGCGCCACAGCAAGCACCACCTGAGTGTCGGTGCGGCCATGCTCAACGGTCGGGTCTGGGTCCTGTGCCTGATCTACTTCGGTTTCATCTACGGGCTGTACGCGCTGTCGTTCTTCCTGCCCACCATCATCGGCGGCTTCCAGTCGCAGTTCGGCACCACCTTCACCGTGTTCGAGAAGGGGCTGATTACGGCGATTCCCTACCTGCCCGCAGCAGTGGCGCTGTACCTGTGGTCCCGGGACGCAACCCGTCGCGGCTGCCGGACCTGGCACATCGCGCTACCAGCACTGACCGGCGCAGTGAGCATTCCACTGGCGCTGGCCATGGGCTCACCGACTGCGACCGTGGCCGTGGTGACCATCACCGCCTGCTCGATCTTCGCCGCGCTGCCCAATTTCTGGACGCTGCCGACCCAGTTCCTCACCGGCGCCTCGGCCGCTGCGGCCGTCGCCCTGATCAACACCGTGGGCAACGTCGCCGGGTTTTCGGCGGGCTTTGTGACCGGCGCGCTCAAGGAGTCCACCGGCGGCTACATGGTGCCGATGTTCGTGGTCGGCGGCCTGATGCTGATGTCGGCCGTCCTCATGCTCGCGCTGGGCACCCGTCGCCGGGTGGTCGAGCCCGCCGCCAAAGCCGTCTCGCAACAGGTCCTCCAGGGAGAATAAGAAATGACCCGTTTGTTCAACCAACCTGCAGATTTCGCCAGCGAACTGGTGGAGGGCTTCGTCGCCGCCCACCGCGACAAAGTGCGCCAGGTGCCCGGTGGCGTGCTGCGCAGTACCCAGTGCAAGGCGGCAGAGGTGGCGCTGGTCATCGGCGGCGGCTCCGGCCACTACCCAGCGTTCGCCGGGCTGGTCGGCCAGGGCCTGGCCCATGGCGCGGTGATGGGCAACCTGTTCGCCTCACCTTCGGCGCAACAGATCTACAGCGTGGCCCGGGCGGCGCACAAGGGCGGCGGCGTGCTGCTGGGCTATGGCAACTACGCCGGCGACGTGCTGCATTTCGGCCTGGCGCGGGATCGGCTCAACGCCGAAGGCATCGCCTGCGAAGTCATTGCGGTGACCGACGACATCTCCAGCGCCTCGCGGGACGAACTGCACAAACGCCGAGGCATCGCCGGCGATCTGGTGGTGTTCAAGACGGCCGCCGCCGCCTGCGAAGCGGGTTATGACTTCAATGAGGTGGTGCGCATCGCCCGCCATGCCAACGCCCGCACCCGCTCGTTGGGCGTGGCGTTCTCCGGCTGCACCTTGCCCGGTGCCGATCATCCGTTGTTCGAGGTGCCGCAAGGCAAGATGGCCCTGGGCATGGGCATCCATGGCGAACCGGGCATCGACGAGGGCCCGGTGCCCAGCGCCGATGAACTGGCGAACATTCTGGTGTCCTCGTTGCTCGCGGAATTGCCAGCAGGCGTGACCCAGGTGGCGGGGCAGCGGGTGGCGGTGATCCTCAATGGCCTGGGCAGCGTCAAGTACGAAGAACTCTTCGTGCTGTACCGGCGCGTCGCTCAACTGCTCGACGCCGCCGGTTTGACCGTGGTCGAGCCTGAGGTCGGCGAGCTGGTCACCAGTTTCGACATGGCCGGGTTGTCCCTGACCCTGTGCTGGCTCGACGCCGAGCTTGAAGGATTCTGGCGCGCTCCGGCATCGACCCCGGCCTACCGCAAGGGCGTTATGGCCCTCGATGCGCAGCAGGCCGAGGCTGATAGTCAGGTGTTTGACGAATTGGTCATCCCTGCGGCCAGCGTCAAATCCCGGCGCAGCGCCCACTGTGTCCTGCAGGCGCTGGAAGCAGCGCAGCAGGTGGTGATCAAACAGGTTGACGAGTTGGGCCGCATCGATGCGGTGGCCGGCGATGGTGATCACGGCATCGGCATGCAGCGCGGGGTCATCGCGGCAGTCGCCAAAGGCCGTGAAGTCCTGGCGCTCAATGCGGGCGCCGGAACGCTGCTGCGCATGGCCGCCGATGCCTGGGCCGACCAGGCGGGTGGCACCTCGGGCGCGCTCTGGGGCGTGTTGTTGACCGCTCTGGGTACCGCGCTGGGCGATCGACAGGATCCTGATGCCCTGTCAGTGGCCGAAGGCATGCGCCGCGCCAGCGACGGCATCCAGCATTTTGGCAAGGCGCAGGTGGGCGACAAGACCATGGTCGATGTGCTGGTGCCGTTCAGCGCTGCGCTGACTCAGGCCGCGGGGCAGGGTCTGGAACTGCATGAGGCCTGGCAACGGGCGGCGCAGGTCGCCAGCGACGCCGCAGCCGCCACCGCCGAGCTGCGCCCGCGCATCGGCCGAGCCCGCCCACTGGCGGAAAAAAGCCTCGGCACGCCGGATGCCGGCGCCTCATCGCTATCGCTGATCATCAATGCCATCGAGCCGGTCCTGCGGGCTGGCGCCATGGCACCCCGTCGAGTCGAGGAGACCGTTCATGAATGACCCACTGCGCATTGTCATCGGCGCCGATGACGCCGGTTACGAATACAAGGAAGCCCTCAAGCGCGACCTGCTGGCCTTGCCCGATATCGAGCTGGTGGAAGATGTCGGTGTCGACAGCCAGAGCCACACCGCCTATCCGCTGGTAGCGATCGCGGCCGCGGAGAAGATCGCCTCGGGCCAGGCTGATCGGGCGCTGCTGATCTGCGGCACTGGCCTGGGCATGGCAATTTCCGCCAACAAGGTGCCCGGTGTGCGCGCGGTCACGGCCCATGACAGTTTTTCGGTGGAACGGGCAGTGCTGAGCAACAACTCCCAGGTGTTGACCTTCGGCCAGCGAGTGATCGGCCTGGAGCTGGCCCGGCGTCTGCTCAAGGAGTGGCTGACCTACCGCTTCGACGAGCAGTCGGCGTCGGCGCAGAAGGTGCAGACGCTGACCGATTACGAGCGGGTCAGCGCCCGATGAGCGCGCCCGTCGTCACCTTGGGCGTCAGCCTGAAAATGTACTTCGGCTATCGGCGTACGCTCGACTGGTGCCAGGCCATCGCCGCGCAATTGGCCGCTCACGCCGACGTGCGCAGCGGCGCCATCGAAGTGTTCGTGATCCCCAGTTATCCGGCCCTGGCCCCTGTGCTGGAAATGTTCGACGGCCTGGCCCGGGTCGGCGCGCAAAACCTGTTCTGGGAGGACGAAGGCGCTTTTACCGGTGAAGTCAGCCCATTGATGCTGCGGGAAATGGGTTGCCGTGTCGTCGAAATCGGCCACGCCGAACGCCGCCGCTACTTCGCCGAAACCGATCGGCAGATTGCCGACAAGACCGCTGCCGCCTGGCGCAACGGGCTCACCCCGGTGCTGTGCCTGGGTGAGGAGGCGCGCGGTTCGGTGGATCAAGCGCTGCAGGTGTGTCTGCAACAGCTGGATGCCTCGCTGTCCAGTGCCCGGCACAAGGGGCTGCGCGGCGAGCTGATCCTGGCTTACGAGCCGCAATGGGCCATCGGTGCCGCCACGCCAGCGTCTGCCAACTACATCGGTCAGGTCTGCCAGGCACTGCGTGAAGCCACGGCCGATGACAGCGTCAGGGTGATCTACGGCGGCAGCGCCGGCCCCGGCCTGCTCAGCCAGTTGGGCGGGCAGGTGGACGGGCTGTTTCTGGGGCGCTTCGCTCACGATCCGGCGGCGTTCGCCAGCATCCTCGACGAAGCCGCACAGCTGTGCGACCGGGCAAGCACGAACCGGAAGGAGGGCGCAGCATGGCAATCGGCCTGAGTACCTATTCATTCTTCTGGCGCGCCAGCGAGCGCGTGCCCCATCCGCTGGACTTGTCGGCCATGTTGCAGCAAACCGCGGAACTCGGCGCCCGGGTGTTCCAGATCTGCGATTACAAGGGCATCGAGGCGCTGAACATCGGCCAGTTGCGCGACCTCAAGCGCCAGGCCGACGAGCTGGGTCTGGTGCTGGAACTGGGCACACGGGGATTGGAGACCGAGCATCTGCGCAAATACCTGGGCCTGGCCGAGGTGCTCGACGTGCGCCTGTTGCGCAGCATGTTCAACAGCAACAGCCTCAAACCCACGGCCGACCAGGCGTTCGAGTTACTGCAGAAGGTGCTGCCGGGCTTCGTCGAGCAGGACGTGAAGCTGGCGCTGGAAACCTACGAGCAAGTGCCCACGCGCACCGTGCTGGAGGTGATCGAGCGCATCGACAGCCCGTGGCTGGGCATCTGCCTGGACCCCGGCAACTGTGTCGCCGCGCTGGAGAACCCGACCGCGGTGATCGACGCCACGGCCGAGCGCGTGCTCAACCTGCACGTCAAGGATTTCGCCTTTTCCCGCCGCGACGGCTGGGTCGGCTTCACCTTTGCCGGATGCCCGATGGGCGAGGGCTTGCTGGATTACCCGTACATGCGCGGCAAGGTTCGGCCCACGAGCCGGCAGATCAACCAGATCATCGAACACTGGCTCCCCTGGCAACTGGACGCGGCCACCACCTGCGCGCTGGAAGACCAGTGGACCCGGCACAACCTGAACTACCTGAATGCAAGGCAAACCGAGGAGTAATCCCATGACATACGAACTCAAGAAAATCGCGATTGTGGGCGCCGGCGGCAAGATGGGCATGCGCATCTCCAGAAACCTGCAGGGCAGCCACTACAGCGTGACGTACTGCGAAAACTCGCCCAGGGCGCAGGAGCAGATCATTCAGGCTGGCCGCAGCCTGTCGGTGACCAACGAGGTCGTGCCACAGGCCGACGTGGTGATCCTGGCGGTGCCGGACGTCGCGCTGGAGGCGGTGTCGGCGCAAGTGGTGCCGCAAATGAAAAACGGCGCGATCCTGCTGACCCTCGACCCGGCGGCGTCCTATGCCGGGCTGTTGGCCCAGCGCGAAGGCATTCACCAGGCCGTGGCGCACCCTTGCCATCCTTCGGTGTTCCTTGAGCGATATACCAAGGAAGAACACGCCGATGCCTTCGGCGGCAACGCCGCGGTGCAGGATGTCTGCGCGGCGTTCGAATCCGGCAATGACAAGCAGCGTTCGGAGCTGGCCAACATCATCGCCGTGATGTACGGCCCGGTCGGCGTGGTGCATTGGGTCACGGTCAAGCAACTGGCCTACCTGGAGCCGACCCTGGTGGAAACCGTGGCCTGCATGGTCGGCAGCTTCATGAAAGAGGCGCTGGATGAAACCATCAACCGCATCGGTGTGCCGGAGGCGGCGGCCAAGGCCATGCTCTACGGGCATATCCAGATCGCCCTGGCGGTGTCGTTCAACAGCACCAACCCGTTCTCCGACGCCTGCATGATCGCGATGGAATACGGCCGCGAACAGATCATCAAGCCCGACTGGAAGAAGATCTTCGAGGAAAAGGAACTGGACCTGATCATCGCCCGCATGCTCAAGATCGATGCGGTGCGCAAAGCCGACGCCGCTTGATTCATACTCGTTGCAGGCTTTTTTGGCGTCCGTGGGCTCTGCCCCCGGGCGTCTTTTTATGTGTGGCGCACCAGAACCCTAAAAAGGAAGACAGGAAATGGACACCAAGCCCCTGCGCGGCGCGTTGATCGGCTGCGGTTTTTTTGCCCTCAATCAGCTGCGCGCCTGGCAAGACATCAAGGGCGTCGAGATCGTCGCACTGTGCGACCGGGACCCTGCGCGCCTGGCCGACTTCGCCCGCCACGCGCCTCAGGCTGCGACCTTCACCGACGCACAGACCCTGCTCGAGGAGCTTGAACTGGACTTTATCGACATCGCCACCCCGACCTCGGCGCACAAGCCCTTGGTGCTGATGGGCGCAGAAGCCGGCGTCGACGTCATCTGCCAGAAACCCTTTGCCGCGACCCTGGACGATGCCCGGCTGATGATCGAAACCTGCGCTGCGCGCGGCGTGAGCCTGACCGTGCACGAAAACTTCCGCTGGCAGGCGCAGGTGCGGGCGCTGATCGAGCAATTGCGCAGCGGCGTGATTGGTGCGCCGTTCTTTGGCCGGGTGAGCTTTCGCAGCGGCTTCGATGTGTACCGGCTGCAGCCGTACCTGGCGCAAACCCCGCGCTTCATCATCGAGGATCTGGGCGTGCATGTGCTGGACATCGCCCGAGCGCTGTTCGGCGAGGTGGCGCGGCTTGCCTGTGAGACCCGTCGGGTCAATCCTGCTATCGCCGGGGAGGATGTGGCCACGGTGATGCTGGCCCATGAACAGGGCGCCACTTGCGTGGTGGATTTCAGCTACGCGACCCGGCTGGCCAGTGATCCGTTTCCGCAAACCCTGATCGAGGTCGACGGCGAGCGAGGCTCGTTGCGCCTGCTGGCGGATTTCAGGCTGCAGATTCACGACGCCAACGGGCATGTCGAAACCCTGGATGTGTCGCCGGTGGCCCCGGCGTGGAGCGAGGCGCCCTGGCGGGCGATTCAGGAAAGTGTGCTGCGCCTGCAGCGCGAATGGCTGGCCAACCGCTTGAGCGAGCGGGATTGCGAGACGTCGGGCGTCGACAATTTCAATACCCAGGCGCTGGTGGAAGCGGCCTACGCGTCGGCAGCCAGCGGTGCTACGGTAGTGCCCGCGCGACGTTGAAAGCCCGTGCTGTTGCGGGGCGACAAAAGCGCCCCGCAGCAGGCGGTATCAGCGCATGCCGAAGCCGCCTTCGCGCACTTGCTTGCTGTTGTCGCGGGACACCATCACGCAGTCCACCGACTGTTTTTCCGGCTTGTCGGACTTGCCAGTGCGCAGGAATTGATCGGCCTGTTCCATCGCCATGGCCGCCATCTGCGTCGCCTGTTGCAGGCCCGTGGCGATGATCGGGCCGTCAGCTGCAATTTGCCGCACCACGTCCGGATTGCCGTCGATGCCCACCACTTTGACCTGGCCTTTGCCGGCATTTTTCAATGCCGCCGCCGCGCCCAGGGCCATGGTGTCGTTGCCTGCCAGCACGCCGACGATATTGGGGTTGGCCTGGATGATCGACTGCATGACGTTGTAGCCCTGAGTCTGATCCCAGTTGGCCGATTGCTGCGAGACCATTTTCAGGTCCGGGATCTGGTCCAGCACCCGGTGAAAGCCCTCGGACCGCACATGGGCGTTGACGTCAGAACTGCGCCCGATCAACTCCACGTATTCGCCCTTGAAGCCGACCTGCTCGGCGAAATATTCGGCCACCGAGGTCGCGCACTGGGAGTTGTTGGAGACGATCTGCGCGGTGGCGATGCCGTTAGCGTTCACTTCACGGTCGATCAGAAACACCGGAATCTTCGCTTCTTGCGCGCGCTTGACCGCCGCGATCGAGGCGTCGGAGCCCGCGTTGTCGAGGATGATCGCCGAGGCGTTGTCGCCAATGGCGGTCTGCACCAGGCGCAGCTGGATGTCCGGGTCGTCCTGATGCACCAGGGCATTGGTGCGGTAGCCGAGTTTTTTCGCGGCGGCCTCGGCGGTGTCGGACTCGGCCTTGTAGAACGCGTTGCTGTGAGACGGGGTGATGATCACGATCAGGTGATCAGCCGCTTTGAAATCGGCAGCCGACGCGGTCATCGGGATCAAGGCGGCAGACAGCACGGCCAGTGACAGCAAGTTGCAGGAGAAGAGTCTTTTCATTGTTCTAGTCATCCCTCGTGGTAGAAGCGTTCATGTCGGAAAAATCAGGCCGCAGTGCCTGGCGCGCCCCGGTCCTCCTGGGCCCTGGCCTGGCGCTGGGCGCTGGAAACCTCGACGCGGCGTTGCAACTGATCGACCACCACCGCCAGCACAATCACGGCGCCGGTGATGACGGTCTGCCAGAAATCGGAAATCCCCACCAACACCATGCCGTTGCTCAGCACGCCCAGCACGAAGGCGCCGATGATAGTGCCGCCGATGGTGCCCACGCCGCCGAACAGCGAAGCGCCGCCCAGCACCACCACGGCAATGGCGTTGAGTTCGTAGGAGGTGGCGATGGCCGGGTTGGCGGCGCCCAGGCGCGAGGCGATGATCAGCCCGGCCAGTGCCGCGCAAAAACCGGAAATGGCATAGGTGCCGATCTTCACCCGGCTGACGCGCACGCCTGACAGTTCGGCGGTGCGCTCGTTGCCGCCGATGGCGAACACCTGGCGGCCGAAGACGGTCTTGCGGCTGATGTATACGGCCACCAGAGTCAGCAGAATCATCAGCCAGATCGACACCGGCACCGACAGCACCCGTGCGGTGCCCAGCAGCAGAAAACCGCTGTTGTTCAATTCGGCCTGGCCGGTCAGGTCGCCGTAGGTGGCGCCACCGGACACCAGCTGCGCCGCGCCGCGCGCCATGTACAGCATGCCCAGGGTCATGATGAACGGCGTGACTTTGAGCCGGGTGATGAACCAACCGTTCAGCGCGCCGACCAGTGTCCCCAGCGCCAGGCTGATGATGCAGATCACCGGGATGCTGAAAAACGCCGAAACCCCGAGCCACGGCAGCCGCAGCCCTTCGCTGATCAGGTAACCGGCGACCATCGCCGCCAGGCCCGCCACCGCACCGACCGACAGGTCTATACCCGCCGCAAGAATGACGAAGGTCATGCCGATGCCGAGAATGGCGAACACCGCGACCTGCTCTGCGACGATCACCAGATTGCGCGCCGAGAGAAATGACGGCGCGATGGAAGAGAACAGAATCACCAGCAGCGCCAGGGCCAGATAGGCGCGCAACCTGAGCAGCAGCAAGGGCAGGGAACGCAGGCTGATCGAGGCGGTTTTGCGGGCAGGCAGGGAAAGAGATTCGGCCATCATGCGATTTCCTTCTGGGTGAGGGCCGGGGCAGCCGGCTCCTTGCGCGTCACTTGGGACCAGCCCACCAGAGTGGGTTCGTCCAGTTGCTGGCGGGTGAGATTGGCGGTGATGCGGCCCTGGCACATCACCAGCGCGCGATCGGCGCCACCGATGATTTCGCCCAGGTCGCTGGAGGCATAGAGGATGGTCAGGCCGGCTTTGGCCAGGCGGTCGAGCACGTCGAACAGCTCGCGCCGGGCCTTGATGTCGATGCCCCGGGTCGGCTCGTCGAGCAATAGCACGTGGGGTTGGGTGAGCAGGTTCTTGCCCACCACGACTTTCTGCTGGTTACCGCCGGACAACGAAGAAATCGCGACTCCGGCATTTTCAGTCTTGATGTGCAGTTCACGAATCATCCGCGCCACGTCCGCGTCCATCGGCTGGCGTGCCAGACCGTCGACGCGCTTGTAGCGGTTCAGATTGGCCAGCAGCAGGTTGTCGCGCACCGATGCGTGGGTAACCAGCCCCAGTTTCTGCCGGTCTTCGGGCACCAGGGCGATGCCGGCGCGAATGCGCCCGCCGATGTCCTGGCGAAGGGGCAGGGCCCGGCCATTGATTTCGATGCGGCCAGCGATGGCCTGGCGCAGGCCGATCAGGGTTTCGAACAGCTCGGTGCGACCGGCGCCCATCAGCCCGTAGAAGGCCACGATCTCGCCGCGACGGACGCTGAACGACACCTTGTCCAGCAGCAGGGTGCCGCGCTCGCTGGCCACGTCCAGATCGGTGACGCTCAACACCTGCGGCGCATCGAGAAACCGCTCGGGATCGTTTGCGCTGCGCAGTTCGGTGGTCATCTGGCTGCCAATCATGCGTTGCACCAGCCAGTCGATGGTCACCGCGCCGCGCACGCCAGTGCCGACCAGTTGGCCGTCACGCAGCACCGTGAAGTGGTCGCCGATCTCGATCAGTTCCTCCAGCCGGTGGGAGATGTAGATGATCGAGACGCCCTGGCGCTTGAGGTCGGCGATCAGCGAAAACAGCACACCTACCTCGGCCTCGCTCAACGACGAAGTGGGTTCGTCGAGAATCAGCACCCTGACGTCACTGACCAGGACTTTGGCGATCTCGACGATCTGCCGCTTGCCGATGCTCAACTCCTGGACCAGCGCATCGACGTCGATGTCCTGGCCCATGCGCTGTAGGGTGGCGTGGGCGCGCTGACGTTGTTCATCGATCAGCAGGCGGCCGAAACGGCTGCGCAATTCCTTGCCGATGAACATGTTCTCGGCAACGCTCAGGTTCGGGCACAGGTTGAGCTCTTGGTGGACGATGCCGATCCCGAGGGCCATGGCCTGACGTGGGTTGCTCAGTGTCAGCGCTTCATCACCGGTAAACATTTGCCCTGAGGTGGGCTGTTCAATTCCGGCGAGGATTTTCATCAGGGTCGATTTGCCTGCGCCGTTCTCGCCGATCAGCACGTTGACCTGGCCGTGCACCACATCGAAGTCCACACCCTTGAGTGCTGTCGTGCCTTGATACACCTTGCGAATCTGCCGCGCGTGCATCGCCAGCGTCGGGGCAGGAGTTGGGGCATTCATCCGCTTACTCCTTGACGTTGAGGCTGACGGGCAGGATGCGAATCGAGGTCGGCGACTGCAGGTTGAACACCCCGCGCAGCTCGATGGTCTTGCCCACCAGGGTGGCCGCCGGGGCCTGGCCGAAGGCGCGGGCCAGGGCCTGCTTGTTGAGCGCGGCCGCGACATCGGCGTACTGGGTCTGATTGGTGAAGGCGTTCAACGACATGTTGCTGGCGACATCGCGCAGCACGGTGCTGATGACCAGCGGCCCGGTCAGCACTTGGACTTTCTGTGCGGCAAGCGCCGGGTTGTCGGGAAATTCGAGGGTCAGCAGGCCCATCGGCGACTTCAGGTTGGCCTCGCTGACCCGGGCCGTACCGGTGACCACGAAGTTTTTCGCATTGCCGTTGTGCGCCACGGCAAAGCGGGTCGCCGCCTCGGCGGGGTTGGTCGCGATGGCGTTCAGTACCGTGGCCAGGTCCGCAGCGCTGTTGTCCAGCACCGGCTGGACGTCGCTGTCCCATCGCTGGGCGGCGTACTGTTCGGCGTTGAAACTGTTGAGGGCGAATTTCTGATCCTGGCCCTGGGTGTTGGCGCTGTGTGCGCTGTTGAACACCACGCGGCCGGTGACCGGGTCGAGAGGGCGAAGGGTGACCAGCGGCGAACCCAGCCAGGTGGCAGCGGCGAGGATCGCAGCTGTGGCACCGACGATGGCGAAAGCGGGCAGGCCTCGGAGAACAGGTGCAGGTGTACCGGATACGGTCAAGCTCATACAGATCTCCTCGCCAGTGTTGGCGCATTTTTGTACTTGTCAGGAGGTGCAGTCATCACTATATATCATCATCATACCAGTTCAAGGCAATGAGTTTTTTCGGCACTCAGCGATGTGGCGAACTACCTTGATCCCTCGAATAACAACAAAGGAAGGTGATCCATGAGCCCGGTGCAGGCACGTGAACAGCGGACATTCGGCACACTGCAGGCAGCTGCCGACACCGAAACAGGGCAGGTGGGTGAGCTGGATTTTCTCGTTCAGGGCGCGCAGCTCAGGCGCTTGCGAAGCGACGGGCGGGAACTGCTGCGCAGTGTCGGCCTGGTCATTCGCGACGGCTTCTGGGGCACCCATGAGCTGATCGAGCAGTCACGGGAAACCCATGCAAGCCAGGCGCTGTGGTGGCGCAAGGTGCAGGGCATCGTCGGCGATACAGATGCCGAGCCGACGCTGGACTGGGAAGTGCAGCTGACGGTGGCCGAATTGTCGGTGTCAGTCATCGCGCGCCTGACGCCACGCCGGGATTTTCACACCTGCCGCGCCGGCCTGATGCTGCTGCACCCCTTGCAGGGCGTGGTGGGAGCGCCGGTCAGCGTGCTGCACGGCAACGGCCAACGGGAGGTCGGAAAGTTTCCCGAACTGATCAGCCCCGGCCAGCCCTTTTTCGATATCGCAGGTCTGACCCACTCACCGACGCCCGGCCTGACCCTGGAATGGCTCTTTTCCGGCGATGTGTTCGAAATGGAGGACCAGCGCAACTGGTCGGACGCTTCGTTCAAGACCTACAACCGGCCGCTGGCCTGGCCGTGCCCTTATGTCATCGAAGCGGGCCAATGCATCGAGCAGGCCATCGAGTTGCGGCTGATTCGGGGAGGCCAGGTATGAAGCCCATCCAGCTCAGCCTCGACAACGCCTGTGCCCCGGCGTTACCCGATCTCGGTCATGGCCTTTGGGTCAATCGTCTGGATGACCCGGCTGCGGTGCAGACGTTGATCGGGCAACTGGCGGGCGCGCATCTGGATCTGCTGGTGGACCTGCGCGCCCCTGACGCTCTCGAAAAACTGGGCACTGCGCTCGCCCTGTGCAACCGGACGCAAACCCAGGCCTGGTTGCTGGTGATCGTCGACGACGAAACAGCCCAAGACCAGCTCAAGGCGCTGGCCGCGGCGCTTCAGCGCACCGCCGTTCGGCCCGAGGGCATCCTGTTGACGCCTGCGGCCTACCTCAATAGCTACCAGCCGGATGCGCAGTGGCCCACCGGGCCATGCCCCGATGATCTGGTGCGGCTGGGTCGGGCCATTTTGCCCGGCTTGCGGATCGGCGGCGGGGTGCCAACCTATTTCACTGAGCTCAATCGTTGCCGCCCTGACCCTGGGCTGTTCGATTACCTGACCCACGCCACCTCGCCGATCGTGCATGCCGCCGACGATCTGTCGGTCATGGAATCCCTTGAGGCGCTGCCGGATATCGTCCGTTCGGCCCGTGCCCTGGCTCACGGCAAACCCTATCGCCTGACGACCTCGGCCATCGGCGCCTGGTGCAACCCCTACGGCGGCAAGCTCACCCCCAACCCTGACCGGTTGCGCCTGACCCTCAGTGATCGCGATCCACGCCAGAGAGGCCTGTTCGCGGCGGCCTGGACCCTCGGTCATTACGCCGCCGTACAGCGTGCCGGTGTCGACGCCGTCGCGCTGTGGGCGGTGAACGAGCCCTTTGTGGCCGCCGAACCCGCCGGCTACTGGCCGGTGTTTCACATCTTGCGAGGCTTGAACCGCGGGCGTGGCAGCGCAGCCGTTTGCGTCAGCGCGTCGAGTCAAGACCTGGCTGTGGTGGGCTGGGAGGAGGGTGAAGACGTGCGCCTGTGGCTGGCCAACCTGACCGACCGGGAGCACAGCATCGAGCTGCCCGGGCTGTGCGGCAGCCATTACGCGCTGCTCGACGCTGACAACTGCGCAGCGGCGCAGCTGGACCCGGCGTTCATGTTGCACACAGCGCAGCCGCTGTCCGGCATCCCGCCGCTCAGTGCCTACGCCGTGCTGACGCTGGTGTGCCGACGCGGCGTTGAGTGTGGCTTATAATCGCGTTACCGTTGCCGCCATTTATGCTTTCAGAAAAGAGATGTCGATTCATGTCAGAGATCAAGAAACGCACCATCCAACGCAAAAAGCTTTCTGACATTGTCTTCGAGCAACTGGTGGCACTCATCGAAGAAGAGAATCTTCAACCGGGGGATCAGATGCCCGGCGAACGCGAGCTGATGGAGAGTTTTGGCGTCGGGCGCCCGGTGGTTCGTGAGGCCATGCAGCGTCTGGCCGGCATGGGCATGATCAGCATCCAGCACGGCGAGCGGGCCAAGGTCGGCCGGGTCGACATGCACTCGATGATTGGCCAGATCGATCTGGCGGCGCGCCACTTGCTGTCCAGCTCGGCGAAGAACGTCGACCACCTGCGCCAGGCGCGGGAGTTCTTCGAAACCGGCCTGGTCAAGATCGCTGCGCAAAAGGCCACGGCCGACGACGTGCTGCGTCTGGAAGCGGCGCTGGCGAAGATGCACAAATACCGCGAAACCGATGAGTTCATTCCCGCCGACATGGAATTCCACGCCGAGATCGCGCGCATTTCCGGGAACCCGATCTACGTGGCGATTTCCCACGCGATCCTCGACTGGATGGCCGATTACCGCGAAGACATGCTGCGCTTCAAGGGCCGGGAGATGACCCTCAAGGAGCACGGGGTGATTCTCTCGTACATCAAGGCCAACGATCCGGCAGGGGCCGAAAAGGCCATGCACCATCACCTGGTCGAGCGCGGGGAAGAATAAAAAATGGCCCGACATTCAGTGTCGGGCCATTGTTTGCCTAGCGCTTAGCGGTAGCGTTCCAGCCAGTGCGCATACGGGGCGGGCAGGGTCCACGAGGCCTTGTCCACACCCAGTTCCTTGGCGGCGAAGTACGGCCAGTGTGGGTCGGCCAGGTGCGCACGACCCACCGAGACCAGGTCCAGATGCCCGGCGCTGATCGACTCCTGCGCCAGTTGCGGCGTACCGAAACCCCAGGCCGACGTGACCGGGATGCCGGCTTCACGACGCACGCGCTCGGCAATCGGCCCCATGAACGCCGGGCCCCACGGAATGTTGGTCTCGGGAATGGTGAAGCCAACGCTGACGCTCAGCAGATCCAGCCCGCCATCCTTGAAGCGGCGCGCCAGTTCGATGGACTCGGTCAGGGTCTGCTCGTCGCGGCCGTCATATTCGATCACGCCAAAGCGGGCAGTCAGCGGCAGGTTCTCAGGCCAGACTTCACGCACGGCTGCCAGGGTTTCCAGCAGGAAACGGCTGCGGTTGTCGAAGCTGCCGCCGTAGGCGTCGGTGCGCTGGTTGGAGTGCTCGGAGAAGAAACTCTGGGCCAGATAGCCGTGGGCGAAGTGCAGTTCGATCCACTCGAAACCGGCGTCACGGGCACGGCGTGCGGCGTCGACGAAATCCTGTTTAACCCGGGCGATATCTTCCAGGGTCATGGCCTTTGGCACTTTGGGCAGGCCGGCGCCGTGGGCGATCGCAGACGGGGCGATGGTCTGCCAGCCGCGCGAGTCGGATTCAGCGATATGGTCATCGCCTTCCCATGGACGATTGGCGCTGGCCTTGCGACCGGCGTGGGCGATCTGAATGCCCGGTACGGAACCGGCCGCCTTAATGGCCTTGACCACCGGCACGAAGGCCTGGGCCAGTTCATCGTTCCAGATCCCGGCGCAGCCCGGCGTGATGCGGCCTTCCGGCGCCACGGCGGTGGCTTCGACCACCACCAGACCGGCACCGCCACGGGCCAGACCGGCCAGATGGACGTGGTGCCAGTCGTTGATCAGGCCGTCTTCGGCCTTGTACTGGCACATCGGCGGGATGGCGATGCGATTGCGCAGGGTGACGTCTTTGAGCTTGAAGGGTTCGAACAATGCCGACATGGGAAGCCTCGGGTGTTATTGAGTTACGATTGTTCGATAGTATTCGAACAATGGCTTTTTTAGAACCCCCTCGCTATCATCCGGCCCCATGCGAACCTATCAGCACCCCGATCCCGAAAGCTTCGAACTCGAGCGCATCCTCTACGCGCTGAGCGATCCCGTGCGCCTGGGCATCGTCCGCCATCTGGCCGGCGTCGCCGAAGCCACCTGCGGCGAACTGGACGGCGGCCGGCCGAAATCCAGCGTCTCGCACCACTTCCGGGTGCTGCGCGATTCCGGGCTGGTGCACACCCGCAACGTCGGCACCACGCACATGAACTCGCTGCGGGGCGAGGAGCTGGATGCGCGGTTTCCGGGGTTGTTGAAGGCGATTCTTGGGCAATTGACTTGAGTTCGTCGGTTGACACCTGCGTCAGCCAAAGGCACCATTCCTGCAATAGCGCCTGAATCCTCTGGTGTCGGCTTGACCGGCATTACGTTCAGGCCTTCTTGTTTCTGGAACATGGAAGTTGGCTCTAGAACCCTCTAAGCAACATCTCGATTACTCGGCCATGGTCGCGCTCTTGCAGGCGCGGGGAATGCATGTTGCCGATCCGCAGGTTGCGAAGGCTCAACTCGTTCAATTCGGATACTACCGGCTTAGCGGTTTCTGGTATCCCGCAAGAACCTTTCTTCAAGACTCGGCAGGCCTTGGTGTTCTTTGCCGGATTTCCGGCAAGCCAAAACGTTCGGAAATCTTTCAGCCAGGCACCACGCTTGACGATGCCGTTGCGCTTTACAATTTCGACAAATCGCTTCGCCTGCTGATGCTGGATGCCGTCGAGACAATTGAGGTTCATCTCAGAACCGTACTGGCCCATGAACTGGGCAAGGCTGATCCCATGGCCTACACCAAGACGACTTTCATCGATCCGAAGTTTCTGACTGTCAGGGCTGGTTACAAGGACAGCAAGTGGGCGCAATGGCTGTCGCGGCAACAGAGCAAGCTTGAGAAAAGTAGCGAGGACTGTATCGAGTGGCACCGGCTATCTCAGCGAGCAATACCCTATTGGGTAGCGGTAGAAGCATGGGACTTCGGCACGCTCTCGACGCATTTCCAGATTCTGAAGCGTAAGCCCCAGAGTTGGGTCCTGGCACGGCTGAATCTATCCGACGCGAAGATCTTTGCGGGATGGCTTCGTGAGATCAACACGTTGCGAAATCGCAGCGCGCACCACACCAGAATCTGGAATCAGAAATCCGTTAACCCACTGGATGCGTTGAGCGCCGAGCCTTATTTTCAGACGCTGAATTTGTCCCGCACAGCTCGGGAGCGTTTGTACGGAATGATTTCGGTTCTGTGGTTTCTGCTACTGCGGGTCAATCCTGCGTCTCGGTGGATTCACGAGGTGGCAGACCTCATCGACGCCAAGCCTGCCATACCTGGATGCACATACGCTGCCATGGGCTTTGCTGACGAAGCCGGTTTTCCCAGGCCGCTCTTCGGCATTTAGCTTATCTCACGGCTTTCAGGCCATTGACTTAGCCGTATGCGTTGCACACGCAGCGTTGTCTTCCCCCGTCAAAATCACCCGAAATATCTCCACCAGCGCCCGCAGATTCACCCGATGCCACGCCGCCCACAGCGGCATGCTGAAGGTCAGCCAGGGCAGTTCGCGAAACACCACGCCCGGATGCGCTGCCTGATTCAGGCTTTTCTGGGTCATAGTGATGCCCAGTCCTGCGGCCACCAGTCCCAACGCGGTATAAGGCTCGGCCGCTTCGAGGCGAATCTGTGGCGTGAAGCCTGCGCGGATGCAGGCGGCGACGAATTCGCCGTGCTGGTCCTTGGCCTGGCTGGATTTCACGCCGATCCAGTCCTGATCCTTGAGGTCCGCTGGGGTCAGCCGCTCTTGCCTGGCCAGCGGGTGATCGGCCGGCAGCGCCAGCAGCATCGGATCTTCGAGCAACTGGCGGTACAGCAGGTCGGGGTCGTCATCGCGCGGCGGTTCGCTGACCAGCGCCACGTCAAGGCTGCGCTGGCGCAGGCCTTCGAGCTGATCGGCCGAACTCATCAGGTACAACGCCACATGCACGGCGGGGCGGTCGGCGCGCACGATGCTCAGCGCCTTGGGCAACACATTGGCATGCATGGCGTGTTCGATGTAGCCGATGCACAAGCCGCCTTCTTCGCCTCGGCCCAGGCGTTTGCCCAGGGATTCCAGGCGATTGGCGTGGGTCAGCAGGCTGCGCGCTTCGGTCAGAAAGGTGCGCCCGTCGCTGGTCAGGCGAATGCGTTGCTGGTTGCGCTCGAACAGGTTCAGGCCCAGGCGCTCTTCGAGCTGGGCGATCTGCCGGCTCAGCGGCGATTGGGAGATGTGCAGGCGCTCGGCGGCGCGGCCAACATGTTCTTCTTCGGCCACGACGACGAAATAGCGCAGCTGGCGTAGGTCGATCATGTGATGCTCTCTAGGTCTTAAGTCTGTCGCATTATGTCTTGGACGGTCTGGAGGCGGCAATCTAGGATCTGCTCAACGGTCGCCACAGCGACCCCTCAACTGACTGGAGACTAGAATCATGAGCTTGAAAGACAAACTGCCAGGTGTCCTCGGATTCGGTACCGCGCCACTGGGCAACATGTTCCGTAACATCCCCGAAGACGAAGCCACTGCCACCGTCGATGCCGCCTGGAACGCGGGCGTTCGCTACTTCGACACCGCGCCGTTCTATGGCGCGGGCCTCTCGGAAATTCGCCTGGGCCAGGCGCTGCACAAATACAACCGCGATGACTATGTGCTCAGCACCAAGGTGGGCCGGGTCATCCTCGACGAGTTGGACACCAGCGCCCGCGATCTGGGCGAGAAGAGCGGCGTGTTCGAGCACGGCCTGCGCAACAGGATCGTCAACGATTACAGCGCCGACGCCACCCTGCGCTCGATCGAAGACAGCCTGAAACGCCTGCAGACCGACCGCCTGGACATCGTCTGGATTCACGACATCGCCCAGGACTTCTACGGCGACCAGTGGCTGCAGTACTTCGAACAGGCCCGCACCGGCGCCTTCCGGGTGCTGGACCGCCTGCGTGACGAAGGCGTGATCAAGGCCTGGGGGCTGGGTGTGAACAAGGTCGAGCCTATCGAGCTGACGTTGGGCCTGGACGAGCCCAAGCCCGATGGCTTCCTGTTGGCCGGTCGCTATTCGCTGCTCGATCACGAGCGTGCCTTGCAGCGGGTCATGGCCGAAGCGAAAGCCCACAACACCGAAATCGTCGTGGGCGGCCCTTACAGTTCGGGGATTCTGGCCGGTGGCGAGCACTTCGAGTACCAGAAGGCCAGCCCGCAGATCATCGAAAAAGTCGAGCACATCAAGCGCATCGCAGAGGTTCACGGGGTTGATATCAAGGCCGCGGCGCTGCAATTCTCGCTGGCCAACCCGGCAGTGGCGGCGGTGATTCCGGGATCCAGCCGACCTGACCGGATTGCCCAGGACGTGGCGGCGCTCAAGGCAGTGATTCCTGCGGCGTTCTGGACCGCACTGCGCGAAGCCGGTCTAATCTCGATCCACGCGCCGCTGCCTGCATAACCATTGTTTGTGACTGTCTCGGCCGCATGACAAACACTGCGGCCGGATTATCCGATTCGACTTTCTGGAGAACACCCATGGCTCAAGCTTCTGCCTACATCGACATTCCGGCATCCCCCGACACCGTGTGGCAACTGATCGGCGGCTTCAACTCGCTGCCCGACTGGCTGCCGTTCATTCCCAAAAGCGAGCTGAGCGAAGGCGGGCGGGTGCGTACCCTGCAAACGCCGGAAGGCGATGTGATCGTCGAGCGCCTGGAAGGCTTCGACAATGCCGCGCGCTGGTACAGCTATTCGATCACCCAGGCGCCGTTTCAGGTCACCGGTTACAAGGCCACGCTGGGCGTTGCGCCACAAGCCGATCCGCAGACCTCGCGGGTGACCTGGTCGGCGAATTTCACCCCCAGCGGGATGACCGAAGCCGAAGCGGTCGCGCTGTTCGAAGGGATTTTCACCGGTGGTCTGGCGGCGCTGAGGGAGAATTTCCCGCAGTGATGCGGCCGCATTGATGTTTCACGCCGAGGGCAGCGAAAGCTGCCTTCGGCGTTTTTGCGTTTAATTTGACAGGTGTCCGATAATTAATATTATGATCGACATATGAACGCAATCTCGCGTCCTTTTTTGAGGGTTACCGAATGAACATCAGTGGATCAGTGGTTTTCGTCACCGGCGCCAATCGTGGGTTGGGCCTGGCGTTCGCCAAACTGGCCGTGGCCAACGGCGCAGCGAAAGTCTATGGCGGGATGCGCAATACCGAAGGCTTCGATGTTCCGGGGATCATTCCAGTCAAACTGGACGTGACCGATGAGGCCAGCGTCAGGGCCGCGGCCGCGCAATGTGGCGACGTTACCCTGCTGATCAACAACGCAGGCACCGCCAAGGTGATGGAAGGGCCGCTGGCTGAGAACATGATCGGGCTGACCGAAGAGCTGATGGACATCAACGTCTACGGCTTGGTGCGTTCGAGTTCGGCCTTCGCCCCGATCCTGAAACAAAACGGCGGCGGGGCGATCATCAACGTGCTGTCCAACATCACCTGGTTCAACGCGCCGATGCTCGCCGCGTATGGTGTGTCAAAGGCCGCCGCCTGGGGTTTCACCAATGCCCTGCGCGTGCAACTGCGTGCCGATGCCACCCAGGTGCTGGCGTTGCACGTGGGCTTTATCGACACCGATCTGGTCAAGGGTTTCGACGTGCAGAAAACCAGCCCGCAGGACGTCGCCGCCCGCACCTTCGCCGCGCTGGAGGCTGGCAAGGAAGAAGTCATGGCCGATGAAGGCACGCAACACATCAAGGCCAGTCTGTCGGCGGGCGATGCGTTTTATCTGAATCCGGTGGGGTTCTGAGCCGCGGGGTCCACCCGCAACCTCGCGATACTGTGGGAGCCGGCTTGCTGGCGAATGCGGCGGGTCATTCAATGATGGGATGTCTGACCTGACGCTTTCGCCAGCAAGCCGGCTCCCACGGCCTTCGGCCAGAGGCCGTCTTTGCGCGGCAATAACCTCGGCAGGGTTATTCCTTGACAAACCGGTCAGTGGCAAACGACGAGTAATCCGGCAACACCTTTTCGATCTTGCCCTGATCCTTCAGAAATTCGGCGGTTTTCGCGATAGCCGTCACCGTGCCGCCACCGAGCAATTCAGGCGATCGCTGTTCGGCGGCGGTCGGGAAGTGCGAGCCGTCGAGCAATTCCGGCACATCGGCGGCGTTGGAGCCGGTAAAGCGGGCGATGGCCTTGACCGGCTCAGAGTCCGCCGTCCACTGGGATTTGTGCGCGCTGTAGTCGGCAATCGCCGCCAGGCTCACCTTGGCAAAATTGGCAATCACGTCCGGGTGCTTCTCGGCGAAATCCTTGCGTGCCACCCACACTTCGAACGTCGGCGAACCCCACTGCGACACCTGGCCTGCGTCGGTGAGGATCTTGCCGGTCTTGCGAATCTCGCCCAGAGCAGGCGACCAGGTGAACGCCCCGTCGATATCACCGCGTTTCCAGGCGGCGGTGATCTGCAACGGCGTCAGGTTGAGAATGGTCACCTGCTTCTGGTCGATGTTCCAGTGCTTGAGCGCCCCCAGCAGGCTGTAGTGGGAGGTGGACACGAACGGCACGGCGATCTTTTTGCCGATCAGGTCCTCGGGCTTGTTGATGCCCGAACCATTGCGCACCACCAGTGCTTCTGAGCTCTGGATCTGCGAGGTGACGATGAACGCCACCAGCGGTAGGTTTTTCGAGGTGGCGGCGGCCAGTGGGCTGGAGCCAAGGTTGCCGATCTGCACGTCGCCCGAGGCCATGGCCGCGACCACCGCCGGGCCTGCATCGAACTGGCGCCAGTTGATTTTCGTGCCGATGGCTTTTTCGTATTCGCCATCGGCGATGGCGCGCTTGACCGGGTCGATGCCGGCGATCCAGCCGATGGTCAGGTCGGCCGCGTGGGCCGAGAGTGACAGCGCGAAGACACCCAGTGCCGCCGTTGCCTTTGCCGTCCAGTGCGTGATGTTCATGTGTCCAGATGCCTTGGGTTCAGCGCGAATTCGAGGGTGATTCGCGATCTGGATCAAAGCATAAGGTTCTATTAAACGAGATTTAAATACCGTTTAGGCATTAGCTTAGGCGGGGAAATTTCGCGGAGGAGTTGCCGGTGCGTGCCGTGGAACAGGCGCCGCACCGGCAAACAGGGCGGGACTCAGTCGCCGCCTTTCATGCGCCGGGCGATCAGGTAGATGCCCAGTCCCGCCAGCGCAGTGGCGGCGCCGATGTAGCCCGTGCTGGTCCAGCCCAGGCCCGCGCTGATCGCGATCCCGCCAAAGAACGGCCCCAACGCGTTGGCCAGGTTGAACGCCGCATGGTTGGACGCTGCCGCAAGGCTGGGCGCCTCATGGGCGATGTCCATCAGGCGGATCTGCAGCGGCGCGGCCAGCGCAACCATGGTGCCGACCAGACCGATACCCAGCATCACGCCCCACAGCGAGCTCGCCGCGAACGGGAAGAACAACAGCACCGCCATCGACCACACCAGCAGCAACCCGACGGCGCGGAACTGCATGCGGTCGAACAGCTTGCCACCGGCGATGTTGCCGAGGATGCCGCCCACGCCAAACGCCGCCAGACCGAACGGGATCCACTGCGGGGTGACGCGGGTGACTTCCAGCATGGTCGGCGCCAGGTAGCTGAACACGCAGAACATCCCGGAGAAGCCTACCGAGCTGATGCCCAGCGCCATCCACACTTGGGGTTTGGTGAAGGCGCGCAACTCCTTGCGTGGGTCGCTGCGCTGTTCGTCGTGCCGCGTGGGGACGAAGCGCCAGACCAGCGCGATGGTGGTGATCGCGATCACGCCCACCAGGCCGAACGCCGAGCGCCAGCCCATGAACTGGCCGAGAAAAGTCGCGATCGGATTGCCCAGCAGCATCGCCAGGGTCAGACCCATCATCACCCGCGCCACGGCACCGGCGCGCTGGTTGGACGGCACCATGCTGGACGCAACCACCGCGGCGATACCGAAGTAGGCACCGTGGGGCAGGCCGCTGATAAAGCGGAAGGCCACCAGCGACGTGAAGGAGGGCGTGAAGGCCGTTGCGATGTTGCCCAGCGCGTAAAGCACCATCAGCAGCATCAGCATGTTCTTGCGCAGCAGCCTGGCGCCGAGGATCGCCAGCAGCGGCGCACCCACCATCACGCCCAGGGCGTAGGCGCTGATGGCGTGGCCGACCTGGGGTTCGGTCAGGTGCAGGTTGCTGGCGATGTCGGGCATCAGGCCCATGATGGCGAATTCGCCGGTACCGATGGCAAAGCTTCCCACTGCCATCGCCGCTTCCATCTTCGCGGCGTCGCGCGCGGGCAACACGTGCCCGGGCGTTTGTTGGATGGACATGCGTCGCTCCGTTCAAGGGTAGTCATCAAGAACGGGCAATGCTAACCAAAGGATGGCGCGAGCGTCTAGGACGCTGGTCGCGCCGGCGTACTGGGCACAGTCTTCCGTAGCAGCACGGCTTGCCGGCGGGGCGTTCTTGAGATCGCTGCCGCCGGCAAGCCGGACTGCTACGGGGGTATCTTCAAACCGCCACTTTCAACGTGAAGGCAGGCGTCGTGGCTGCGGACACCCGCCCCGGTATCGCCGCCAGCAGCTCGCGGGTGTACTCGCTGGCCGGGCGCTCGAACACTTGCGCGATCGGCCCTTGCTCGACGACCCGACCCTGACGCAACACCAGCACCTGATCGGCCATCCGCGCCACCACCGCCAGGTCGTGGGAGACCAGCACGTAGGCGATGCCCGATGCCCGCTGCAACTCGTCGAGCAGCTGGAGAATCTGTGCCTGCACCGATACATCCAGCGCACTGACCGGCTCGTCGAGCAACAGCACATCGGGATTGAGCGCCAGCGCCCGGGCAATCGCTACCCGCTGACGTTGCCCGCCCGACAGCTCGTGAGGCAGACGATCGAGAAAGTGCACCGGCAAATGCACCCGCGCCATCAGCTCGATCGCCGCCCGTTCCAGCGCCGCCCCCTTGGGCAATCCGAAGGACACCAGCGGCTCCACGATGCTGTCGAACACCGTGAAGCGCGGATCGAGCGCCGAAAACGGATTCTGCTGCACCAGTTGCATGCGCCTGCGCAGTGGTCTGAAGGCCTTCCAGCTGAGCCCGGTCACGTCCTGTCCGGCGAACCACACCCTTCCTTGGGTCGGCGGCTCCAGCCCCAGTGCGATGCGCAGGGTGGTGCTTTTGCCCGAACCGGACTCGCCAACGATGGCCAGTGTCTGGCCCGGATACAGCTGCAAATCCAGCCCCTCAAGGGCGACGAACTGGCGTTGTGCGCCTTTCGCCCCGGGCAGCTCGAAGGTCTTGCCAACGCCTTGCAGGCTCAACACTGGCTGCCCTTGCGGTGGAGAAACCGCGCGGGATGGGGTTGTCCCAAAGGCCGGGGCGGCCGCCAGCAGGGCGCGGGTGTACGGGTGTTGCGCCGCCTCGAGAATCTGCCGTGGCGAGCCTTGCTCGACCAGTTCGCCTTGCTGCATCACCAGCAGGCGGTCGGCGCGGTCCGTGGCCACGCCCAGATCGTGAGTGATGATCAACAGGGAAATCCCGCGCTCGGCCACCAGTGACTGCAAGTGGTCGAGAATCCTGCGTTGCACCGTCACGTCCAGCGCACTGGTCGGTTCATCGGCGATGATCAGTTGCGGATTGCCCGCAAGGGCGATGGCGATCAAGACCCGCTGGCGCATGCCGCCGGACAGTTCATGGGGATACTGGCGGGCGCGCAGCTCCGGGTTGTCCAGCCCTACCAGAGCCAGCAATTCCAGGACGTCGGCATCAACACTGCGATAATCGCGCCCGTTGGCCAACTTCAACGCCTCGCCGATCTGCCGACCGACCCGCAAGGTGGGGTTGAGGCTGACCATCGGGTCCTGCGGCACCAGGCCGATGGTGCGTCCGCGAATCGACTGTTTCTCGCGCTCGCTGGCGTGGCGCATGTCGATATCACCGACCCGCAACTCGCCCTGATCGATCGACGCTGCGGCAGGCAACAGGCCGAGCAACGCATTGGCGAGGGTCGACTTGCCCGAGCCTGATTCACCGACGATGGCCACGGTTTCGCCGCGCTGCAAGGTAAAGGAAAGGCCTTTGACGGCGTGAGTCACCGAGTGTCGCGAACGATAGCTGACCGACAGATCGCGCACCGTCAACAAGGGGGATGGGCTCATCGCTGATGCTCCTCGAATGTGCGGGCGATATGGTTGAGGCTGAACACGACGGCGACCACGAAGGCGCCAGGCAACAGGGAGACCCAGGGCGCGGTGACCAGAAAGTGGCGGCCGTTGGCGATCAGCGTGCCCCATTCGGCGGCCGGTGGCGCAGCGCCGAAACCCAGGAAGCTCAAGCCGGCCGTGGCCAGGATCGCCGCGCCGAAATCCAGCGTGGCCAGCACCGCCACCGGGCCCCAGGCGTTAGGCAGCACATGGCGCACCAGCGTGCGTCGCCAACTGGCGCCGCCCAGGCGCGCGGCTTCCACATAGGGCAGGGTCTTGATCCGCAGCACTTCGGCACGGGTGGTGCGCGCGAAGCCTGGCACGATGCCCACGCCAACGGCGATGGCCACCGGCATCGTGCCAAAACCGATCGCCGTGACGATGGCCAGTGCCAGCAGCAGGCCGGGCAGGGCGAGCTTGACGTCGATGATGCGCATGATCAGTGCGTCGAGGCGCCCGCCGGCAAACCCGGCCAGCACGCCCAGCCCCAGGCCGCCGGCCAGCGCAATGCCAACCGCCAGCAACGCCGCCTGGATCGACAGGCTGGAGCCGTGAATCACCCGGGTGTACAGGTCACGCCCCAGCTCGTCGGTGCCGAACCAGTGCTGGGTGCTCGGCCCCAGCAGTTTTTCAGCCGGCGAAGTCGCGTAGGGGTCGAATCCGCTGAGCCACTGTGGCAACAGCGCCGCCACCAGGGCGAACAGCACCACCAGCAATCCCAGGCTGAAACCGGGTTTGCGCAGCAGTGGCGCCCAGGCGTCGAGTGCGCGTCGGGTAGCGGAGCGGCGTCGCCAGCTCACGGGTGCAGGAGCGTGCAGGGAATGAAGGTCCGTTGCCATGGTTCAGGCCACCTTGGGTACGTGAGTGATGCGTGGGTCGAGCCAGGGATAGAGCAGGTCGACGATCAGGTTGATGACCACGAACGCCGCCGCCGACACCGTGACGATGGCCAGCACCACCGGAATGTCCTGGCGCAGCACCGCTTCCTGCGCCAGGCGCCCGACGCCGTTGCGCGAAAAGATCGTTTCCACCAGCACCGCGCCCGAGACCGTATTGCCCACCTGCAGGCCGACCAGCGTCAGGATCGGCAGCGCCGCGTTGCGCAAGCCGTGGCGGGCCTGCACCTGCGCGCGGCTCAGCCCTTTGGCAAAGGCGGTCTGGATATAGGGCTCGCGCCAGACGCTCTGGAAGCCGCGCTGCAGCACCTGCGCGTACACCGCAGCACTGGGAATCGCCAGGGTGATGGCTGGCAGCACCAGACTGTCAAAGCCCTGGCTGCCGGTGGCGGGAAACCAGCCAAGGCCAAAGGCGAACACCTGAATCAGCAGCAGCCCCATCCAGAACACCGGAATCGAAAAGCCGAATGACGGCACCCGGGTCAGTGCCACTTTCAGCGGCCGCCACTGCACGTAGGCGGTCAGGTACGCCAGACCCACGCCACCGATCAGCGACAGCACGATGGCGAACCCGGCCAGCAACAGCGTCTGCGGCAGGCGCTCGGCCAGCAGATCCGCCACCGGTCGATTGAGCGACAGCGACTGCCCCAGATCACCGTACAGGGCCCGGCCGAGCAGGTCGAAATACTGTTCGATCAGGCCCTTGTCCAGCCCGTAATACGCCTTTGCCTTGGCCAGGTCTTCAGGTGACAGCCCGTCGGCCTGCAGCCCTGAGGCGCTGAGCATGATCGACAAGGTATCGCCGGGCAGCAGGTACAAAATGAAATAGGTCACGGTGTAGGCGCCCCACAACACCAGCAGCGCCTGCGCTACGCGACGGATCAGATAGCCGTTCATGGTTTGCCGACCTCGATGTCACTCAGGAACGCGAAGCCCTCGGCGGTCCAGCGGAAATCCTTGACCCGTGGCGAAGTCGCCGCCTGCCAGACCCGCTCGTAGATCGGAAACGCCGAGGCTTCGTCTGCCAGCAAATCCTGCAACTGGCCGTAGGCCTGCTTGCGCTGGGCGTCCTGGGTGGCAGTGATGCCGGCGTCGAACAGCGCCTGAGCCGAGGCGAGTGTCTGCGGCTCGTAGGTGTTGGTGGCCAGCGTGGCGCTGTTGGCCGTGCGCGGGTCGAGAATGGTCTGCAGGATGATCGGGTCGGCCCGGGTCATGTAGGTGGAAGTCAGGTCATAGTTGCCCTGGGCATTGCCGGCCACCCATTCGGCCCGGGTCAGCACGTTGAGCTTGAGCTCGATCCCGACCTTGCGCAGTTGATCCTGAATCAGCACGTCGCCGGCGGTTTCGGCGGGCGTCAGGTTGTAGCGGATGGTCAGGCGCTTGCCGTCCTTGTAGCGATAGCCGTCAGCCTGTTTCTGCCAGCCGGCCTGATCGAGCAGGGCCTCGGCGCCCTTGGGGTCGTACACCAGCTTGTCGCTCTGCGCCTTGAAGAACGGCGTGGTGACGTCATACACCCCGCTCACCACCGGAAAATCGGCGTTGTAGATGGTGTGCGCGTAGGACACCCGGTCGATGGACTTCTGCAGGGCCAGGCGCACCTGACGATCGGCCAGCACCCGCGCATTACGGGTATTGGGGTACAGGTTCAGCGCAGGGCCCGGCAGCGAGCGGCTTTGCAGGGTCGCACCCTTGGACTGGAACAGCTTGAGATCGACTTCGGAGAAGGGGTTGCGCGGCCAGAGGATGTCGGTCTTGCCTTGCAGGAACAGGCCGTTGCGCACGCTTTCTTCCGGCACGTAGCTGATGTCGACCACGTCGACATGGGCCGCGCCCTGGTTTTTCACGTTGGCCGAGGCCCAGGCGTAATCCTTGCGCTTGATCAGCCGCGCGCCGACTTCCGGGGTGTAGTGGTCGAGGGTGAACGGCCCGGTGCCGATGATCTTGCCCAGCGAGCGCTCCTTGGCCGTCAGCTTGTACGAGGCCGGGGCGAGGATCGCCAGGTTGGTGGTGGAGGTGGCCTGCAGAAAGCCTGCATTGGGCCGCGACAGTACCAGCCGCACGGTGAAGTCATCGATGACTTCGGCGTGGTCATAACCGGCCAGATAGGTCGCGCCGAAAGTGGCGGGGAGCTCTTTTGCGAAGGCCTTGTTGCTGTCGAACGCGGTTTTTACGGCGTGGGCGTCGAAGCGCTCGCCGTTGCTGAAGGTCACGTCCTTGCGCAAATGAAAGGTGTAGCTGAGTGCGTCGTCGCTGACCTCCCAACTGCTGGCCAGCCAGGGGATGATCTTGCCGTTGTCCGGGTTCTGGTCGGTCAGGGATTCGGCGACGTTACGCAGCAAGACCCGGTGCTCCAGCCAATAGACCTGAAACGGATCGACACTCACCAGCGTGGTGTTGTCGCCGAAAAAGGCGATGTTCAGGGTCTTGCCGGTGCTCTGCTCATTGGACGCCGAGCAGGCGGCCAGGCCCAGCGCCAGGGCGCACGAAGCCAGCAGCGCCCGGGTGATACGGGGTGCATTCATGGAGGTCTTCCTGAAAAGGTCGGAACGGGCCGGGTCAGATACCCGGCCAGTTGATCGGTGCTTCGGCAGCTGCAGGCGAGTTGTCGCCCGTCGTGCGGTGCTGGCTGCGCAGAGTGCCCAGCCAGCTTCTCAGCAGCAGAAAAAGGCGCATCACGGCTTACTCCTGATAATCCCGACCTTCGCGGTCGAGCTGTCTGATCAGCGCGTCCCAGTGCCGCTGGATGCCTTCGCCCTTGCCATCGGACCAGCGCTTGGACTGCTCGTGGACCTTGGCGATGGCCGCAGGCGAGGCGTGCAGCAGCGTGTCGTTGCCACCGGCCTGCGCGGCGATCTGGATATTGCAGGCGCGCTCCAGGCCGTGCAGCTCCTTGAAAGCGTGCTCGACACTGATGCCACCGGTGAGCAGGCCGTGGTTGCGCAGGATCAGGATGTTGCTGTCGCCCAGGTTGGCCACCAGCCGCGCTTGTTCGTCCAGGTCCAGCGCCACGCCTTCGTAGTCGTGATACACCACGCGGCTGTAGTAACCCAGCGCGTGTTGCGAGAGCGGCAACAGGCCCTCGCGCTGGGCCGACACCGCTGCACCGTCGCGGGTATGGGTGTGCAGCACGGCGGTGAGATCCGGGCGTGCGCGGTGAATGGCGCTGTGGATGACGTAACCGGCCTGATTGATGCCCAGCCCCAGCGGGTCATCGATGAGGGTGCCGTCGACGTCGACCTTGACCAGATTGGACGCGGTGATTTCGTCGAACAGCAGGCCAAAGGCGTTGATCAGGAAATGCTCCTCGGGCCCCGGCACCCGCGCCGAGAAATGCGTGTAGATGTGGTCGGTCCAGCGAAACAGTGCCGCCAGCCGGTACGCGGCGGCGAGCTTGACGCGCACCTCCCACTCCTCGGTGCTGACGCGTTGGCGGACGTTGTCTGGGCTTGGCTTCGGGTTCAGGACAGATACGGCACTCATGGGTGTTCTCCAGAAACGGGTGAAATGATCAGGCGCCGCGCTGCGCGTCGACCCGGTTGGTCAAGGGAAGCTGCGCGCGATAGCGGGTGAAGTTGTCGATGAATTGTTCGATCAGCCCCAGCGGACCGTCTTCGGAAATCGCCGAGGTGTGCGGCGAGACGAAGACCCGTGGATGGCGGTAGAGCAGGTGGCCGGCGGGCAGCGGTTCCGGATCGGTCACGTCGAGGCTGGCACGGCCCAGGATGCCGGCCTCCAGCGCCTCCAACAGCGCAGAATGGTCCAGCAGCCCGCCACGGGCGATGTTGATCAGGTGCAGGCCGGGCCTGGCGTGGGCCAGTTCGGCGTGGCCGATCATCCCGCGGGTGCCTGCGGTCAACGGCGCGGCGAGCACGACGTGATCCGAATGGGCGAACAGCTGTTCCAGCGATTGCGCCTGTTCGACACCGGGCAGCGGTTCGATGGCCTGGCCGGGGCGCCCGACGGCCAGCACATGCATCCCCAACGCCTGCGCCTTGCGCGCCAAGCTTTGGCCGATGTGGCCAAAACCGACGATGCCCAGGGTTCTGCCGCTCACCGGCGCCAACGGGCTGAGCTGCCATTGCGCGTCCTTGACCCACAGATCCGGCAGCCGCTTGGCCGCCGCGAGAATCAACGCCAGGGCAAACTCGGCCACCTGCTCAGCGTTCGAGCCTTTGCCGCTGGTCACGGGGACGCCTTCGAACAGCCAGTCCGGGAAGAAGTCAGTGCCCGACGAAGACAACTGCACCCAGCGCAGTGACCACGGCCAGCCCGGTGGCGGGCTGAGTATCTGCTTCACCTCTATTGGGCGGATCAGCAGCACATCGGCCTGGGCCGGCAGGGCCAGTGAGCCCGGCGCGATATCGACGATTTCATGCTGCGGCAGACAACTGCGCAGGTAACGGTTGGAGCGGGCGTCCAACTGGCTGGCGATGATCGAGGTGCTCATGCAATCTCCTGAGCCAAGGCGTTGCGGCCGACCTGGGCAAAAACCACGTCGTCCTGCGGGGTGTGAATGCGACTGCACAGCACGTCGCGGTAATGCCGTTCCAGCGGGTTGCGCCGGGACAGGCCGGGATTGCCGGCGGCGGCGATGGCCAGCTCGACGGCGCGGATGGCGTTGGCGCAAACCACCTGTTTGACCTGCGGCGCGGAACGCGGGTCGCTGTCACCGCTCACGGCGGCATTGAGCACGCTCTGGTTGCTGAACAGCAGGGTGTCGATTTCGCCGGTGACGTTCTGAAAACGCGGCAGGCTGGCCAGCGCAGCGCCCAGGTTGGACGGCGCGCGGCTTTGCAGGAACGTCACCCACCAGTCGCGAGCGGCCCGGGCGACGCCGTCGTACAGCGCCGAGAGCAGCACCGCCATCCACAGCAGGCCTTGGTCGTCCAGCGACGGCGCTGGTTGGCTGGCGGGGCTGACGCTGACCGCGTGATCCAGCGGAATCAGCGCATCCTCGAACACCACCTGATGGCTGCAGGTGGCGCGCATGCCCAGGTGATCCCAGTCCTCGACAATGCGTATGCCCGGGGTGTCCTTGTGCACCAGAAAACCGCCCACCAGCGGGTCGGCGTCATCGCTGCGGGCCCAGACCAGGTACCAGGTCAGGCCGACGCTGCCGGTCGAATAGATTTTGCTGCCGGACAGACGCCAGCCTTCGGGCGTACGGCGTGCAATGGTCGCCGGCAGGCCGCCGCGCGACGGCGAGCCCAGCTCGGGCTCGACCCGAAAGGTGTTGAACAGCGCGCCGTGCTCGACCGCATCGCGGGCAACGCGCACGCGCAGGTGTCCGGGCCAGCGTGGGTCCTTGTGCAAACGGCCATGTTGCAGGTACTGCATCACCAGAATCAGTGCGGTTGCGGGGCAGCCCTTGCCGACCGCCGCGATCACCCGGCGCGCCGTGGCCAGGTCAGCACCACCGCCTCCGAGCGCTTGCGGCACCGTCAGCGCCAGCAGGCCGTGGCGATGCAGCAGCTCGAAATTCTCGGCAGGAAAGGCGCCACTGCGGTCCAGTTGTTCGGCTCGGCTCGCCAGCGCCTGAGTCAGCTCGGCTAGGGTGCCGTCGGAAGAAGGGTGGATCATCAAGCGTCATCCTTGGAAGTCAGCATGAACAGGTTCGGTTGATGAAACCGACATGAGCGTTCAGTCAGAACTTATTCGCATGGATGGACGCTGTAAAAGGCCGATTGGCTATAAGCTAATATTTATATCTCGCATCATTATTGTTTTTATTATGCGTATAGCTTTGTTATGAGGCTGTCGGCAGCGGGTCAGTGGCAAGGTTCGACGACATAGGTCTCATCCACGCCGTCCCGCGGGCAAGCGCGGTTGCTACGCGGTTATGTGTTAAACGAGTCGCTCGTGGATGACACAACCCGTAGCAGCACGGCTTGCCGGCGGTGGGCCTCGAAATCACTGCAGCAACCGGAACCCACGCCGGATTATGGCTTCACCGAATCCCCACCATGCACCGCCGCGAGTTTCTGCGCCTGCACCAGATGCGCTTTGAGTTTGGGCAAGGTGTCAGCGGCGAACGCCTTCAGCTGCGGATCCTTGCCATCGGCTGCCTCTTTTTCAAACAGCTCGACGGCGGCCTCGTGTGCTTTCACCTGGTTGTTGGCATAAGCCTGATCGAAGGATTTTGCGCTACGCAGGTCCAGAATGATTGCCTTGATCTTGTCCATTACCTCTGGGTAACTCGATACCTCGAGCTTCTGCGCCTGGGCAATGGCCTTCAATTGTTCGTTGGCCGCAGTGTGATCGGTGACCATCATCTGTGCGAAGTTTTTCACGTCGGTGGCAACGCCTTTCTCCTGGGCCAGCTTGCCCACTTCGATTTCGGCAATGCCTTTGGCCGACGCGTCATCGACGAAATCGTCCGGGTCCTGCGCCGCCCATGCGCCGGTGCCCCCGAGTGAAACGATGAGGGCCAGCATGCTGATCTGAAAATAGCGGTTCATGTTCAATTTTCCTGCATTGTGAGGACAGATGAAGGGTCGACCGAACCGGTGGCCGAAACGTTCAGCCTTTCGGCTCTGTGGTGGCCGTAGCTAGCAGGCAGGCGCTCAACCCTCTGTAGGAGCGAATTCATTCGCGATGTCCTGGCATTGCTGGCAGGTCTCTGTGGCCTGATATATTCCGCCAATGCATCCACCGCGCCCAGGAATCCGATCATGCCCTTGAATATCGTCACCCCTTTGCTCGAATCCCTGCCGCTGTCGCAACCTGATGGCCCGCGCGTGTGGTTGAAAATGGAGGCGATGCAGCCGTCCGGCTCGTTCAAGATCCGTGGCATCGGCCACGCCTGTGAGCAGCATTTTCGCGCAGGGGCCCGCCGTTTCGTCTCGTCGTCGGGCGGCAATGCGGGGCTGGCGGTGGCCTATGCCGGGCGCAAACTGCGTGTTGCGGTGACGGTGGTGGTGCCACAGACCACCTCGCAGCGGGCCAAGTCGCTGCTGGAGCGCGAGGGGGCGCAGGTCATCGTGCACGGCCAGTCGTGGTTCGAGGCCAACGAACATGCACGTTCGCTGTTGGGCGCCACCGATGCATTTTTGCACCCCTTCGATGATCCGCTGCTGTGGGAGGGCCACGCCTCGATGATCGACGAGGTGCTGGCGCAGGGCGTACGGCCCGATGCCGTGGTGCTGTCGGTCGGTGGCGGCGGGCTGCTGTCCGGGGTCGATGAGGGCCTGACCCGCAACGGCCTGAACGATTGCGTGATTTACGCCGTGGAAACCGAAGGCATGGCCTCGTTCAATGCCTCGGTCAAGGCGGGGCAACTGGTCGAGTTGCCAGCGATTTCCGGCGTTGCCACTTCGCTGGGGGCGCGCAGGGTCTGTCAGCGGGCATTCGATGTTGCGCAGCGTCGTACGGTCGTACCGGTACAGGTCTCGGATCGCGCGGCAGTGGAGGCCTGCCTGAGTTTTCTCGATGATCACCGAACCCTGGTGGAACCGGCCTGCGGCGCATCGCTGGCCATGCTGTATCAGGGCGACAGCCGCCTGGCCAGGCACGCCAACGTATTGGTCGTGGTGTGCGGCGGATCGACCGCAACCCTGGCATCCCTTAGCCAATTCGCCTGAAACAGCCGATTCATAGACAGAACGCGCAGCAAAAAGACCGATCGCGCAGGCAATTCGTTTGCGCGCGAAACTGTCACATGGCGGTCCGCACTGACACTGATAGTAGCCATCCCAACCTGCATTCCAAGGAGGCTACACAGTGTTTCCCCGCATCTTGCCGACGCTTTCTGTCCTGACCCTTTCCATCGGCGCCGCCCACGCCGCCGACACCCTCGAGCTGGACACCCCGCGCCTGGCGGGCATGGACAACTTCCGCGACATCGCCGGCACCACCACGGCCTACACCACCGCGCTGGATGGCACGATGCGCGCCGGCGTGTTCTATCGCTCCAACGCGCTAACCCCGACCAGCTCCGACCTTGCCATCCTCAACAGCCTGGGCATCAGCGCGGTGTACGACCTGCGCACCGCCAGTGAAATCGCAGCCACGCCCGACACGCTGCCCAGCGGCGCCACTTACACCAACATCGACATCATAGGCAGCGGCACCTCGGGCGCCAACATCACCAGCGTTGCCGTGACCAGCGCCGCCGACGCCGTGGCGATGATGCAGCAGGTCAACCGCAGTTTCGTCAGCGACTCGGGCATGCGCAGCCAGTTCTCGGTGTTGTTCAATGACCTGGCCGGGGTCGACGGCGCCGCGCTGTTCCATTGCACCGCCGGCAAGGACCGAACCGGCTGGACCACCGCCGTACTGCTGAGCATCGCAGGCGTCGACAGCGCGACGATCATGAGCGACTACCTGGCGACCAACGAGTACACCGCCGCGCGGATCGCCGCGACCCTGGCCGCGATGCCCGCGAGCATGGCGGCGATCTATGCGCCGTTGATCACTGTCGACGCCAGCTACCTGCAGGCCGGGCTCGATGAAGTGACCGCCGAGTACGGCAGCATGGACAACTACCTCAAGCAGGGGCTGGGCCTGTCTCAGGAAACGATCTACGTGCTGCGGGCCAAGATGGTCTATTACAACAGCCTGCCCGGGCAGGCCGAATTCCTCGGCAACGATGCCGCCGGCGCGAAGTTGCTGCAGCAATTGCAGAACAGCAGCCTTTCAGGCAACTACAGCGCCTACAACTTCTACCTGCAATCGGCGCTGGATGCCGGGACGCTGGGCGGCGTGCAGTCCACGGTCGGCGGCCAGGTGCATGCCGATGCCAGCAGCTACCTGCTGCGTCAGCCCGGGGTGGTGGGCCAGGCGGCAGCGGCCTACACCAGCGGCGTGGGCTTGAAGGATGGGCAGAGCCGGGTGTGGACCACCGGCATCGCCAGCTATCTGGGCACCGACGGTTCGGCGCGGGCAGCCAGCAGCAACGAGCACACCCAGGGCACCTTGTTCGGCATCAGCCAGCGCTTCTCCGACCAGTTGAGTGGCTATGCCGCATTCGGCTACAGCCGCGGTAACGTGGGCGGCGCCGGTGGCGAGGTGGACACCGACCTGACCCTGGGCACCCTGGGCGCGCGTTTTGCCCCGGACGGCCTGGAGCGGGGTGTGTTCCTGGCCGGCGACCTCAGCGCCGGTTATGTGGACTACCGCAGCAAGCGCGAGATCGGTGGCGAATTGGGCGATGCCAAGGGCGACACCCACGGCAATCTGACCAGCGCCAGCCTCGCCCTGGGTTACCGCGCACCGATCGATAGCATCACCCTGGAACCGAGCCTGGGTCTGCGCGCCACACACCTGGACCTGTCGGGCTTCCAGGAGAAGGGCAGTGAACTGGCGCTGCAAGTCGACGGCACGCAACAGACCCGCCGCAGCGCATTCGGCAACCTCAAGGCCACCTTCGCGCCACTGCCGCTGGGTGGCGCCTGGCAACTGGTGCCCGGCGTCGAGGTGGGCTACGAGCACGTGCTGGGCGATCACAAGAGCGAAAGCGATGGGCAGCTGCTGGGCCTGAGCATCCAGCAACGGGCGGCCTATGCCAGCCGCGATCAGTTCACCGGCGCGGTGAATGTGATGGCGAGCCTGGGTGCGTTCAGCGTCGGTGCCGAGGCGGCTGCCATCGGCGGTGGCGACAGCCGGGGTTTCAGCGGCAGCCTGAAAGCCAGTTATCAGTTCTGATTAAGGCCGGGGTTGCAGGGGCGCCGATCAGCGCCGCTGCAGCCCCGTTTTCACATCCTGCGGCCTGACCCCGTAGGCGCTCTGGAAATACTGGCTGAAGCGCCCGGCGTTGGAGAACCCCAGGCGCATCGCCACCTCGCTGACCGAAGCACGCGGCTCGCTTTGCAGCAAACGATACGCCTGCTCAAGACGCACCTGACGCTGATATTCGCCGATGGACGTCCCGGCAAATCGACGAAACCCCTCCTGCAACGCGCGTAAGCTGACGTGGCTCAGCGCCGCCAGCTCGCTGCCGCTGACCATCGATTGCGGGTGTTGGCGCAGATAATCCATGGCCAGTTTCACGTGTCGTGGCGCCAGATTCGGCACCGGCCGGCGCAAGGCCTCGGTGTAAGAGTGCGGCCAGGTTTCCAGTACCGCATCGATGAGCATTTCCTGCAGACGCTCGGGCATCAGGCCGCGGGCGTTGATCAGCGAGTCGGCCTCGACACTGGTGGCGAATGTCACCAGCGCCTTGAGCCCGTCGAACGTGCTGTGGTTCAGATCGACCCGGCGCTGAAAGCGGATTGGCCGGATCGCAGGCCGGCCCAGCAGCAACGCCAGGCGCTCGGCAAACAGGCTGCGGCGCACCGAAAAGCCGAGCTGTGTGTGGCCGTCGGTCATGCGCACCGCGCGCATCTCGCATTTCTCCACTGCCAGCCCGACGGCCGAATCGCCCACGGTCTGGGTTTCCAGATCGACGATCATCTGGCCCGCCGTAGAAAGCACGAAGCTGATTTCATCGTCCATTTCCGGCATTTCGAACGCCACGTCGCCGCCGTAGCGCATGTGGCGAAAACTCGTGCCCTCGAAGCGGCCGTACACGCCGCACACGCGGATCGGCCTCTGCGGCGTGGGGAAGTTGGAATACAGGTTGCCGAACGCGCGAGTGAACAGGGCACCGAAATCGTCGGAGTTCATGTCGTCGGAGCGGATCATGATGGGCTGACGCAAGGCAGCAGGGGTCATTGTCTGTCTGTACCGAAGTGGACACAGGGCCCAGACCGGCAGGCGCCAAGCCAGGCCCCGAAACGGGTAGGGCGGCGAGCTTGTCGATTGTGATAGGCCGCCCGCGGGCGTGGGCACGCTAGCAAGCGGATGTGACGAGGTTGTTACATCTGTACATAGCTGACCACCCAATGATGACGATCACGGCGGTTGACGCCCAGCCTACCAGAAGGTAGGGTGCTGCCCATGGCTCATTCAAATACCTATTTCGACATCCTCAACTGCGCCCGTTCGCTGATCATCACCGGCGGCTACAGCGGTTTCAGCTACGCCGATATCGCCGAGTTCGTAGGCATCCGCAAGGCCAGCATTCACCATCACTTTCCCACCAAAGTGGATCTGGTGCGTGCGCTGGTGGTGCAGTACCGGGAAGAGGCCGAGGCCGGCATCGCGGCGCTGGAGCGGCATGTCACCGAGCCGCCCGAGCAGTTGCGCGCCTACAACAGCTACTGGCTGGGCTGCATCGGCGATGCGAGCAAGGGCTACTGCGTCTGCGCCTTGCTTGCCAGCCAGATGCCCGCCTTGCCGCAAGAGGTGGTGCTGGAGGTACGCGCACATTTCCGCTCGCTTTCGGCCTGGCTGACGTCGGTGCTCGAGCGTGGCGTGCGCCAGGGCTCACTGGTGCTGGCGGGCGACCCGCGTGCGGAGGCCGAGACCTTCATGGCCACGGTCCATGGCGCGATGCTGTCGGCCCGGGCGTATGGCGACCCGGAGATGTTCGGCAGCATCACCCGGCCGTTGATCGAAAAGCTCGTCGCTGGCCAATAACCGCGAGCGCCCGTTCAAGCGGGCGCTTTTTATTTAACGCAGATACCTACCTTCTAGTAGGTTTAGACCATGAAGTATTAATCGACCTCTTCAAAGGAGATCCCATGAAAAGCACAACCCTTGAACCCACCTCCATCACCCCTGCGCAGGGCAGCCGCCAATGGCTGCGGACCTATTACCTGGCCCGAGGCGTTGTGTCCCTGCTGTGGGTACTGGCAGCGCTGACGCTGGGAACAGGGCTGCCAATCGCAGCTGCCATCTTGCTGATTTTCTATCCCGCCTGGGACGCTGCAGCCAATCTGCTGGACGCAGTGCGCAACGGTGGGTTGACGCGCAACCCGCCCCAGGCGATCAACGCGCTGATCAGCCTGACGACCACCCTGGCCATCGCCGTGGCACTGGCCAGCGGCATGAATGCCGTGCTCGGTGTCTTTGGTATCTGGGCCGTGGTGTCCGGCTTGCTGCAACTGGCCACTGCGGTTCGTCGCTGGAGCCACTATGGCGCGCAATGGGTAATGATCCTGAGCGGCGCCCAGTCTGCCCTGGCAGGCGGTTTCTTCATCGTGCGCGCCAACACGCCGGGGTTGCACAGCATTGCCGAACTGGCACCGTACGTGGCATTCGGTGCGTTCTACTTTTTGGTGTCGGGGCTTTGGCTGCTGTTCGCCCGCCGCAAATAGTCTGTTCGGTCTATTTCCGTTCCAGCAGCTCCAGACACTGACGCAGCACCGGCGAAACGTCGCCAGCGCGGTAACTGACGACTATCGGCGACGTAGCGCTGCTGTCGAGCAACTGGGTATAGCCGATGTCATCGCGGTGCAGCCGCTGCACCGAGGCGGGCACCAGGGTGATGCCGATGCCGGCGGCGACCAGGCCGATGGCGGTCTGCAGTTCGTTGACGGTCTGCACGACGCGGATGCGCAGGCCCTGGGCCGCGAAAATCCCCAGCACATGGTCGGCGTAGCTGGGGCGCGGGCTGCCGGGGTAGAGCACGAAGGGTTCGGCCGACAGTTGTTCGAGTGTCACTGGCGCGCCCAGCAAGGAATGGCCTGCGGGCAAAGCCGCCACCAGTGGGTCCTGGCGCAGGATTTCCTGGGTGATGGCCGGGTCGTCGAACATGATCCGGCCAAAACCGATATCGATGCGGCCGCTTTTCAGGGCTTCGAGCTGCTGCAGGGTGATCAGCTCTGACAGCCCCAACTCTACATCGCCCAGATTGCGCAGTTTGCGGATCAGCTCGGGCAGGGCGCCATACAGGGTCGACGGCGCAAAGCCGATGCCCAGCCAGCGCTTTTCACCGGCGGCCACGCGCCGTGTGTCGTCGCCGATGCGCGCCAGTTGCTCCAGCAGCTGGCTTGAGTGCTCGTGAAAGAAGCGCCCGGCTTCAGTCAACCGCAAAGGTCTGGTGCGCTCGATCAGCGCCACGCCCAGTTCATCTTCCAGTTGCTGGATCTGCCGGCTCAGCGGCGGCTGCGCGATATTCAGCTGCTCTGCGGCGCGGGTGAAGTTCAGGGTCTGGGCGAGCACCCGGAAATAGCGCAAATGACGAAGCTCCACGATACCTCCAGGGTATTAAGCGAGACCTAATCAATATTGGACGGCAGTTCTGGCTGGCGTCAATCTGGGCTCAAGAACAAACACAAAGCAGACGGACTTCCCATGACTGCCATCACCCTCGAACGCTTCGACATCCAGATCGTCGATCTGCCCACCATCCGCCCGCACAAGCTGGCGATGCACACCATGCACGGCCAGACCCTGGTCATCCTGCAGGTGCTGTGCAGTGACGGCATCATCGGCATCGGCGAAGCCACCACCATCGGCGGCCTGGCCTACGCCGGGGAAAGCCCGGAAAGCATCAAGGTCAACCTGGAAAAATGGTTCGCGCCGCTGTTGATCGGCCAGGACGCCACCAACATCAATGCCGCCATGCAGCGCATCGACCGCGGCATTCGCGGCAATACCTTCGCCCGCTCGGCGGTGGAAACCGCGCTGCTCGACGCCCAGGGCAAACGCCTCGGCCTGCCGGTGTCCGAGCTGCTCGGCGGGCGGGTGCGTGACGGCGTGGAAGTGGCCTGGACCCTGGCCAGCGGCGATACCGGCAAAGACATCGATGAAGCCGAGCGCATGCTCGATCTGCGCCGGCATCGCCACTTCAAACTGAAAATCGGCGCCGGTGGCCCTGCCCGCGACATCGCCCACGTGGCCGCCATCAAGCGCTCGCTGGGCGAGCGCGCCAGTGTACGCGTCGACATCAACCAGGCCTGGAGCGAGGCCGTGGCCGTGCGCGCCTGCCGGATGCTGGCCGATGCCGGTGTCGAGCTGGTCGAGCAGCCGCTGTCGCGGCATGACCGCGCAGGTATGGTGCGCCTGAGCGCTCACAGCCCGATCCCGCTGATGGCCGACGAAGCCATCGAGTCGGTGCAGGACAGCTTCGCCCTGGCGCAGATGGGCGCGGCGTCGATCTTCGCGCTGAAGATCGCCAAGACTGGCGGCCCTCGGGCGGTACTGCGTACCGCAGCCATCGCCGAGGCGGCAGGCATCGGCCTGTACGGCGGCACCATGCTCGAAGGCAGCGTCGGCACCCTGGCCGCGGCCCATGCCTTTGCCACCCTCGACAAACTGGAATGGCACACCGAACTGTTCGGGCCGTTGCTGTTGACCGAAGACATCCTGGTCGAGCCGCCGGTCTATCGCGACTTCCAATTGATGGTCCCGACCACGCCGGGGCTGGGCATCGCGCTGGACGAAGAGCGGTTGTCGCGCTTCGCCCGCCGCTGATTCTGCCGCCGACTTCTCAAGCAAGAGGACACCCACCACATGCTTTTCCACGTACGCATGACCGTCAAACTGCCGCATGACATGCCAGCCGAGAAGGCCGCGCAGCTCAAGGCCGACGAAAAGGAACTGGCCCAGCGCCTGCAACGCGAAGGCGTGTGGCGCCATCTGTGGCGCCTGGCCGGGCTCTACGCCAACGTCAGCATCTTCGATGTGGCCGACAATCAGGCGTTGCATCACACACTGATGCAACTGCCGCTGTACCCGTACATGGAGATCGAAGTCACGCCGATGTGTCGGCACCCGTCGTCGATCCACGCCGACGACCGCTGAATCAACCGCTTCACCGCACTGCATCGACAAAACAAATAACAGTGATGAGGATTGAAAAATGACCGTTCGTATCTCGCAAACTGCCGACGTGCAGCAGTTCTTCGAAAAAGCCTCCGGGTTTGACCAGTCCGGCGGCAGCCAGCGCATGAAAGCCATCGTTCATCGCGTGCTGACCGACTCGATCAAGATCATCGAAGACCTGCAGGTCAGCCCCGAAGAGTTCTGGAAGGCCGTCAACTACTTCAACGAACTGGGCAGCCGCCAGGAAGCCGGCCTGCTGGTGGCGGGGCTGGGCCTGGAGCACTACCTGGACCTGCTGATGGACGCCGAAGACGAACAGGCCGGCCACGTCGGCGGCACCCCGCGCACCATCGAAGGCCCGCTGTACGTGGCCGGCGCTCCGGTGTCGGAGCACTTCGCCCGGCTGGACGACGGCCAGGATCCCGGCACCGTGCTGTACATGACCGGCCAGGTCCGTGACACCGAGGGCCAGCCGCTGGCCAATGCCGTGGTCGACGTCTGGCACGCCAACACCGGCGGCACCTACTCGTACTTCGATCCGTCGCAGTCGGAATTCAACCTGCGCCGCCGCATCCTGACCGACGCCGAAGGCCGCTACCGCTTCCAGAGCATCGTGCCGTCGGGCTACGGCTGCCCGCCGGATGGCCCGACCCAGCAACTGCTCGATCAACTGGGCCGTCATGGCCAGCGTCCGGCGCACATTCACTTCTTTATTTCTGCACCGGGGCATCGTCACCTGACCACCCAGATCAACCTCGCGGGCGACAAGTACCTGCATGATGATTTTGCCTACGCCACCCGTGACGAACTGATCGCCGAGATCCGTTTCAGCGAAGACACCAAGGGCCAGCGCGCCGATATCGATTTCGACTTCGTGCTCCAGCCCACCGCCGCACCGCAGGATGAAACACGCCGCGAACGGGTGAGGGCCCTGGAAGCCTGAGCCGGTGTAATGCCGCATTCAGCTTGATGCCACTGCCCCCGCAGCGTTCGCTGGCGGGGGCTTCGTGGTTTTTGGCGGCCGTCAATACAACAACAAGAGAGCCAAGACATGACCGTGTTATTGAGTGAACGCAGCCGGATCTTCGACCGCGCCGACGCCTATGCCGTGTCCGACTACGTCAACCAGCATGTGGGCAGCCATTGCATCCGCCTCCCGCCCAAGGGCCGACCGCAGGCGAGCATCAGCCACCGCACCTTCTCCAGCCTGGACCTGTGCCGCATCAGCTATGGCGCGCCGGTGCAGGTCACCTCCACGGCACTGGAAACCATCTATCACCTGCAGATCCTGCTGCAAGGCCATTGCCGCTCGGCGGCCCGGGGCAAGGAGCAGATCTTCGGCGCAGGCGAGGTGCTGCTGATCAACCCGGATGACCCGGTGGACCTGACGTACTCGGCCGACTGCGAGAAATTCATCGTCAAGCTGCCGGTGCGGCTGTTCGAGAACGCCTGCCTGGAACAGCACTGGGCGCTGCCGGACCCGGGCATCCGGTTCGTCGCCGAGCGTCAGCACCTGGATGACCTGAGCGGTTTCGCCCAGTTGCTGAGCCTGATCTGCCATGAAGCGGAAAACGCAGCGGACCCTGAAAGCGAGGCGCTGTACGAGCGGATCGTCGCCAATAAGCTGCTGGCGCTGCTGGGCAGCAACGTGCTGCGGGTCATCCCCAGGCAGGACGAGGCGGGTGGCTTCGAGGCGGTACGCCAGTTCATCGAGGAGCACCTGACCGAAGACATCAGCCTTGCGCAGTTGATGGCGGTGTCCAGAACCAGCGAGCGTTCGCTGTACCTGATGTTCGAACGGCATGTGGGCCTGCCGCCGCGGGACTACATGCGCCAGCGCAAGCTTGAGCGGGTGCATCTCGAACTACAGAAACAGACTGCGCGCAGTGTGACCGAAGTCGCGCTGGATCACGGTTTCGTGCACCTGGGTCGTTTCTCCGAGGCCTATCGCAAGCGCTTTGGCGAGCTGCCGTCGCAGACCTGGCGGCGTCAGCGTGAGCCCCATGCGCTGGATGGATAACGATTTGCAGCGGGCGGATATTGAGGGCAGGGGCGCAGGAATAGGGTGAAGGGGCCTGATAAAAGAACAACGGAGGGCCCGCCCCATGATCAGCACACTCGACCGCCTTGCCCGCCAATTGCGCGACTCGGTCCAGGATGACCCCGCCACTGGCGTCTTTCGCTGCCGCCGCGACATCTTCACCGATCCCGAACTGTTCGATCTGGAGATCAAGCACATTTTCGAAGGCGGCTGGGTCTACCTGGCCCACGAAAGCCAGATCGCCGAGATCAACGACTACTTCACCACCTACATCGGCCGCCAGCCTGTGGTCATCACCCGCGACAAGCAGGGCACGTTGCACGGCCTGGTCAATGCCTGCGCCCACCGTGGGGCCATGTTGTGCCGCCGCAAGCAGGGCAACAAAGGCTCGTTTACCTGCCCGTTCCATGGCTGGACCTTCAGCAACGCCGGCAAGCTGCTCAAGGTCAAGGACGCCAAGACCGGCGCCTACCCGGACAGCTTCGACTGCGACGGCTCCCATGACCTCAAGCGCCTGGCGCGTTTCGAAAACTACCGTGGTTTTCTGTTCGGCAGCCTCAGCGAAAGCGTGCCTGAGCTGAGCGACTATTTGGGCGAAACCCGCGTAATCATCGACCAGATGGTCGACCAGGCGCCCGAAGGGCTGGAAGTGCTGCGCGGCAGTTCGTCCTACATCTACGACGGCAACTGGAAGCTGCAGATCGAAAACGGCGCCGATGGTTATCACGTCAGCTCCGTGCACTGGAACTACTCGGCGACCATGGGCCGGCGCAACTACGAAGCCGAAGGCACCCGCACCGTCGACGCCAACGGCTGGTCGAAGAGCCTGGGCGGTGTCTACGCCTTCGAGCACGGGCACATCCTGCTCTGGACCCGGCTGCTCAACCCAGAAGTGCGCCCGGTGCATGCCCACCGCGCCGCACTGGCCGAGCGCCTGGGCCAGGCGCGTGCCGACTTCATCGTCGACCAGACCCGCAACCTGTGCCTGTACCCCAACGTGTACCTGATGGACCAGTTCTCGACCCAGATCCGGGTGGTGCGCCCGATCTCGGTCAACCAGACCGAAGTGACCATCTATTGCATGGCACCCAAGGGCGAGAGCTTTGCTGAGCGCGCCACCCGCATTCGTCAGTACGAAGACTTCTTCAACGTCAGCGGCATGGGCACGCCGGACGATCTGGAAGAATTCCGTGCCTGCCAGACCGGCTACCAGGGCGCGACCACGCTGTGGAACGACCTGAGCCGCGGCGCCAAGCAGTGGATCGAAGGCGCCGACGACAACGCCCGGGCCATGGGCCTGAACCCGCAACTGAGCGGGATCAAGACCGAAGACGAAGGCCTGTTCGTGCGTCAGCACGCGCACTGGGCCGCCAGCCTGCAACAGGCCCTGGAACGAGAACAGCAGACGCTGATCGCCACCGACAAGGAGGCACGGCCATGAGCTTTTCACGTCAGAATGTGCCCGACTTTCTCTACCGCGAAGCGCGCCTGTTGGACGACCGGCAGTGGGACGAGTGGCTCGAATGCTATTCGCCCAAGGTCGAATTCTGGATGCCGGCCTGGGACGATCAGGACTGCCTCACCGAGGACCCGCAGCGGGAAATCTCGCTGATCTACTACCCGAGCCGCGACGGCCTGGAAGACCGCGTGTTCCGCATCAAGACCGAGCGCTCCAGCGCCAGCACCCCTGAACCGCGCACCGCGCATTTCGTGGCCAACATCGAGGTGCTGGGCGAAGACGCCGGGCAGCTGGACGTACGTTTCAACTGGCAGACCCTCAGCCATCGCTACAAGACCACGGACACGTACTTCGGCACGTCCTTCTATCGCCTGGACGTCAGTGGGCCCAACCCGCTGATCACGCGCAAGAAAGTGGTGCTCAAGAATGACTACATCCACCAGGTCATCGACATCTATCACATCTGAGGACGGCCCCATGACGTACGCCATTGCGCTCAATTTCGAAGACGGCGTGACCCGTTTCATCGACTGCAAGGTCGGCGAAAAGGTGCTGGACGCCGCATTCCGCCAGCGTATCAACCTGCCCATGGACTGCTCGGACGGCGTCTGCGGCACCTGCAAATGCCGTTGCGAGACCGGCGCTTACGATCTGGGCGATGACTACATCGAAGACGCCCTCAGCGAAGACGAAGCCCAGGAGCGCCAGGTGCTGACCTGCCAGATGGTGCCGCAGTCCGACTGCGTGATTGCCGTGCCGGTGCCGTCCAGCGCCTGCAAGACCGGTACCTCGACGTTCGCCGCCAGCGTGGCCAGCATCACCCGGCACGCCGACGCGGCGCTGGAAATCAGCTTCGATCTGGACCAGATCCCGGCGTTCCTGCCCGGCCAATACGTCAACATCGAGGTGCCGGGCAGCGGTCAGACCCGCTCGTATTCGTTCAGCAGCAAGCCCGGCGAAAAGCAGGCGAGCTTTCTGATCAAACACGTGCCGGGCGGTTTGATGAGCAGTTGGCTGGAACGTGCGCAGGTGTCCGAGCAGGTGAGCATGACCGGGCCGCTGGGCAGTTTCTATCTGCGTGAGGTGACTCGGCCGCTGCTGTTCCTGGCCGGTGGCACCGGGCTTGCGCCGTTTCTGTCGATGCTCGAAGTGCTCGCCGAGCGCCACGATACGCAAAAGGTCTCGCTGATCTACGGCGTGACCCGCGATCAGGATCTGGTGATGGTCCAGGCACTGGAAGCCTTTGCCGCGCGCCTGCCCAACTTCAGTTTCGTGACCTGCGTGGCTGATCCCGCGACCGGCCATCCACGCCAGGGCTACGTGACCCAGCACATGCCTGCCGACGCGCTCAACGACGGCGACGTTGATGTGTACCTGTGCGGGCCGCCGCCGATGGTCGATGCCGTGCGCCAGTACTTCAAGGATCAGGGCGTCACCCCGGCCAGCTTCCTTTACGAGAAGTTCACCCCCAACGCCATCGCCACTGGCAACGCCGCCTGAGGACAGCTCCATGAATCCACGTTTCTTTGAGAAGGTGGCGCTGGTGACGGGCGCCGCCCAAGGTATCGGCCGGCGTGTCGCCGAGCGTTTGCTGGAAGAAGGCGCCTTGGTGGTTGCCATCGACCGCTCCAGCCTGGTTCACGAAATCCAGCATGAACGCGCGCTGAACCTCACCGCCAACCTGGAACAGTACGCGGACTGCGACCGCGTCATGGCCACGGCCCACGAGCGTTTCGGGCGCATCGACATCCTGATCAACAACGTCGGCGGCACGATCTGGGCCAAGCCCTTCGAGCATTACGCCGAGAACGAGATCGAAGCCGAGGTGCGTCGTTCGCTGTTCCCGACCCTGTGGTGCTGCCACAGCGTGTTGCCCTACATGCTCGAACAAGGCAGCGGCGCCATCGTCAACGTCTCGTCGATCGCCACCCGCAGCCTGAACCGCGTGCCCTACGGCGCGGCCAAGGGCGGGGTGAATGCCTTGACCGCCTGCCTGGCCCTGGAGACCGCTGGACGCGGCATCCGGGTCAACGCCACGGCGCCCGGCGGCACCGAAGCGCCGCCACGGCGGATCCCGCGCAACAGCCAGCCGCAGAGCGAACAGGAGCAGGTCTGGTACCAGCAGATCGTCGACCAGACCCTCGACAGCAGCCTGATGAAGCGCTACGGCACCATCGACGAACAGGCCGGCGCCATTCTGTTTCTGGCGTCAGACGAGGCTTCCTACATCACCGGCGTGACCCTGCCGGTGGGAGGCGGCGACCTGGGTTGATTGATTCAATGCCCGCAGCAGACGCCCCATCTGTAGGAGCGAATTTATTCGCGAAGAATCGTCCAGGCGACATCACTGCGGCGCCCGGACAACCGCATTCGCGAATGAATTCGCTCCTACAGAATCGTGTACCTATTCAGAATCCACAGCAGATGCTCCTGCAGAATCATGTGCCCATTTAGCTCAATTGCTGCTCGACGGTCTTGGTCAGCGGCGACTGCGCGGTCCCAGTGTGCAGGGTGTCGGCCGGCTCAACCAGCACGATCCAGCATTCCTGCTCGGCAATCGGGTTGTGCATCACGCCACGGGGCACCACGTGCATGGAGCCTGCGGGCAGTTCGACGACGCGGCCACCTTCGTACTCGATCTTCAGGTGGCCCTTGACCACGTAGAACAGCTCATCCTGGGTCTCATGGTTGTGCCAGACCAACTGGCCGTGCACCTTGGCGACTTTCACGTACTGGTCATTGACTTGCGCGACGACCTTGGGCGACCAGTGCTCAGTGATGCTGCTGAACGACGCGTCAAGGTCGAAGGATTCGGCAAACGGGTGGTGGGGCATTTTCGGTATCCAGAGCAGGCGTTGAAGGAGGCGGGCAGTACCGTGGCACGGCCGGTGAATGCCACTCACGCTACTGTTGTGCCATCCATTAGAAAATCGAATATCCTTAATGCCTGCCATTACACGCCGTAATCCCCATGAACCGTAACCTCGACCTCGCCCTGATTCGCACCTTCGTCGCTGTCGCCGACCACCGCAGCATGACCACGGCCGCCAACCTGTTGTTCATGACCCAGGGCGCCGTGAGCCAGCAGGTCAAACGCTTGGAAGAAAACCTGGGCTGCGTGTTGTTGAACCGCAAACCCAGGCAGCTTGAACTGACGCCCCAGGGTGAGCTGTTTCTGGCCAAGGCTCGCAGGCTGTTGCAACTCAATGACGAGATCTGGGCCGACACCGTCGATAGCCCTGTGCGCGGTCACTTGCGCATCGGTGCGCCACCGGACCTGATCACTTCGCTGGCCCCGGCGTTGAAGGCGTTCAGCCAGGCCCATCCGCTGATCGAGCTGTCGATGAAGTGCGTGCCATCGCCCGAGCTGCATGAAGACATCAAGGAAGGACATCTGGACGTTGCGCTGATCGAATACCTGGCGAGCAACCCGCAAGGCGAAGTGATCCGCACCGAACCGCTGGTCTGGGTCGGCAGCGCCAACAGCGATATCTGGAAAGCCCGGCCGCTGCCGTTGTCGCTGGTCGACGAACGCTGCGTGTTCCGCCCGCTGGTGCTCGGCGCACTGGCGAAAGAAAGTATCGCCTGGCGCACGATGTTCGAGAATGGCAGCTTCGAAGCGACGGCCTCGACCGTTCGAGTTGGATTGGCCATTACGGCCTGGCTGGCGTCGACCGTGCCGGATGACTTGATCGTGTTGCCTGACGACGTCGGATTGCCGGAGCTGCCCGAGTTCGCGGTGTGCCTGCGGGTTTCGTCTTCGGCGCAGCCGGTGGTGGAGGATTTCAGGCGGTGCCTGCTCGACAGCCTGCAGATGACGCCAGCGCTTGAAGTTTGACTGGCCGGCAAGGCGCTGAGCGTTAAAACAGCGGCTGATGCGCGGTCTACGCAGTAGTACACTCGCCGCCTGGCTGAATGATTCCCGATCTGGATAAGCAGTATGTTGCACAGTGGATACGAAACCGCAGGGCCTGAAACTGTATATGACGAGCAATGGTTGGCGCAGTGCACCCTCTCGCTGCTGCGTCACGAGGAATACCTGACCTACCTGCGCATCCATGATCCTGCACGGTCGCTGGCGTGGGACGCCGCCAGGGCGCCGCTGGCGTGTCCGGTCGCCTGCCAGAGGCTGGAGCGCGATTACCGTATTCCTCTGGACCCCGCCTGGGCGATCATTCCGGCCGCCTTGATGCATACCGTCGAAGGCCCGATGGTGATTTATCCGCGCCTGCCCAACTGGCGGGAGACCTTCGCCGGTGGCCGGTCTGAACTGGCACAGTTTCTTGAGCTGGCGACCAGCGCGGCCCGCGCCCTGGCGAGTGCCCATGGGGCCGGGGTCATTCACGGCAACCTCACGCCGGAACACCTTGCGGTCAGCGAGCACGGTGTGAAGCTGAATTTCTTCAAGTCGCTGGACACCAGCGAGCCCACCGAGCGGGGCTTTTGCGAAGCCCAATGGCCGTATCTGGCGCCCGAGCAACTGCACAGCGACTACGCGATCCGCGAAGTCTGCAGCGACATCTATTCGCTTGCGGTAATTCTGTATGAAGCGCTGGTGCACAAGCTCCCGCTGCAAGCCGACACGCTGGTCCAGTGGCTGCACGTTCATGCGGCGGTGCAGCCGGCCGCGCCGTCGCAGCTCAATAGCGAGATCCCCGCGGTTCTCAGTCGCATCCTGCTCAAATGCCTGGCCAAGGAGCCGGAAGACCGCTACCAGCGGGCCGAGACCCTGGCTGCCGACCTGGCGTTCTGCACCCGGCAGCTGGACAGCGAGGGGCAGATCGAGGATTTCGAGCTCGGGCTGCTCGATCAATCGATCCAGTGGTCGATGTCCACTCAGTTGATTGGCCGCGAGCAGGAGCTTGCGCTGCTCGACGAGTGTTACGGCAAGACCCTGCAGTCCGGTGAGTCTGGAGTTGTGGTGGTCTGCGGTTTGCCGGGGGAGGGCAAATCCACCCTGGTGCGGCACTGGCTGACCACGGCCTCGCCGAGTTACTGGGCGGTCGGCAAAAGCCGCTCGTTGCAACGGGAGATTCCGTACGCGCCGTTTCGTCAGATCCTCTCCAGCCTGACCAAAGTGCTGTCGGTGAAGAGCTTCGAAGAAGTCGAGCGCTTCAAGGAGGCGCTGACGAAAAAGCTGGAAGGCAGAGGGCGTCTGGTGGTCGAGCTGTGCCCGGCCTTTGAGGAACTGCTCGGCCCGACCAGTGAGCAGGCGGTGGTTTCGGCGTATCACGCAATGGTCCGGGCGAACCAGACACTGCTCGATGTGCTGGACGTGTTCGGCAGCCTGGGCACGCCGCTGGTGCTGTTCTTCGATGACCTGCAGTGGGCGGACGATTCCACCCTGTCGTTGCTCAAGGCGTTTTTCGCCGCACCTCCCGGGAATGTCCTGCTGGTGCTGGCCCATCGTACGGCCGCCACCTCGCGGCTCAGCGCGCCCGAAGGCTTGCTCTACCGGGACAACCTGCTCGGTTTCGACAACGCTCGGAATATCGTGCTGAGCCCGTTTTCGGTCGACGGTGTTGCCCAGCTGCTGGCCCAGCGCTTGCGGATGAGCACCCAAGACGTCAGCGAAATCGCCGGCCTTGTGCATTTCAAGACGGCGGGCAACCCGTTTTTCATCGTGCAGATCCTGCGCGCGCTGGTCGACGACAAGCTGCTGGTGTTCGATGGGCAGGCAAGGACCTGGCACTGGGTGCTGGAGGACGTCGCCCGGCACCGGTACGCGGACAACGTGGCCGACCTGATGGTGCACCGCCTGAATCGCCTGCCCGAGGCGGAGCGCGAGTTGATGCGCCTGGCCAGCTGCATCGGCACCCGGGCCGATGAGCACATCCTGCGCGAGCTGTGTGGCCTGTCGGCGATTGCGTTCAGAAAGGTGCTGGGCACGCTGGTCGACGCCGGGCTGTTGATGAGCAAGAGCCAAGCGCTGATCTTCCCTCACGACCGCATCCACGAGGCCGCCTACAGTCTGACGCCGATGCCGGCGCGCCCCGCGTTGCACGGGCAGATCGCCTCGCTGATGCTCGGTTTCGCCAAAGCGGGGTTCCGGACACCGGCCTTCGAGATCGCCAACCACATTCAGTGGAGCGCGCCCGCGTACCCCTTCACCGGGTATGAGCGGGGCGTCATCGCGGTATTGGTCGAGGCCGCCAAGCTTGCGCGCAACGCCGGTGCGGTCAGGCAGGCCGCTGATTACCTGGCCACGGCCGATGCGCTGCTCGGCGTTCAGGTTCGCCCTGAGCTGCACCAGCAGGCGTTTTCAGTGCGCTGGCAGGCCACCGAGTGCTGCCTGCTGCTGGCTGAACTCGACCGGGCGGACGAGCTGGTCGCCGAGTGCTTCGTGTACGCCAGGAGCGACCTCGAACACGCCAGCACTTTCCGGCTGCTGGCCACGCTGAAGACCTTGCGCTCCGATCATGAAGCCGCCATCGGCGCCGCATTGGAAGGGCTCAGCCTGCTAGGCAGTCCGCTTCAGCGCAAACCCAGCGAAGCCGAGCAGGATGAGCTCTATCAGCGGATCAGAGCCCTGATTGGCCAGCGCCCGATTTCCAGCCTCGCCACGCTGCCGCGCATGGATCAGCCGCACATCGAAGTGTCGATGGCGCTGCTCAGCACGCTGATATCGTCGTTCTTCGTCCACGACGGCATGGGCTTCATGCATTTGGCGAAGATGGTGGAGCTGACCTTGCTGCATGGCACATGCCCCGCCAGTTGCTATGGGCTGGCGTGGTTCGGCGTGTTGATCGCTTCCCGTTACGACGAGTACGTGGACGGCCACGCCTTTGTGCAGCTGGCGCTGGATATCGGTGAGCAGCGCGGCTACGAGGGCAGCCGCACTTCCACGTTGCTGGCACTGGATCAGGTGAGCCCCTGGACCTTGCCGCTGGACTTCGCCAGGCAACAGGCGCTCAAGGCGTTCGACATCGGCAGCCAGGGCGAAGACCTGGTCATGGCCTGCTACGCGGTGACGCACCTGGGCGCCGATCTGTTCGTCATGGGCCAGCCGTTGCCGCAGGTCTTGGAAGAACTGGAGCGTGGCCTTACATTCATCCAGAAGTACGGTTACCTGGACGTGCAGCGCATCGTCGAAGCGCAGAAGCGCTTCGCCCTCGATCTGCAGACCAGCCCCTACACACGGCGCGGCATCGACTGGGGCCGCAACGCGCAGTCGAGCCTAGCGCAGGCGCCGGATGAGGTCTCGGCGCCGACCCGTTTCTGGACCTTGCTCTATGCGGGGATGTCGGCCTGCCTCATGGGCGAGGCCAAGTACGCCATCGGCCTGTTCGAAGCCGCTGCGCCGTCGATCTGGGCCGTTGCGGCGCATATCAACCTGTCGAACTTCTATCTGTACTACAGCCTGGCGCTCGGCCATCCCCATGCGCCGGGTGACGTCGACACCCGGCTGGCGATGCTGGCCAGCCATCGGCAACATTTCGCCCTGTGGGCAAAGCTCAACCCGGCCACCTTCAGGCACAAGCTGCTGATCATCGACGGGCTGATCGCGAGGCTGGAAAAACAGGACCTGCTAGCGATCCGTCATTTCGACCACGCGGCGATTGCGGCCACCGCGACCGGTTTTGTCCACGAACAGGCCATCGCCAACGAGCAGCTGGCACTGACCTGCATTCCCACCGGGCTTATCTCCGGCGCCAACCTGCACCTGCGCATCGCCCGGGATTGCTACCGGCTGTGGGGCGCCCACGCGAAAGTCGAGCAGATGGAGCGCGAGCATGCGTTCCTGACCATCGATCCGATCCAGGAGCAATCGCGCACCACCGTGCAGGTGCAGCTGGACATGGAAGCGGGGATAGGCGTCGCCAAGGCGGTTTCCGAGGAAGTGCACCTGGATCGTCTGGTTGAAAGCCTCATGACCCAGTTGATCCTCTACGCCAGTGCCGATCAGGGCGCGCTGGTCACGGTGGACGGCGCGGTGTTGAAGGTGGCGGCGTACGCGAAGGTCGAAGGCGGCAAGGTCATTGCCTCGTCCCAGGTACTGCACAGCGCGCTCAATGACTTGCCGATGTCGGTGCTCTACGCCACCGCCCGCAGTTGCAAGCCGCTGGTCATCGACGATGCCAGCCGCCATTGCCCGGCAGCACATCGCTCGGACTTCAGCCATCGGGGCTCCAAATCCGTGCTGTGCCTGCCGGTGATTCGCCAGGGCAGCCTGCTGGCATTGCTTTATCTTGAGAACAGCCAGATCTCGCGGCTGTTCGACCAGAAGAAACTGGCCATGCTCGAGGTGTTGGGCTCCCAGGCGGCGGTGTCGCTGCACACCGCCCGCATCTACGCCCACGCCCTGGAAGAGAGCCAGCTGCGGGCGAAAACCGAAATGGAGCTCAGCCTGTCCCAAGCGGAACTGGCGCGCAGTTCGCACCTGGCGGTGCTGGGTGAGCTGGCGGCGTCCATCGCCCACGAAATCAGCCAGCCGCTGTTGAGCATCATGTCCAATTCGTCGGCCACGCTGCGCTGGCTCCGGCACGAAACGCCTCATGTCAGCCAGGCGATCGCCGGGGTCCAGGACATCGCCGAAGACAGCCAGCGCGCCGCCGGCATTCTCGGCGCCATGCGCTCACTGGCCAAGCAGGCACCGATGCAGATCGCCGAGATCTCGGTGGACAAGATCATGCGCGACGTCTTGCGGCTGTTGATGCCCAGGCTCACCGCCTGCGGGATTCATCTGGATGTGGTGCTGGCGGCCCATACCCTGGTGCCGGGAGATCAGGTGCAGATTCAGCAGTTGCTGTTCAACCTCATCAGCAACGCGGTGGATGCCGTGAGCAACCACCGGCAGAGTGGGCGGCTGTTGATCATTCGCACCGAATGCGACGAGAACGGGCTGCAGGCGAGCATTCAGGACAACGGCCCGGGCATCCCGGAGGAGAATCAGGAGCAGGTTTTCGACGCCTTTTTCACCACCAAGGGCAGCGGCATGGGCATGGGGCTGGCGATCTGCAAATCCATCGTGCGCGCTCATCAGGGCTGTCTGGAAGTCGATCCTGCGTTCACCTCCGGATGCCGGATGCGCTTTCGCCTGCCCATCCGCCGTAGCCGCGACCCGGCGGCGCAGTGAGCCCCGGTGTGCGGTGCCGCCGGATGCGATGATCCGGCGGCACTGCGTGCGCTACCACATGAACTTCAGCTCAACGCCCAGGTAATTGCTGTCATCACCGCCGGCATTTCTGAGTGCATCGCCGACCTGATAATGAACCGCCTCGACGGCGCCTGACAGGTTGCGGGTGAACGCGTAATCCGCGCGCAACTGGTCGTAATAGCCTGTCCAGCGTCCGCCTTGCCCGGCCGTGCCGGCGACCGGCAGGTTGGGCTGGGTGTACACCGCGTCTTGCGTGGTCTGGCGCCACAGCAGGCCGACCGCCGTCTGAACGGACAGCCCCGTGAGCGGCTTGACGGTGATGGAAGGCTTGACGTGAATCAGGTTGCTGTAGCCGGTGTAGCCCGCCAGGGAGAAGTAGTAGCCGTTGGGAAACAGCGGATTGAACGTCCCGAGCTTGCCATCGCCACGATGACGATCGCCGGACGCCGCGTCCAGTTGCAGCCCCACCCGTGGCGCCCATGTCACATTCTGCCAGGTGTAGCCCAGCCGGCTGCCGCCACCCCAGGCCTGAATGTCCTTGGAACCGACGGTGCCGGTCTGAGCCATGGCTTCCAGGTCCCAGTCATAGCCGTCGTTGCTGCCGGCGGTCCGCGCATCGAAGATATGCCGGGTCTCGTCGCCCTGACCATCCAGGTAACTGGCATCACGCTCCTCATACAGCGCGTAATAAGCCGATAACTCGTTCTTGCCGTCCAGCAGCCGTTCGACACGAAACATGTGAAACGCCAGGTCAGAGTTGGACTTGTCATCGAAATGCCGGTTGTCCAGGTACTGCACCGGGTGGCTGGCCAGGCCGATCACCCGCCAGTTGGCCGTTTCCCAATCGGCCCAGACGGCGTCGAACGACTGCCTGACGTTAGGCCCGTCGCGAGACGAAATGAAACGCTGCAAGTCGAAGGCAAAATCCTGCCGGCCGACCCGGGCCTTGAAGGTGTGATCGGCGGTCTGATCGACGTATTCGGCAAAGGCCAGGCGCAGGTCCAGGTGGTTCTGGTCGGCACCGCCTACTGTGGTCTTGTCGAATGCACGGGCATCTTCCAGCTCGGTAAAGACTCGCCAGTGTTCGTTCAGGTGCAGATCGGCATGCACCTGCAAGCGCTGGATCAGCCACGAATCGCGCTTGCGGTTGCCGATACCAAAGCCGTTGGCGTCGTTGAGCTCGTAGCGCTCACGCAGGGTTGCGCCCAGCGACAGGTAACGCTGCGGGTCGTCATCGGACAGCGAAATGTACTTGAGGCTGTCCAGCGGCTCGGTTCTCAGCGCAGGGTTCTGCAGGACTGACCAGTCTTCCTGCCAGCGGTTGGTCTTGAGCACCGGGCGTTCTGCCGGATCGGCAGCGTAGCCACTGGAAATCCCCAGTGGCCACAGCACAGCCAGGGCCCATGCACAGCGGTGCGAGGGACGTCGGCTTTTCATGTAGGTCCCAAACTTATTGCACAGCGACGGGCTGGTGAATTTCCGCGACATAACCGCCGGGGAACGAGACCAGCGCAGCCTCACGCCCAGGCTCAGGCTTGGGTTCCACCAGAACCTGCGCGCCGGAGTCCTTGGCCTTGGCCAGGGTTGCGCCGAGATCGCTGACTTCATAGCCAGTGGTTTCCCGGCCATAGGGGTAGGGCAGGTGACCGTCGGTGACCAGCACCACCATCTTGCCGAAGTCGGACTGAATGCTGACCCGGCGAATGGATTTGCCCGGCTCGCCAACGACCGCGCCGTCCAGATGCTTTTCATCGGCGACGATCTTGCCGTGGGCGAAGCCGGTGAAGCCCTTGATGAAGGCGTCGGCGCGCTGTTCAGAGACGTAGACGCGGTTCTCGGGCACGGTCTGGAACGGGGCGTAACTTGGCGCTTTCGAGTGCCAGTAGAGCTGCATGTTGACGCCGCCCGGCCACTGAACCACCGCGTCGCGGCCAATCGGATCGGGGAAGTCGTGGACGATCACATCGGCGCCGTGCTTTTTGGCTTCGGCGATGGCCACGTCCATGTCCTTGACCAGATAGCCGTTGCGCTCGGCGCCGAAGGGGTAGGGGACCGGCGTCTTGAAGCCGAACAGCGATACGGTGCCAGCCGGCGTCTGCACCAGCTGCGAGGTGGTGCTGCTAGGCACGGGCAGCACGTTCACCACGATCTGTGGGGTGCTCTGGCCACCGAAGGTTGCGGTGAAGCTTTTCACGAAACTGTCGACTTCAGCCGGGTCCACATAGACATGGCTGGTGTCGTACTGCGCGCCGACCGCGACGCTTGGCGTGGTTGCGGCCTGTGCCGCCGTGCAAACAGTGGTTCCCAAGGCAACAGCCAGCGTCAGCTGTTTGAGCGAGACATTCATATCGATCCCTTTGTGCGAGTGGAGTGGGACACGCAGCCGATAACGCTGCCGGGCCTTTGAAAAGCCTAGGGGCCCCACCCGCTCGCCTATAGAATCAATGTGCGCGCGAACATGTAATTAAGTTCATTTGACGAGCCTGAATACGCCTGTCTGCTTGACGCTGTCTGGATCCATCACTTGCGAAGCAAAGCTTGCTCGATGGTGCTGAGCAACAGATCTTCCGAGAACGGCTTGGCCAGACACTGATGCGCACCCAGGCTCAAGGCTTCGGCCATTGCCGCTTCATTCCAGAACGCTGACATGCAGATCATCGCGGGGGCATCGGCGGTCATTTTCAGACAGCGCTGCACATCGATGCCCTGCATGCCTTTCATGCGCGAGTCGATCAGCACGCAGTCGGGAACGGATTCGTTCAGCGACTGCAGAAATTCTTCGCCGGATGCATAGGCACAGGCCCTGTAGCCCGCAGAATTGAGCAGGTTGGCCAGACTGCGGCGAACCGATGAATCATCGTCAATGATGCCAATCGCCGGTGCGAGCGAGGGTGAGGTCAGTCCTGAATTTGGGGAGCACACATTCTTGTTCCTGCGGCCAGTTACCGCCCGGTGGTAGGGTAGATAGCGACGTGGGCAGAGGGAGCCCGACATGACCTGCACGTCTGCGCCGTCAGCTAACCACGATCATGGACGTTTCGATAGCAGAAACGTGCGCTAAAAATCAGGAATTTCGTTTTGCGGATGTTCGGTGTGCTGGTCAGCGTCATTGAAGTGAGTGCCGCCTCGGACGTGATTTGCTAGCCTCGACCTCTTTTTGGAGAACTCCCATGACCGCAGATGCCCAGCTGAAACTGGCGGCGCGCTATGGCGCGCCGGATATCAAGCCGCTTGAACAATGGAACGCCACGCTGGACCAACTGCTAGACCACCGCAGCGTTCGCGCATTCACCGACCAGGCGCTGCCTGAGGGCACACTCGAAACCTTGATTGCCGCTGCGCAGTCGGCTTCGACCTCTTCGAACCTGCAGGTGTGGAGCGTTGTCGCCGTCCAGGACAGCGAGCGCAAGCAACGGCTGTCGGCGCTGGCGGGCAATCAGGCGTATATCCGCCAGGCGCCGCTGTTTCTGGTGTGGCTGGCGGATCTGTCCCGGGTTTCCCGGATTGCCGGGCAAAGTGAGGTCGAGCTGGAGGCGTTGCCTTATCTGGAAAGCCTGTTGCTGGGCACCATCGATGCCGCGCTGGCGGCCCAGAACGCCGTCGTGGCCCTTGAGTCGCTGGGCCTGGGCAGCGTTTACATCGGCGCGATCCGCAACGACATCGAAGGCGTCGCCAAAGAACTCGAGCTGCCGACCCAGGTGTATCCGGTGTTCGGTTTGTGCGTCGGGCACCCCTCGGCGGACCGGCCGGCCAAGGTGAAGCCGCGATTGCCTCAAGGCGCGGTGCTGCACCGGGAAACCTACTCGGCCGCTGACGAACAGAGCGTGCTCGCCGAGTATGACCAGCGCCTGGGCGCGTTCTATCAGCGCGAAGGCATGAAGGCTTCCGGGTGGTCGGAACAGGTGATCAACCGGTTGCGCAGTGTCTCCAGCCTGCATGGCCGGGAAGCGCTGGTCGAGGAGCTGCAGCGGATGGGGTTTGGGTTGCGCTGAGTATTCGCAGGGCGACGCGGCCAGTGCGTCTGACAGCTGGGCGAGAAAGTTTTTTCATCACATTGTGGCGTGCATTTGGTTAGTCTTCCCTTTTCAACCAAGACGCTACTGAACGGGAACGCAAGCCTGTGATCAACCCGGCAACGCTGTTACGCCGCCGTTTCGCCTCCATTCGCTGGCGGACTCGCGTCACCCTCTGGGCCGCCGCGACCGTGGCCGGGTTGCTGGTGGTGATGTTCGCAAGGCTCGCCGACCTCGCACTGGCACAGTTCGCCCAACAGACAGCCGAGCGGTCGTGGTTGCCCTTCATCTACACGCCGCTGGTGGGCATGCTGGTGGTGTGGCTGACCACCCGGTTTTTCCCTGGAGCACAAGGCAGTGGTATTCCGCAGGTGATCGCGGCGACGCGTCTGGTGCACCAAGGCAAGCCTGTCGACCGACTTGTCTCGCTGCGCATCGCCTTTGCCAAGATCAGCCTGGGCACGCTGGCGCTGACCGGTGGCTTTTCGGCAGGGCGGGAAGGGCCTTCGGTGCAGGTCGCAGCGTCGATCATGCATGGCTTCCACCGTTTTCTGCCCAATGCGCGCATCGTGCGGCCCGAGGATCTGATACTCGCCGGCGGTGCTGCGGGCATCGCGGCGGCGTTCAACACGCCGCTGGCGGGTATCGCATTTGCGGTCGAAGAGTTGGGCCGCAAGCTGGAAACCCGGACCAGCGGGGTGCTGCTCAGTACCATCATTCTTTCCGGGATGGTCGCCATCGCCCTGCAAGGCAATTACAACTACTTCGGCCATCTGGATGTCCAGGACGTCACGCTGGATATCGTCGCCCCGGCACTGGCCATCGGCATCGGTTGCGGCCTGCTGGGCGGCCTGTTCAGCCGCATGTTGCTGTGGCCACAACGGCACAGCCGGTTTGTCGTCTGGGAGTGGCGTCGCCTGCACCCGGTATGGTTCGCCGGCATCTGCGGCCTGATCGTGGCAATCCTGGGCTGGCTCAGCGGCGGGATGTCGTTCGGCAGCGGCTACGGGATCACGTCTCAGGTGATTGCCTCGGACATCGGGCTGCCATGGCATGCGCCGATCACCCGGTTTCTGGCGACAGTCGTCACGTATTTTTCGGGTATTCCCGGCGGCATTTTCGCGCCGTCGCTGGCCGTGGGAGCGGCGGTGGGCAGCAATGTCGCAGATCTCTTTCATCTGGCCGCGCAACCGATGATTGCCCTCTGCATGGTGGGCTTTCTCGCCGCAGTGACCCAATCGCCGATCACCTCGGCGATCATCGTGATGGAAATGATCGACAGCCACGGGCTGGTCATCAGCCTCATGGCAGTAGCGCTGATTGCCAAGGCGGTCAGCTCGAGAATGGGGCCTGAGCTGTATCAGCAACTGGCACGCGGGTTTCTGCAGGGGGCGCGTTAGCCGTTATCAGGCACCGCCTGATCGCTGCTCATGAAGTTAACGCTGATCCGCGCCCCTGTTGCACCCGACGCCTTGGGCACGCAGTGCAGCCAGTCCTGCTGCGCGCGGCCGCCCATGACGACCAGGTCGCCGGATGAGGGGATGAAGGTCAGGGAGCGCCCGCCGTGATAGGGCTTGATCTGAAATCGCCGCGAGGCGCCCAGGGTGAGCACCGGGACAATACACTCAAGCTTTCGGCAGGACGGGTAGTCGCGGTGCCAGCCGGTGCTGTCGTGTTCATTGCGGTAGAGGTTCATCCATAGCCCGTCGTAATTCACCCCGTAGTGCTCCGACAGCGCGGCCATGGCCTGCACCAGGCCTTGCTCGGTGATCTTGCGGGCATCGCGATAGGTGGCTGTCAGGCGTGGCTCCTGGAAGACCTTGTTGAACATCCGCCGCTGATGCTCGGCCCAGGGCACGCTGGTCAGCATCTGCTCGAACAGCAGCGCCGCGCCTGTCGCCCAGCCGGGGACGATCTCGACCCACGAGTACTCGTCCAGCGTGACGCGTTTAGCTGTGCGAAAAGAGGCATCGACGGCGAATTCGGCATGGCTGTCGCCGAACAGGTCGATCTGGCCCGGTGGCGAGTTCAGCGTGTGGCTCAGTGAGTTCATGGCGCTGCTGATGCTCCATTCGCAAGAGGGCTGCTTTGCCTTGGCTGATCGATCGGCGTTGCTTTGACAGTTGGGGTTTTGCCGCCGAGGCTGTGCCAGGCGCGCAACACCGCGTAGCTGCGCCAGGGTTGCCAGCGTTGCGCGGCCACTTCGGCATCTTTGGCACGGCTCACATTCAGCGCTTTTTGCAGCGCCACATCGCCTGCGGGAAATGCATCGGGCCAGCGCAATGCGCGCATGGCGATGTACTGCGCGGTCCAGTCGCCGATGCCGGACAACTTACGCAGCTCGGCGCAGGTTGCGTTGACGTCGACCCCGGGGCTGAGCTGCAGCTGACCACTGAGCACCGCCTCGGCCAGTGCATACAGCGCGGCCTGACGCTGGCGGGTGATGCCCAGCCGGCCCAGTGAGTCCGGGCTTGCCACCGCCAGGGCGGCTGGCGTTGGAAAAAGCCGGTTGAGTCCGGCAACGGGCGTTTCAATGACTTCGCCAAAGGCATCGATCAGACGCGAGCCCAATGTGCGTGCAGCAGCCACCGTGACCTGCTGTCCCAGCACCGCTCGCACCGCCAGTTCGAAGCCGTCCATGGTGCCAGGCACGCGCAGGCCGTCGCTCGCCGGAAAGTCGGCGTGCAGCGTGGCATTGATTGCCATCGGGTCGGCATCCAGATCGAACGCGGCGCGCACCCGGTTGATCAGGGCGGGCAGGGCAGTGGCCAGTGATTCGCTGAGGGTCACCACCGCCAGCGTGCGCTCTTCATCAAAGCGCACACGCAACCAGCCGCGCAGCAGTTTGCCGTCCTGCAGCAGTTGCAGCGTGCGCAGGTAATCCTGCCCGTCAACCTGCTCGGTGCCGGACAGCGCGCGCAAGCGAAGAAAGTTCAGCATCGCGGCGACGTCGTAAGGCGGACGCCAGCCCAGGCGCACGCTGACACCTTGCCCGTCAGGTGAAGCCTTGCCGCGTCGCATTGCGCTGGGATTGAAGCCGTAATGTTGGGAAAAGGCGTCGTTGAACCGGCGCACACTGGCAAAGCCACTGGTCAGGGCGATCCGGGTCATCGGCAATTGGGTGTCGGCAATCAGTTGCTTGGCCGTCAACAGCCGCCGTGTCTGAAGGTATTGCAGGGGCGAGACGCCGAAGTGCGCTTCGAAGATTCGGCGCAAGTGCCGGTCGCTGACACCCAGCCGCTGCGCCACGCAGGCCATCAGGCCGCCTTTTGCAGTACCGGCGGGCGTGGGCGCATGCCAGTTTTCCGGCTCGTCCATCATGCGCGCCGCCTGCATCGCCAGAATGCGCGAAGCATCCTCGGTGCTCCAGGACGCAGCCCGCGGCGCCAGCTCCGGACGGCAGCGCAAACAGGGCCTGAATCCCGCGGCCTCGGCTTGGGCAGCATGACGATAGAAGCGGATATTCTCCTGCCGTGGCGTTTTCACGCGGCACACCGGCCGGCAGTAAATACCGGTGCTGGTGACCGCCACAAAGAACGAGCCATCGAATCGCGCATCGCGCGCTTTCACGGCCAGGTAGCAGGCGTCGCTTTCGGGGATATCTATTGAGTTCGGCATGATGGGCATCATAGCGCTCGCTCGTGGTTCATGACTGGCCATATTCGGACATCTGGTGCGGACGCCTGAAATCCTTTCATCCCACCGATTCAGTTATCACTGAAATAGTCCCCAAGCGCTGTTTACCCCCTGGGTCACCCTGAATAATCGGGCCTTCACCACCCGACAAGGATGACCGCCATGCATCGCTCTACAATCCCCGCAGCCGTTTTCGCACTCCTGCATCTGGGGGCCCTGATCAGCTGCGCCGTGGCGCTGTCGGGGCTGACGCTGGCGTGCGTGGCCATCGCCCGGTTGTGGCATTAACCGGTGGCGGTGATGACCGTGCTCAAGGTGTCGATCAGGGCGCGCACTTGAGCATCGCGTTGTGCGGTGTATAGCACGATGTCCCGCTCGGGCAGCTGCGGCAGGTTGAATCGTGCGCCAACGTCGACGCATTCAGCAGGCGCCATGCGCCCGACCATGGCTCCCACTCCGATGCCCGCTGACACCGCAGCGCCGATGGCCAGGATGCCCGAGCCCACGAACGCCTCTGACCAGCTACGCCCGCAGGCGCCCAATGCGTCGGCCACCATGCTGCGCATGCCACAGGGCGCAGGTTGAATGGCCAATGGCAGGGGCTGGTCCTGGGGCATCTCAAAGCTGTCTGCGGCCATCCAGCTGAAACGCTCGGTGCCGATGACGTCGCCGTCCTGGCGCCGGTTGTCGTGGCGCAGGATCAGGGCCACGTCCAGCTTGCCCGACTCGTAGCTGTCGAGCATGTCCCGCGAAGTGCCCAGGCTGAACGACACCACAACGTCAGGATCGGCGGCACTCAAGCGCCTGAACCAGGACGACAGGTCAGCCCCGACGATGTGATGGCTGACGCCGATTCGCAGCGTTCGCTTCGGGCAATCGAAGCTCAGCATGGCCTGGTTGTAGCTTTCCAGCAGCCGCTGGGCGCTGGACTGGAAGGCCAACCCGTGCAGTGACAGGGTCACGCGGCGTGGCGTGCGTTCCAGCAGCGAACGGCCGAGCGCTTCCTCAAGACGCCTGATCTTCAGGCTGACCGCCGCCTGAGTGGTGCCCATGACATCTGCCGCTTTGGTAAAACTCTTGAGCTGTGCGACCAGTACAAAGGCGCGAATGGCTTCAATGTCGGGAGACTTCATAGGGCTCTTCGTGGCGAGGTGGGCGGATGAAGGATAGCTTGATGCATAGGGCGAGAACCGACGATAAACAAGGTTGGCCAAGGCAAGAACAACAAGAAAGGCGGCCAATGCCCGGATTGAAGGAGCACGCATCCCTTGAAAAAAAGTGAGCTTCCGGTAAAAACCTGTGCAGCCTGCGGCCTGCCATTCACCTGGCGGAAAAAGTGGGCGCGCTGCTGGGCAGAGGTGAAATACTGCTCTGAACGGTGCCGCCGCAAAGGCCGGGCATCACTGTAATTGCCAAGGAACCGCTCAATGGAGTCAATGCTGGAAACCGTCGCACTGTTTTGCCTCAAGCTTGCCTATGAATCAGAGGATCAAAGCCCGATTCTTCGGGACGATCTGATCATGGGTGACTATCAGCGCGATGTCTTCGAACTGCTCGTTGCCAGAAACGATCTGCCGACCATCCAGGGCAAGATGAACGAGTGCCTGGCGATGGCCATGAGCGCCATGGGCGGTGCCGACAAGCCGCTTGGGCGTGAGCTTCAGCGCCTGTCCACGAGCTTGCATGCTGCGCAAACACTGAATTCGATGGAGGCCCCGCTGCACGAGATCAAGGGATACCTGCGCGCGGTGGTATAGATCAGTGGTATAGATCGGTGGTGACCGCCGACAGTTTCGTCTGGCGCAGGTGCACGGGTATGCTTGCACCTTTGAAGCTCAGCAGTGGTTGTAGCAGATGGATCGACACGATTCAGGACAACGGGATACGCCCGATCCATTTTCCTCCCAGGCGGATGAGGCGTTTGGTGCCGACGCCGTCGAGCGCCTGCAACTGGCCCTGGATGCCGGCGCGATCATTGGTACCTGGGTGTGGGACATTCCCAGTGACCGCGTCACGGCCGATGATCGATTCTCCCGAACCTTCGGCATCCCGTTTGAACGCTGCCTGGCCGGTATTCCGATTGCCGAGGCGTTCGCGTCGGTGCATCCGGACGACCTTGTCCGGCTTTCCCGGGAAATAGAACAGACCATGGCCCGAGGCGGCGCCTTCAGGTGCGAGTATCGCGTTCGCCATGAGCAAGGCCGCTACCACTGGGTCGAAGCCAATGGCCGTGCCGAACTCGATCCGGCCGGGAAAGCCATTCGGTTTCCCGGCGTGCTGATGAACATCGAATCGCGCAAGCAGGCCGAGGCCGACCGCGACCGGGCCACGGCCTTGCTCCGGACGTTCACGGCGGTGGTGCCTGGCGTTGTCTACGCCAAGGATTTGCAAGGGCGTCTGCTGGTGGCCAACGACGGCGCCACGCAGCTGATCGGCAAACCGCCTGAGTTTTACCTGGGCAAGACTGACCTGGAAATCCTCGAGGACAAGACCCAGGCGCTGCAGGTGATGGAAACCGATCGGCGAATCATGGGCAGCGGCCAGGCCGAACAGATCGAAGAACGGGTCGACATGCCGGACGGCTCGGCGGTGATCTGGCTGTCTGCCAAGGCGCCGCTGATGGATGAGTCCGGGCAGGTCATCGGCCTGGTCGGTTCGTCAATTGACGTGACGGCCAGGAAGCAAGCCGAGACGGCGCTGCTGGAGTTGAACCGCACGCTGGAGAAACGCATCGCCGACGCCATCGCCGAGCGCGAAACCGCCGAAGCGGCCCTGCGTCAGTCGCAGAAAATGGAAGCGATCGGGCAACTCACCGGCGGCATCGCTCATGACTTCAACAACCTGCTGGCCGGCATCGCTGGCAGCCTTGAACTGATTCAGATGCGCTTGAAGCAGGGCCGGGTCAGTGACGTGGAGCGTTATGTGGCAGTGGCTCAAGGCGCCGCACAACGCGCCGCGTCGCTGACCCACCGGCTTTTGGCGTTTTCTCGCCGGCAGACGCTGGTGCCGGTGCAGACCGATGTGCACGCGCTGATTGCCGACATGGAAGAACTGATCCGGCGCACCGTGGGGCCGTCGATCCATCTGCAGGTCGAGCTGGCCGCAACTTCGTCGATCTGCGTCGTGGACGCCGCGCAGGTGGAAAACTCGCTGCTCAACCTCTGCATCAATGCACGTGATGCGCTGTCCGGTTCGGGCAGCATCATGATCAAGACGTTCAACCAGACCCTCGAGCAGGGCGCAGACGGCGACTCTGACCTCAAACCGGGCAAGTTCCTGACCATCAGCGTGACTGACGACGGCACCGGCATGAGCCCGGACACACTGTCCAAGGCGGTTGACCCGTTCTTCACCACCAAACCGGTCGGCCAGGGCACAGGCCTGGGGTTGTCGATGGTGTACGGCTTCGCCAAGCAATCCGGCGGGCAACTGAAGATCGAGTCCACCGAGGGCCATGGCACGCGGGTGTTCCTGCAACTGCCGGTCGATGCACAAGCCAATGGACTCGCCTGCGCGCAGGAACCGGCTGCACCGTCGCAGTCGGCGGTGGCCAGCGAGACCGTGCTGGTGGTCGACGACGAGCCCTCGGTCAGGCTGTTCGTCAGTGATGCGCTCAGCGGTTTCGGCTACACGGTGCTTGAGGCCGCGGACAGCCAGGCGGGGCTCAAACTGCTGCAGTCCGACACCCGCATCGATTTGCTCATCACCGATATCGGCCTGCCGGGCGGCATCGATGGTCGGCAGTTGGTCAAGCTGGGTCGTGAACTGCGGCCCGGGGTGCCCGTGCTGTTCATGACCGGCTATTCAGAGCCTCAAGACCTTGAAAGCTGCGCGTATGGCGCGTCCACCAGGATTGTCACCAAGCCGTTTGCGCTGGAAGCGCTGAGCGCAAACGTGGATCTGCTGTTGAACAATTGAAGGACGAGCCGGGCCGGGCAGGGTGCGCCTGAGGGCAGAGGCGCGGTCTTTCGATTACTTGATCAGGTCAGGCCGGGTGGCTTTGAGGATTTCAGGGCTGACCGTGCCTTGAACCGAGCAGGTGATCATGCCTTTGCTGGTCTTGGCCACATCCGCCAGCGCAGGCTCGACCATCAAGATCCGTTCTGCGGTATCGGTCACCAGCTTGCCTGCAGTGTCATCGCCTTCCGCGACCCAGCCAGCCTGTTTGTGCGACCAGATTTGCGGGCGAGCGTAGATCCCGTTGACCTGCTCAAGCTTGCTCACCGGCAGTTTATTGAGCTGCGCATAGAGCTCGTCCGGGTTTTGTTGGGTGTAGAAGCCCCAGCCAATGATGCGCGACCCCATCAACTCCTGGTCTTCGGCAAAAAAGCCGGTCAGCGCAACACCGTCGAGGACTACCGGCGAGTCGAACATCCAACGCTGCCCGGCGTCGGTCTTGCTTCCGCCGCTGAGGGTAATCTTGCCGTGTTCTTGCGTGCTTGAAATGCGTTCCTTGAGCCCGGGCTGGTTGACCACCGACAGGGAGCTTGCATCACAGGCCAGGAAGGTTTGCAGCGGCGAGGTGGAGGCGAGGGCGCTGGTGGAGGAAATCAGCGCGCAGAAAGGGACCATCAGATGACGCAACTTCATGTGTAACTCCTTGGATTGAAACGATGTCCTGGGGATTGCAAGCGTCTGTGCATGATGACTGACACATCCGTGATACACAAATGTCGTGTTCTGGCGTTTAAACGCGGCAAATTTTGTCAGCAAAGCTACGCTTGCTGAGGGCCAGGGAGACGCGAAGCGTCCTCAGGGCCGCAAGCCTGTCATGGGAAGACGAGGTGCATATGAGCCGCAGTCATCGTCGGCGCTTCGAAAAAATGATCCCGCAGATCCTGCAGCGAGCAGGGCGTCACTGCGGATTGTGCGGTGTTCGCTTCGAGTCCAACGACCAGGTGTTCGCCGGCTTCAGCCGCCAGGACAGGGTGGTGCTCACCGGCGAATGCTGCCGGCCCGCGCTGTTCTCGATACACGCCACCGGCACATATCCGCCAGACAACGGGCTACCGATCCATCTCTCACGCACCCAGCTGGAGCTGCAGTTTGACGCCTGGGTACCGGCCGATATGACCCCCGGCCCCCTCGACGATCCGTTTCCACGCATCACCGGCTTGTCTGCGGCATCCACCACTCAGGTCGAAGCAGAGCGCTGGAAGGCCGATGACAGCGCCTGGTTCAGTGATAACCCAAACCGCGCCCACCGCCTGCGGCCTGCCTATGCTCGGGAGCTGGCAGCCTTATCGGCGCCGCTTGATCTCGAAGGCCTGCCGCAGCAACACTGCTGGGAAATGCTCGTGCGGCAAGTGGGCAATGGACGCTGTGTCCGACTGGCGTTCTGTCGCGACGCGCAGACTGAAGTTCCCGACGTCGAGGCGGTGATCCGCGACATTTTCGATGCCGTCAGCCGCCCGAGTGCTTCGGGATACATACAAAGCCAGGAGCTTGCGGAAATCGTGATGCGGCATCAGCCGACGTTTAGTGTTGAAGTGGCGTAGGTCGGGGGGCAAGTCCCAATCGAGCTGCTGAAAAAAGCCAAGGAACAGAGCAGGGCGCAGAGACCGGGTATTGAAGGTAGTATGCTCATCGCGGGTGCCGAGCGTGGCCCGGAAAGCCAATGACACCCAACCGGAAAAGGCCCCGCACAGGCTGGCTAATCTGGTTGTATAGAGACGAAGCCATGCTTGAAGCCAACCGCAATTGCCCTATTCGTCGTCGATTGGCCCACCTGCCCTGGGTTGGCGATAACCGGGCAGGCCTTGGCCACTGGCTTGAGATCCAACGCGATCCATTGTCCTGGTTGCAGAAAATGCACGCGAAGCAACCGGACGTCGCTGTCATGCGTATGGGGCCGCAGCGTGTCTGGTGCCTGTTCCATCCGCAAGCCGTGCACGAACTGATGGTCGAACATCGCAATGAGTTACGCCGCTGGGCGCCGGCGCTCTGCATGCTCAAGCAGTGGAATGGCCGCAGCTTCATGATGGGTGAAGGCGAGTCGGCCAGGGCACAGCGCAAGGCAGTCCGTCCTCACCTTGCTGCACCGGCAGCCAATGATGTGCGCCACCTTGCTGCGCAGTGGGCAGAGCGGATAGTGGAAGGCCGCGAGTATGATCTCGATCTGGAGATGGCCGCGTTCAGCGCCACGCTTGGCGGCCATGCCTTGTTCGATGTAGACCTTGAGCCCGCAGCCTACCGGATCGCCAAAGCGGTCCGCCTGCTGTCGCGGGTGGCGCTGTTGGAAGTCTCGACCGGCTTGCCGTTGGGGCACTGGTTCCCGAGTAAACTGTGCCCACGCAAACGCTGGGCGCTAGGCCAATTGCGGGCGGTGATCGATGACGTTGTGCAGCAGTCGAGCCGTCCCCTCATCGAGCTGCGTGATGAACTCTGCACGTTGTTGATGGCGTCGCACCAGTCCACTGGCGCTACATTGACCTGGTGCTTGCTGCTATTGGCGCAACGTCCCGAACTGTGCGAGCAACTGCGAGCCGAACTGGCACCGATCGACTGGCCAGCCATTCGCTCGGTCAGTGATCTGCGCAACTGTCCCTTGCTCAGATCGGTGCTGCAGGAATGCCTGCGTCTCTATCCACCGGCCTACGGGCTTACGCCGAGACAGCTGACGGCAGACATCCAGGTAGCGGGTCATCCACTCAAACGTGGCGATGTGGTCATGATTTCCAGCTGGATCACCCATCGCGACGCGCGCTGGTTCGAAGACCCTCTGGCGTTCCGCCCGGAGCGCTTCCTTGCTCCTGCCACATGGCCGCAGGGCGCCTACTTTCCATTCGGTCTGGGTGATCGCGCGTGCCCGGGAACCGCGATGGCAATGATTGATCTTGCAGCGGCGCTGGCGTACTGGGTGGAACATTGGGACATCGTACACAACGGCGAACTCACGCCGCGTGGCTGGTTCTCACTGCGCCCCCAGCGGGCCAGGGTTCGTTTCGTTCGAAGGGCCTGAACGCCTGGACCTCAGTTGCAAAGCTTGGGGCAGATCAGTCATCAGCCCGAACCAGCATTTTTGCGGCTTGAACCTGGTCAAAAAGGTGGGCGATCAGGAGAGCCTTGCGCCTGTTCAGCCGTTGCAGATCAAGACCGGATTTGCCTGTCTTGAGTTCGTAAAATAGCGACGGGGTGGAACTCGCATCGGCTACTCGACGCTCAAGAGTTTCTCTAGCTGGGCGTGCTCCCAGGTACTCAAGAGCTGCACGGGGTCAGTGCCATAGGGCTTGCCCGAATCGAAGAGATAGGCGCGGCCATCCGGGCTGTGACAGCTGTCGCAATAGGAGAGGGCATTGCAATCGTTGTACAGCGTGATGACCCAACCATCTGCTTCCACGCTCATCCGACCGCAGTGGATTTGGGACCAGGACTGCTCGCCCAATCGGCGCATGACTCGAACGCCCAGGGCGATATCGCGCAAGATCTGATAGGCCTCACGCGCCGTTAGAGAGTTCGTCTGCAAATCAAAGTCCTTGATCCGGTGGCGGCAACGTAGGCTGGAATGTGCGCATGATAATTGAAAGGCCAAGCGGAGGGCGCGCTCAGCTTGTGCCCACAGTAATAGGTGGATGCTTCCTGGATTTTAGAAATATTTCGCAACATTCTCACGCGCCCGAAGTCGTAGCTGTAACGCCTCACATCAGACTTCACATGAAAAAACCACCTCGTCCTTCCGACCGCCTGCAACCTCTCAACGAACTCCGAAACCTCAAGATGGCCAGGTCTGCCCATGTCTACGTGCGAGGCAGCACGGTGCAGTTCTATGACTGGCTGCATACGCAACCTGGCCGGCGTTTGCCCAGCGGCCCGCCGGTATGGATCTGCGGCGACTGTCACGCCGGCAATCTCGGCCCGACCGGCAACCTCAAGGGCGGAATCGACATTCATATCCGCGATCTTGATCAGACGGTCATCGGCAACCCCGCCCATGACCTGGTGAGGCTTGCCCTGTCCCTGGCGACCGCAGCGCGGGGTTCGGATCTGCCCGGGGTGACCACCGCCCGGATGCTCGAAGAGATGATGCGCGGCTACGAGATGGCGTTCGAGGACAGCGTCGACGAGGAACCGCCACGGCCCACTCAAGTGAAAGCGGGCATGCGCACCGCTGTACGACGTACCTGGAAGCACCTGGCGCAGGAGCGCATCGAACACACCAAGCCGACCTTTCCACTGGGCAAACATTTCTGGCCCTTGTCCCGGCAAGAGCGATCGGAACTTCGTGAACTGTGCTCCACCCACGATATTCATGCGCTGGTGACTTCGCTCAAAGGCCGCTCCCACCATGACAAGGTCCAGCTGCTGGACTCTGCCTATTGGGTGAAAGGGTGCAGCTCTCTGGGACTGCTGCGCTACGCCGTGCTGATGGGCGTCGGGGAGGGCGACGACCAGGAATACTGCCTGCTGGATGTAAAACAGGCGGTTGCCGCCGCCGCACCGCGTTCACCCCGTGCGTCAATGCCGCGGGACAACGCCAGGCGCGTGGTCGAAGGCGCCCGCCATCTGTCGCCGGGCCTGGGCAACCGCATGGTTGCCGCGCGCATGGGCGAAAATGGCTTCTTCGTTCGTGAACTGCTGCCCCAGGACATGAAGCTTGAGTTGGACCAGATCAGCCAGACCGAGGCGATTCAGGCGGCAGGCTATCTGTCCCGAGTGGTCGGTCAGGCACACGCCCGGCAGATGGACCTGGCGACCCGCGCGTCCTGGATCAGGGATCTGCAGCGCAACCGCTCGGAAACGCTGGATGCGCCATCGTGGCTGTGGTCGAACGTCGTTCAACTGGTTGGCAGTCATGAGCAAGGGTATCTGGAGCATTGCAGGCGTTATGCGTTGAAGGCTTAATAGGCCGCCACCGCATTTGCCAGGTGCCGGCGTCCTGCATCAGAATCTTTCTCCCGTACCCAGCCAGGGAGCCGCACATGGAAGTCATTGAATGCACCCGCCAGAACGTAGACAGTGCCGCGAATCTCTTCAACCAATACCGCATGTTCTACGAACTGCCTGACGATCTGGAAAAGTCCCGAGACTTTCTACGCGCCAACCTCGAACAGCAGCGCTCCCGGGTTTTCCTGGTGGTGAGCGAGCAGAAGAAAGCCGTGACGTTCGCCCAGTTGTATCCGGCGACCTGTTCGTTGGCGATGAAGCATTTTTATTGGCTATACGATCTGTTCGTCGATCCTGCAGCGCGAGGGACAGGATGCGCGCGTATGTTGCTCGATCATCTGGCAAACATGGCGCGCGCTGAAGGTGCCCAGCGGATCAGTCTGGATACCGCGAGGACCAATCTGGGTGCGCAGGAGTTGTACCGTAGTCAGGGGTACGAAGCAGAGGGTGAGTTTTTGACGTTTCATTTGATGCTCTGATCCTGACGAGTGCAGGGTGAGCATCGGTGTGCAACAACCAGCCGCGTTGTAGCAGTGGAGTTCAGGGAGGATTATGAATGGTGATGCGTCTAGATCCGATGCAACCGCGTGACAGAAGGAAACCAGGTCAAGACCGCACTTCAATGTTGATCCTGGGCTTGGCGCTGACGATCCCTGGTGCCTGGACGGTCATCGGAGAGGGATGGCCGATCGGCTACCTCCTCATGCTGATGGGCGGGATTGCGCTAGGGGCTGCAACGCTGTGCAATCGTCAACAGCTTCAGACTTTCAACGAGTCGCTAGGTGCGCGTCTAAACGGCCACACGCTCGGCCAGCTCCCAGGCTATCGATTACGATTCTATGGATTCTTCATAGGGCTGGCGTGCCTAGGTGGCGTCTTTGCTGTGATCAATGAAATGCTTGATGCATTGCACACTGGACAGTTGCAGGTTTTCACCGGCCCTAAGGTTCATCGCGTAAAAGAAAGCGTGACATCTGAACTAGAGCCTTGGCGCTTCAGACTGAATTTGATCGGTGACTTGTTGCTGCTGGTGGTTTTTGGCGCAGGTATGGTCTTCGCTGCCAGGTGCCTGTTCCTTGGTCGGCGCGCATTCAAATGACTCAAATTCCCAGCTGCTCAACGATACTCGGAGCCCTTCGACTCATCAGCAGCGATGAATCAACGTGGGGGCATCGCTACGTCACGATTCGATTCCAGAGCGCATCTCAAGGATGGATTGTGGTTTATCCATTGCTTGCCGACACTACGCCATGTTTTGACTTCATGTACACCTCAGATGAGGCACCCAAAAGGGCGTTTGCTTCCCTCCTAAGCAACACGTAGGAAGCCAAGTTCTTGATTGGTCGCCTGGTCGATTGGCTTGTGTGGAGGTACCCGTTGTCGATGTTGTAGCGCTTGCTGACGTTATGTTGGCTATCGCAGAAGTCGCTTGGGGCGAATCCACTGCGCTTGTCGAAGTTTCATATGAAGAAATGGGAAGGGCATGATCCTGACTTTGGAAAGCAGGCTCACTTTGAAGTCGATGGAGTTTTGAATGCCTGATACTTACCGTGCACATGATCATGCGAACAAAAATCAGGCAGAAATCATGGTCAGCACTGATTGCGCATGCTTCGGCTGCTATGCGGTATTTCCTGCGTCCGATGTGACCCGATATACCGAATCGACAGCGTGGTGTCCAAGATGCGAGGCCTTCAGTACGGTGATTGGCGATGCCTCGGAGCTACCTTTGGATCGAGATTTTCTCGAAGCCGTCCATGATCATTGGATTGGGCCTCAGGACTGGCTGGACGAGCTGGCGCAGCAGACTCACACAATTGCTACTGCTGTTTACAGACAGAGCAGCACCCGTGTTGAAGTGGAGCGAAAACGCCCTTGGTGGAAGTTCTGGCAATGAGGCTCCCTGTCATCCAATGGGTGCGAGTGCCTGGTTTTCTGTGCCTTTGCTGGCTAAGCACTTACGCGGCAGCGGGCTACGACGTCCACATCAGTCGAAAAGCTTTTTGGGCAGACGAGGAGGGGCCTCAGATCACCTTCGAGCAATGGCGGGAGTGAGTCAGATCTGACCCTGAAATCGTCAAGGATCCCAACAACGGCCCAGAGGATTTCATGGTTGCCCTCCCGGAAGGCGAGTTTCCCGTGTGGTATCGAGCCGACCTTGGCGAGGTGTACACCAAAGACCCATCTGAGCCGGCGATTATCAAGCTCCAAACGATCGCCAAATGCTTGAATGCACGAGTACAAGGTGACGATGGTGAGTTTTACTCTTCAGATCCCTGAAGGTAGTTCAGGATCTCTGATAACTGACCAGTCATATCTCTGCATGTGCTTCATGGGCTATGGTCAATGGTGGTCCGTCCATGATGGGCCGGCATTTCGAAGCACAATGATGCAGACCGTCAAAAAGCTGAACCCGCTAAAGGGTTTTCAATACTGAACGAACTCAGCCAGCAGTAGAGGATTCGTCATGAGCACTTGCAATGCACCTCACCACCAACATCATGATCACCAGCACGGTCCGAACTGCGGTCATACCGCTATCAGGCATGAGGGCCACGTTGACTACCTTCACGACGGGCACCTGCACCACATGCACGATGGCCACGTCGACGAACACAAGATTGAGGTGTCCAGCGTGAACCCGAGCCAGTGCACGCCGAAACATCAGTGCACCGGTCATGCAGCCGATCATGTCCATGGCCCGAACTGCGGGCACCCGTCCGTACCCCATGGTGACCACGTCGATTATCTGGTTGACGGGCATCTCCACCACCCTCATGGCGATCACTGCGACGATCACGGGCCGATCGAAATCGTGAAGTGACGGCCACCCCTTGCTGCCTGCGCAAGCGGGCGGCAGCCTCAGGCTTGTTCCCCGAGAACTCCTTCCTCACAAAATGGTACGTTATAGTGTAACATTCTGGTTTGCCGGTGAATTGGACATCCATCCACACAGCGGTAAGGAACCTCAGTTGTCGATCGGTTCGATCACCAAAAACCAGAGTGGCAGGGCATGCAGAAGCACTACGCAATCTCCGACAGCATCGTTGGCTTGACCGAAATCCTGAACGATGAGATCAACCTCGCCATTTGGCAGCGTACACCCGACCCGCTCGGGGCGAGCTTTGCCGAACAGCTTGTCGCTAACGGCGCGCATCTGTCCGATAACCGGGTGGTAGACGTCTCCAACGACCAGGTCCCTGATCTCACTGATCTGATGCAAGCCTACCGTCACTACGCCGGTCATGCCGAGTTCGTGGAGGATGTATCAGGCCTGGTTCAAGCCTACAGTTTTCTGCTCGGGGCGACCCGGATCGGCTTGCGACTTCGCGTCCTGGCGAAGGCGATGTGCCCGCGCTTTCATGTCGACTATGTGTCAGTACGCCTGATCACAACTTACGTGGGTGTCGGCAGCGAATGGCTGGAGGAACATCAGGTGGAGAGGGCGCCACTGCTTCAAGGTGGTGAAACCGATACCTCGCCAAACAGACTCAATGCCGGCGATGTCGCCCTGTTCAAGGGCGAACGATGGTCTGGCAATGAGGGGCGCGGCATTATCCATCGCTCACCGGTGGTCGATGATAACCAGCGGCGGTTGATCCTGACGCTCGACTGGTTGAGGTAGGGGCTGTTGAGACAAAGCAAAAAGCCGCCGGAATCCGTTCTGGCGGCAAGGTCGATCAAGAAGATCAGGAGCAATGAAGGTTAATCAGTGAGCTGCGGCGAAAGCTCTGCGACGTTCGAAAAAGGCATCAACGCTCAACAGGCCTCCACCGAAGGCTGCGGTCTGCAGAAGACCGCCGGCAATCGAGATGTTCTTGAAGAAGTTGACGAACTGACCTTGGTCACCGAGCGAGTTGTGGAACATCACCGCCGTGACAACGGCGAACACTGCCATGACTACTGCTACCAGCCGGGTACGCACGCCGAGCACGAGCAGCGAGGCCAGGCCCAGTTCAACACCCAGAGCACCCAGGTACGCCAGTTTCGGGAACGGCATGCCACTCGATTCGATGTAGGCCATGGTTGCAGCCGGCCCGGTCAACTTCGCGAATCCGCTTAGCAGAAACAGCGCTGCCAGAAGTACGCGGCCAACTGCAGCAGTGGTGTCTTTAGTCGTGATGGTCATGATGATTCTCTAAGTAGGTGATCTGTGGCCCCTTGCTGAGGCGTTGAGAGAATTCTAGGTGTATCAAGATATTGTGATAATCCGGCTAGTTTGGACTTGTGTGTTTCCAAGTTGGGAACAGTCCGGGAGATGCGCTGGGGTAGCTTTACTGGCCACCCGTTCAGCGCCGGCGGCTACGCGCGTACGGATCTGACGCGTTCTACGATCTGAACAAGAACGTGCGGCTGTCACTCAACGCGCGCAATATCTTTGATCGGGATTACATGGAAACGGTCGCCAGTGCTGGCAACTATGCCGGTGACCCAGCCTCGGTTGTGGCAACGGTCGCTGCTGGATTCTGAGACAAACGGTGGCCGAGGCCTTACCGCGCGTGCCCGAGAGGGGGGAACGTGCGGTAGGGGGGCAGATCACTAAAAGAGTTGTCTGGGCTATCAATCGAACATGCCATTGGCGTTGGCGGCTTTGTCAGGTACGTCCTGAATAACATCCCAATGCTCAACGATCTGCCCATTCTTGACCCGGAAAATATCCATCACGGCCTGGCCACGATCCTGATCGGACTCTGTCGAGTGCACATGCAGCCACACCAGATCATCCTGGGCCACGCTGCGGACTACCCGTGCCTTCGCTTGGGGATGTTCTTTGAAATACCCGGTGAAGTAATCCACGAACGGTGCCTTGCCATCGGCGACATAGGGGTTGTGCTGGATGTAGTCAGGCGAGACCACTTGGCTCGATTCCGCGACTTTGTGCTGGTTGAACACCCCGTCGTAGAAATCCAGGACGAGCTTGCGGTTGGCTGCCTCCTGGGCGAGATCGCGAGGCTTGGCGCTTGTGGATTCAGCAACGCCAAACATGCCATTGGTGTTCGCTGACTCTGCCGGTACGGGCTGGATGACGTCCCAGTGCTCGGTGATCTTTCCATGCTCGACACGGAACACGTTCAGGATGGCCGAGCCAGGGCTGGTGCTGTCAGGCTTGCTGTGCAGGTGCATGTACACGAGATCACCCTCGGCGGCGCTGCGAACAATCTCGGAGCGTGCGTCGGGATGAGTTTTGTAGAATTCGGTGAAGTAATTCACGAAGGGTGCTTTACCGTCGGGCACTGTTGGGTTGTGTTGCTTGTAGCTGTCAGCGACGACCTTGGCCGCCTCAGTTGTTTGGTGTTGGTTGAAAAAACTCTCGTAGAAGTCTAGAACCAGACGCTGGTTGACCTGCTCCTGAGCAAGGTTTCGCGCCGGCTCAGCGTGAGTGACCGGAGTGAAAAGACAGGCCCCGAGAAGTGTGATTTGAATGGATTTGAGTAGGCGTGTCATTGCGTCATCCTTGGAAATGGTGGTCGCACTCTAACGCGCGACCATCAGACTTCCCAGTGGTGTCACTTCGGAGCTCCAAAGAACGTTTTGCCCTCAAGCTCGTTGGTGATGTGTATCGTCGCCATTTGCCGAGGAGCTAACGCTTCAGCAACCTTGGTTTTTTGCTAGGGGCCTCATCGGTGCGGCTGGGCGGACTCACTTCGCGCTCTGAGTACACGCGTTTGCTGACAAAAGCAGCTATTGGCCCGGTGAGTCAATGGATTACGGCTCAAAGGCTGCCTAACGCCGGGGGCCTAGCGACGGTAATGGTGGGTTGCGTGGGGATGATGACGCTCCCAATCTCTACGGCGTTCAGCTTCTCTGCGGGCTTGCTCTCTTCGCCAGTGGGCTCGACGCATCTCTTCTTTGCGTGAGTGCCACCGACCGTCATGCCAGTAGCGGTCGCCCTGGGCCAGCATTGGCTCGGATGTCGAGGTTTCCGAGCTGAGTAGGTTAGGCCACGGATTTTCTACTGGATGGGATATGGCTTGGGCAGGTGTCAGATCCGTTGGCACAGCTGCGGTGTGCTGCATCTGCATGGCTGATACGTTGCTCACCACCGTGAACGAGAAGAGACCTGCCAGCAGCACTTTGGGAATGTAGGATTTCATTCAGATATGCAACCTCAGATGAACAATGGAAGGCATGAGTACCTGCCTAGCTTGATCAAATAGACCTGAGATGAAAGAAAAGTTCGGAAAGTGACTTGGTTAAATAGTCAATTAAAACAATAATTTACATACTCCTTACGCCGGCTTGACACAGACGGTGCCCGACACGGCACAGCTTCTGTGTTTGACTGAGGGCCGTCACAAGGTAGGAGGGCATCGCTTAGGGCCAAGACGCCGTCAGGCTGCTTGGTTCACGACAGCCGTGCCGGAGGCCACGCTCAACTGAAGTACCATTCGGGCTCCGCCCCAAGTGAACACTGATTACTGCTGGGGTAGGGCGCAAGCTTCAGTCCAAGGAAGAGAGATGTATGGGAATTCTGAATAGATTATTCGGTGGTCGCTTCACCCAACCACCTCCTGATGAGCCACCGTTGAGTGATGCCGCGATCATGCGAGAGCTTCATCCTTTTCGCGTTGAGCTCAAGGCTTTCACTCAAAGCCTGCTGGCCCGTCTGCCTGAAAGGGAGCAAGCCCGTCTCATCAGACGAGTCATGCGTTCTTACGGTCAAGGGGAAGAGCCATCCAGCGCGCTGACAGAGGGCTTGCTGGATCCTGATAAAGGACAATCGCTCGAGCACCTTGTCCTGCTCGCCATAGATTGGAAAGGGTTTGACGGCTTCCTATATCTGGCTCCCCATCTGACCAAAGCCTACGGCATTCAAGAGCTGTATCAGCACGAACTGCGCGATGGGCAGACCGTTGTGCAGGTGCTGGCCGAATTCGATGACTGGCTGACCAGGTTCGACAAACGCTACCTGCACCTGAATACCGGTGGCGACGAGTACGTGGGATTCATCGTGGATGCCGACCGCGTCGACGCAATGATCGCCGCGGCCAAAGACGCCGGCATTGAGGCAAGGCTTGAGGCTTTCTAACGCAAGGCGATAGGCCGCCAGCCAACTCGCCTCTAGGTCGGCTGGACTTTTCGGTTCCAACCGAAGCTGTCAGCGCAGGGAGCCAGCCACTGGCGTAGCTGCGGATTCTTGGCCAGCGCGTCGCGCTCAGCAGGCATGCGCCTGTATAGGCGGCGAAACTACTCGCTTATGAGCTAACAAATTTTCACACATCTAAGGAACTACTGTGGGTGAAATCGCAGCCATCACTGACCTGATTTTGCAAACAAGCCAAGCGCTTGAAGAAGCGGTAACCGCGCACTGGCCGGTGATATATCCGGAGCGAAATGGATTACAAGAATCAAACCTGATCATTCACCTAGCCGCACGGGCACTACGCTCGGGCTTGCATGCCTATCCTGAGGCCTCCAACCATAACGTGGTCAAAGGACACAGCCGGGTCGACCTTTTGATCAGAGGAAATCTGGCAGGTATTGACGTGGCAGTCTTGGTGGAGGCCAAAAAGCTTTTCTCTGCCGGCAAGGCTGCGGAAATGTATCGTGACTATCTCAAAATGATCGATTTTGCACACGCGCCTCCCATATCTTCAGACGAGCTTAACCAATCGCCTCGGGCTGAATTTGGCGTTTTGCTCGCGATAACTGCCGATATTAACAATAGAGAATGGTGGAACGAACCTTATCCATATGATGGAAAATCATGGGATGGGTTGGGGGATGTTCTGCAAACGGCAAGTGCCAGAGGAAGCTTTGAGATAACAGGACTGTATCCGCAATACATCCTTTTCGCGATCTTCAGGCTATAAGCGGTCGACTTGAGAGGTCGATCTGAAGTTCTTCAGAGCCTTTCGAAGGCAGTTCCGGCTTGGCTAGAGGAGTGTCATGAGTCACGGGCGACCCGATGAGCACTCAACTTTTTACGCCTGCAGCCGCTACAGACTCGACTGAAGGCCGACACTGGCCTGCTCAAGCTGCATGCATAGGGAATAGTAATTGAAACTGCGCTCATTGCTGGCTGTTGCCCTAGTGGCCAGCTTTCTTACGGGTTGTGATTTTCAAGACCCTCGCCTGGTGGGGCAATGGAAAGGGATGCGGAATCCAGAGACCCAGTGCCAATTCTTGTCGTGGAGCACTGACTTCAGGGTCGATGGCACATTTTCGGTCACCTTCTTCAGCGACGCCGAACAGACCCACAGGCTTTACAGAGAGACTGGGAATTGGGTAGCGGTACTAGGCAAGAGGGCGATGAGCATCAGAGGTGTGCACGACCCCGACTTCTACAGTTACAAAGTCCTCGATGCCGACACTGTCCGCTTTGAAAGTATCAAGCCGGGCCCGACTGCCGATTGCCATGCGTATTACGTGTTCACCGAGCACCGCATTCTTAAGTGAGCCAGCCAGAATTTCGTATCGGTCAAAGGTTGTCCATGTAAAGTCCGGCAGATCACTCTCCAGGTGAGTAGCGTCCGACGAGCTCAACAGATTCAAGAGCGAGAACCCGAGACGTCACCATCTTGCCATTGAGGGGAAGGCTGAGGAATCAGGCACAACCTGAAAACCGCCTGACAGCTCACGAGCATTTCTTCCGCATCAATGATTTAACATAATATACATTATACGTAATTATGCATACGATCTCCGGACCCGAGTGTGCCACATCGCAACCTTGGTAAAAGCCGGTCCTCCCGCTTTCTACCCCAAACCGCTTTTCACAGACACCCATCACATTCCTCGTTCCGCATCTCGTCTAGTGGTCTCAACGCGCGCTGTTCCAGCAATCAATTCTTCGCTCATTCCGCTGCTTTACGAATCACGCGCCACGCACAACAATTCGCAACCGCGCTTTCACTTCAAGGACGAACCATGAAACACATCGCCGCAATCTTGTTAGGCTGTGCGAGCTTCAACACCCTGGCTGCTGATCCTGTGACTCAGCCGCTGGTCATTCAAATGCAGAAGCTGGCCAATGCCTCGATGTGTGAATCCTACAAAGGCGATACGTCAGCGCTTGGCAAGGTCATGAATCAAAACTGCAAGAACAGGCAACGGGCCGAATTCGAGGCGTTGCAGGATCAACGATCGCTGAAGGACTGTATGAAGCCCGGGAATGTGATCGATGACGATGTCAGGAAATGCATGAAAGGGTTTTGACCTTGTGGTTCAAGATCAGCGATTGGGCGGCCGAAAATCCCATGCTTGAGCCCTGGAGGTCCGAGATGACGCATTTGCAATATCCGATAACTGTCAGACCCGGATATTGCTCCTTACGCCCGCCCCGAACGGTTGAACCTGTCTAATCAAATAACCAAAGGGTATTTAACAGTCGCTTGTTTATAACCATAGACTCGGGTTTTCAATTTTCCGAGACGTGTCATATGGCGTTTATCAAAACTTCCAAAAAGCCCCTTCAACGCTACCTTTTGGCAGGACTTTCCGTGGCCTTGGCCTGCGCGCTTTCTCTACCTGTCCAGGCCCAGGAAACTGTCCGTATCGGCTATCAAAAATCCTCGACCCTGATCACCCTGCTCAAGACCCAAGGCACGCTGGAACAGGCGTTGAACAAGGACGGCATTGATGTCAGCTGGCACGAATTTCCCAGCGGCCTGCCCTTGCTCGAAGCGCTGAACGTGGGCAACGTCGACATCAGCGCCGACGTGGCGGACACGGTGCCAATCTTCGCTCAGGCCGCCGGCGCAAAGCTGACTTACTTTGCTCAGGAGTCGCCCTCGCCCAGCGCTCAGGCCATCGTGGTTCCCAAAGACTCGACGATCAAGCAACTGTCTGATCTGAAAGGCAAAAAGGTCGCGGTCACCAAGGCTGCCGGCACGCACTATTTGCTGATCGCGGCCCTGGCCAAGGCAGGCCTCACGTTCGCCGATATCCAGCCAGCCTATCTGACGCCCGCCGACGGCCGTGCTGCCTTCGAGAACAATAAAGTGGATGCCTGGGTCACCTGGGAACCCTTCCTGACCAGTGTGCAGCGTCAACTGCCTACTCGCACGCTGGCCGATGGCGCCGGGCTGGCCAGCTACAAGCGCTACTACCTGACCAGTACCGCTTACGCGCAGGCCCATCCTGAGGTGCTCGCGCGTATTTTTGGCCAGTTGCAGCAAGCCGGCAGCTGGGTCAAGAAAAACCCGCAAGATGCCGCGAAAGTGCTGGGGCCTCTGTGGGGAAATCTGGATGTGACGACGGTGGAAGCCGCCAACGATCACCGCAGCTATCAGGTGCAGGCAGTGAGCGTCGATCAACTGGGTGAACAGCAGAAGATTGCTGACGCCTTCTATTCAGCGGGGCTTCTGCCGAAAACGGTGAATGCCAAAGAAGTCGGGACCTGGTCGCCCTGAGCCTCTCGATGTGGCGGCGTCATGGATGTCGCCACGTCGGGGGTAAAACGATCGAGCTCGCTCTACTCCTCTCGGTTTCAGCCAACCGGCAACGGATCTTCAGCCAGCAACGGGTAATCCAGCACCCGCTCGACATGATCGAGTACCAACCAATGCCCGTTGCCCAGCTGCCAGTCGAAAAAGTCCGAGAAATCCTGTCGCACCAATGCACGCACGGTCTTGGCGACGAAGCCATGACCGACCAGTAACGGGTGCCTTGAGGACGGCTCGGTCAACAGCTTCACCAGCCCGGCATGCACCCGCTGCACCACTTGCAGGATCGACTCGCCCTGCGGTGGCGCTGCATCCCAGCGACGAGTGATGTTCTGCTGCCAGAGCTCGGGATACTGCGCCTGGGCCTCGGACTGGGTCAGGCCCTCGAAAGCGCCAACGTTGCGTTCGCGAAAGGCATCGACCACCTGCAGCGGCAAATCCTTGCGGTAGCGGATGATGTCTGCGGTTTGCCGGGCGCGCAGCAAAGGTGAAACCACAATGCTGTCGATGGCGTCCGGCAGTTCCATGCGCAGGGCCACGGCCTGTTCGCGACCGATCTCGGTCAGTTCGGGGTCCAGTGCGCCTAGGTAGCGATGTTGCACATTGGCCAGCGTCTGGCCGTGTCGCACGACGTACAGTTGCATGAGTCCTCCTGGGTTCAAGCCGGCCCGCAACGCCAGTCTGCCCGCCGAGGTGGCGGGCAGTTGCCGGGGTCAGAAACGGAATGCCACGCCGGTGGTGACGTTGATCGGGTCGCCCGGATAGAAGTTGGCCGAGTCTTGGCCCTTGGCGTCATAGGCGGTATTGGACGCTGTGGCGTAGCGCTCGTTGGTCAGGTTGCGCGCGTCGACGAACACTTCCCACTTCTTGCTCGGCGCCTGGTAGCCGAACTTGGCGCCCCACAAGGTGTAGGACGGTGCCCCCAGCGAATTGGCGAAATCGACGTAGTAGCTGGACGCCGAGCGACTGTTCAATTGCGCATAGAAACCGCTGGGTTGGCGGTATTCCAGCTCGGCCTGATACACCTGGCGCGGCAGGCCAGGCAGTTCGTTGTCGCCAAAAGTCGCATCGTGACGGTAATGGAAGTCGTTGTAGGTGTAGGCCTGGCGCAGGGTCACGGTATCTCCGCCCTGTCCTTCCCACAGCAACGCGTTGAGCCCGGCTTCGACGCCCTGGTGAATGGTCGGGCTGCCGTTGGAGGTGGCGACCAGTTGGTCCTGGGTGGCCGTGGCCTGGCGCACGACCACCGACAGCAGCTCCTTCTGCACCCACGAGCGATAGAGCGTCAGGCTGCCGTCGAAGATGCCGTGCCCTCCCCTGATGCCGAACTCGACCGTGTTGGCCTTTTGCGGACGCACATCACGAATGTAGGGTGTGCCGGTGCTGCCCAGTTGCCAGGTCACCGGCGGATCGATGGAGCGGCTGACGTTGCCGAACAGCTCGAACTCCGGCGTCAGCTGATAACGCAGGCCGATGCGCGGCGCGATGTCGTGCTCTTCGTAATTGACGCCGTTGGGAAATGCCGTGGTGTTGGTGCCGGTGGTGTATTCGATCTCGGCCTTGCGCTTGATGTCGATGAACGACAAACCGGACGACAGCCACAGATCATCGGTCAATTGCAGTTCGTTGCCCAGCGAGAACACCGTGTCGCGCGAGCCGGTGTAGTTGGCTTCTTGCTGTTTGATCTTGGTCGCCTTGCTGTGGGATTTCACGTCAGCCAGGTAGGCTCGGGTGGTGCTGAAGGTCACTGTGCTGTCGCTGTTCAGGCCCAGAAAGGTGTCGCCGGTGCGCAGGTAGCGCAGGGTCAGGTTGATGTCTTTCGAGCGCCAGTCCTGGGGCGTGGCTGAATAACGCCAGCCGTTGTACAGCGGGTAGTCGTTGTAGCCCAGGCCGACCTCCAGTTTCGCGTTGTCGTCGAAGGTGTAAGTGGTCTTGCTGCCCAGCAGCGTGGTGCCGTCTTTCTTGCGGCCGAACGGCACGGCGTTGCTGGTGGGGTCGTGCTTGATCTGGTATTTGGTCAGCGTGTTGCCCTGGCTCAGGGTTTCTTCGCGGTAACGCAAGAAGAATCGGGTCTCCAGCTTGGGGTTGAACACGTAGCCGAAGTTGGCAACGATGCCTTGCCCTTTGTTCTCTGTATCGTCCTGATAACCGTCGCGTTCGTTGTGTTGCACGCTGACGTAATAGTCGGCATTGCCTTCGACGCCGCCGGTGCTCAGTACCTGTTTGCGATAACCGTAACTGCCGGCTTCGAAGCGTGCGTAGTTGCCAGGATCGGTGCGTCCGGTCTTGCTGACGAAGTTGATCGCTCCGCCCAGCGACAACGCCGAATAATTGAAGGCGTTGGCGCCGTACAACACTTCGGTGTGATCGACACCGGCCATGTCCAGCATGTCTTCCTGTGTACCGCCGGGGCCGGTCAGGGGCAGACCGTCGAACAGGAATTTGATGCCCAGCACATAGCCTTGATAGAAGGTATTGAGGCCTGAACCCCGAATGGAAATCTTGTTGGCCGCCGATCCGCTGGTGGCTTGGGCGAATACACCCGGTTGCAGGGCCAGCACATCTTCGGCGTTCGAAGCGCGGCCTTTTTCAATCTCGTGGTTGTCGATCACAGCCGTTTTGCCCGGCACTTTGGCCAGCTGTTTTTCGGCCTTCTGTGCCTCGGTTGCCTGCGCTCCGGTCACTGTCACCGTGGCCAGCCGGGGCGCCTGTTCAGCGTTCTCGTCGGCCGCCAGGGTGGTGCCATGAACCAGCATCAGCAGTATTCCCATACTTGAAGCGGTGGCCAGCGAATCAAAGCGGCGAGCGCGTATATCCAACTTGTGCAGCATCAACATCCTGACTCCCCATTTCAATAATTTAGTCGGAGCATCTATTCGTATAGTCGCGCTCAGGAACAACTAAGCAGGGTTCGTGCCACGATTGTTTATGGATAATCCGCTGTCTTGTACGCCAACTTCGCTGTGCCGGGACGACACTTTGTTCTTTAACTGTGGCGTTTTAAACATTTGCAGCAATATTCAGCGCCACCACCAAAGCCTTGAGGCAGACACGTCCGCCTGGCATATAGCCAAATGTAAGTGTCTCATAACACACAGTGTTCACTGCCCAACAGTGCAACGACAAAAAGTATGACCACCGTATTGAAACAGCATCAGGCAGCGGCAAATGGCTGCGTATTTACGGCGGTGCACTAGTTGGTATGGCTCTTGCTCGTGACTCTTGCGTTATTCGTCGGCCGCGATTCAACAGGTTATCGCCCGTCGGACAATCATCATGGAACAGCTGTTCCGGTTTCATTCAATAGCCAGGAGTCAATCAATGGCCAATACCCAAGCAGCGAGCGCACTGGATGTGCTCTGGCGCCAGGCGCCGGGGGGCGAGTTGCTCGATCTGGGTCGGGTTTATCGCGGCCCCTTGGCGCTGTCGAGGCTGCACACCACACCCCGGCGCATTCTGAGCCGACGCGAAGCCGCCTTGCTGGGCGTGTTCGCGCTGGTGCTGCATGGCGCGGTGATCTACTGGGTCAACAGTTCGTCGACGCCGCCGTTGCCGGTGGTGCCGCCGGAAATCCCGCCCATGACCATCGAGTTCGCTCAGCCGGCGCCGCCTGTTGTGGAACCCCCGCCACCACCGCCTGAGCCCATTGTTCAGCCTGTGGTCGAGCCGCCACCGCCGGTGGAAGACGAGCTGGCAACCAAACCGCCGCCCAAGCCGATCCCCAAGCCCAAGCCGGTGGTCAAACCCGTGCCCAAGCCTGTGGCCAAGCCCGTTCCTCAGCCCGTGGAGCCGCCACCGCCACAACCCGTTGCAGCCCCTGCCCCGCCCGCGCCTCCTGCGCCTGCGCCGGTCACCCCGGCCTCGGCCAACGCTGGCTACCTGCACAACCCGGCTCCGGAATATCCGGCCCTGGCCATGCGCCGCAACTGGGAGGGCACCGTGCTGCTGCGTGTGCATGTGCTGGCCACCGGCAAACCCGGCGAGGTCCAGATCCAGAAAAGCAGCGGTCGCGATCAGCTCGACGACGCCGCCTTGGCCGCAGTCAAGCGCTGGAGCTTTGTCCCGTCCAAACAGGGTGACAAAGCCATCGACGGCTGGGTCAGCGTGCCCATCGACTTCAAGTTGCAGTAATACCTGACACCGATTCATCGACATCGCGGGCTACCTGACCAAAGGCGCATCGCTACAACGATTCATTTGCCTTGCTGGAGAGCCTCACATGAACCTTATCGCCTCACCTTTTGAATCCATCGAACACGCAGTCATCTGGCTGCTGATCGTTTTCTCCGTCGCCACCTGGGGCCTGGCCCTGCTCAAGGGCGTACAGTTCGCCCGCCTGAAAGGCCAGGACAAGCGCTTCCACAAGCAGTTCTGGGCCGCCTCGAGCCTGGACTCCGCCGCCGAGCTGGCGCACAACAAGCCGGGCGCTGCGGCCCGCGTCGCCCTGGCGGGCTACGCGGCCATCCAGGTGCCGGACGGCGCGCAGGCCACTGACCTGAGCCAGTCGATCAACCACCAGGATCGCCTCGAACGCGCCTTGCGCCAGCAGATCGTGCGTGAGCGTCGCTCGCTGGAAACCGGCCTGGCCATCCTCGCCAGCATCGGCAGCACCTCGCCCTTCATCGGCCTGTTCGGTACGGTCTGGGGCATCATGTCGGCGCTCAAAGGCATCAGTGCGGCGGGCTCGGCGAGCCTTGAAACCGTGGCCGGGCCCATCGGTGCTGCGCTGGTCGCCACTGGTGTCGGCATCGCCGTCGCCGTGCCGGCCGTGCTGGTTTACAACTACTACTTGCGCCGCCTGAAACTGACCGCCGCTGATCTGGACGACTTCGCTCACGACTTCTACAGCCTGGCGCAGAAAAACGCCTTCCGCGTGCTGCTGCACCCGGTGCTCAAGTCCGGCGCCACCGCTGCCGGCCAGAAAGTGAAGGAGGCGTCCTGAGATGGCTTTTTCCACCCAAGACAGCGATGAAGTGCTGAGCGAAATCAACGTCACGCCGCTGGTGGACGTGATGCTGGTGTTGCTGGTGGTGTTCATCGTCACCGCGCCCCTGTTGACCAACTCGATCCCGATCAACCTGCCCAAGACCGAAGCCGTGGCGCCCGCGGAGAAGAAGGACCCGCTGGTGGTGAGCATCGACGATCAGGGCAAGCTGTACATCAACAAGGATGAAATCCAGCCCGATCTGCTGCAGAGCAATCTGCAGGCGGCTAAGGACAAGGACCCGGACGTGCGCGTGCAGTTGCAGGCCGACAACGGCGTGAACTACGGCGAAGTGGCCCGGGCCATGGCGTCCATCGAGAAGGCCGGGATTACCAAGCTGGCGGTGATTACCGCGAAATGATCGATCCCGTAGCAGCACGGCTTGCCGGCGGGGCGGTGTGTCTGTGACGAATGTATTGCCTGACACAACGCTCCCGCCGGCAAGCCGTGCGGCTACGGGTGTGATTCAGCCAACGCCTACCCATCAAGGAAGAGGTACTCCCATGACCGTCACGTATCTCAATACCCGCACCGCGCCGTTGGAAATCGCCCGCGAGCTGGCCGCCGACTTTGCCCGTACCGCGGTCGATCGCGATGCCCGCGGCGGCACGCCCAAGGCCGAGCGCGACCGGTTGCGCAGCAGCGGCCTGTTGTCGTTGAGCATTCCCCGTCAGTTCGGTGGGCTGGAAGCCACCTGGTCGGAAACCTTCGAGGTCGTGCGCGAGTTCGCCCGGGTCGACAGCTCCATTGCCCACGTCTTCGGTTTTCATCACCTGATGCTCGCCACCGTCCGGCTGTTCGCCAGGCCTGAGCAGTGGCAGACCTGGTTCAAGCTGACCGCCAACCACAACTGGTTCTGGGGCAACACCCTCAATCCGCTGGACACCCGCACGGTCTCGCGCGGGCGCGGCGGCTGGCGTGAATTTTCCGGGCAGAAGAGCTTCTGCTCGGGGGCCACCGACTCGGAAATGCTCATCGCCTCGGCGGTGGACGAGGTCGCCGGGGGCAAGCTGTTGATCGCCGCGATCCCCAGCGGCCGCACCGGCATCACCCTGCACAACGACTGGCAGAACATGGGCCAGCGCCAGACCGACAGCGGCAGCGTGACCTTCAAGCGTGTGCGCGTCGAGGAATCGGACCTTTTGCTGGATCCAGGCCCCCTGAGCACGCCGTTCGCCTGCCTGCGCCCGCTGATCGCCCAGCTGCATTTCGCCAACATCTTTCTGGGCATTGCCGAAGGCGCTTTCGAAGAAGCACGCAAGTACACCCGGGAAGAAACCCGGCCGTGGTTTCGCTCCAGTGTGCAGGACAACAGCAAGGACCCCTACGTGCTCGGCCATTACGGCGACTTCTGGGTGGGCCTTGAGAGTGCCCGCCTGCTGGTGGAGCGTGCCGGGCAACTGCTCGATGCCGCCTGGCTCAAGGGCTCTGCCCTGACCGCTGAAGAGCGCGGCACGGTGGCGATCGCCATTGCCACGGCCAAGGTCGCCGCCAGCCGCAACGGCCTGGAGCTCTGTAGCAAGGTCTTCGAGGTGACTGGCGCGCGGGCCACCCACGCGCAGGTCGCCCTCGACAGGCACTGGCGCAACCTGCGCACCCAGAGCCTGCATGACCCGCTGGATTACAAACTCCATGAATTGGGCGATTGGGCGCTCAACGGCACCGCGCCCATCCCGACTTTTTATTCATAGCTTTGCTATCGACAGGAACGACCATGCACCTGCTGACGCTTCCCCCTTCCCCGTCCCTGGCCACCTCGATTCGCGCCACCGCGCAAGTCTTTGAAGACCCCAAGTCCAAAGCCCTGCTCAAGCACCTGCAACAGGTCGCGCCCAGCGAAGCCAGTGTCCTGATCATCGGCGAAACCGGCACCGGCAAGGAGCTGGTGGCGCGCCACATCCATAACCTCAGCGCACGCAAGGGCCAGCCCTTTGTGGCGGTGAACTGTGGTGCCTTTTCCGAATCGCTGGTCGAGGCCGAGCTGTTCGGCCATGAAAAAGGCGCGTTCACCGGCGCCCTCAGTTCAAAGGCCGGTTGGTTTGAAGAGGCCAACGGCGGCACGCTGTTTCTCGATGAAATCGGCGATCTGCCGATGTCGATCCAGGTCAAGTTGCTGCGCGTGCTGCAAGAACGCGAGGTGGTGCGCCTCGGCTCGCGCAAGAGCATCCCGATCAATGTCCGGGTGCTGGCCGCCACCAACGTGCAACTGGAAAAAGCCATCAACGCCGGGCATTTTCGCGAAGACCTGTTCTACCGGCTCAACGTGGTCAATCTGGACCTGAGCCCGTTGCGCGAGCGGCCGGGCGACATCATCCCGCTGGTGCGGCACTTCATCGACAGCTACAGCCGCCGCCTGAACTACGGCAACATCGTGCTCAGCGCCGAGGCCGAGCGCAAACTGGTGCATTACAGCTGGCCGGGCAATATCCGCGAACTGGAGAACGTCATTCACCACACCTTGCTGATCTGCAAGGACGGCGTGATCCACAGCGATGACCTGCGCCTGTCCAACCTGCGCATTGACCGTCACGAGGAACCGCTTGGCACTGATCAGTCCGCACTGGGGTTGCTGGAGCAGGCCATGCAGCGTCTGTTTGAAGAACAGGTGGAGAATCTGCACGAGCAGGTCGAGCGCACGCTTCTGGGCGCGGCGTATCGCTTCTGCCATCACAACCAGGTGCACACCGCCGAGTTGTTGGGGCTGAGCCGCAACGTCACCCGCACGTTGCTGATCAACCTGGGCGAGTTGAAGGTCAACAAACGTCGCCCCGCCCAAGCGCAACCCGATGAGCGCGTGCTGCACCTGTCGATCTGACCACCACGCGAGCACCAGCAACGGTGCTCGCAGAGCCTCTACTCAAACCGCCTCGCCTAGCTCATCGCTGAACTGCTGATTCCACAACCGCGCGTAGTAACCGCCCTGGCGCAGCAGCTGGTCGTGACGGCCGTCTTCCACCACCCTGCCCTTGTCAAACACCAGAATGCGATCCAGATGGGCCACGGTCGAAAGCCGATGCGCGACCACCACGACGGTTTTGTCTTCCATGATTTCGTCGAGTTTGTCCTGGATGAAGCGCTCGGTGATCGAGTCCAGGCTTGAAGTGGCCTCGTCCATCACCAGAATTGGCGCGTTCTTCAGCAGCACCCGGGCGATGGCGATGCGCTGACGCTGGCCGCCGGACAACTTCACGCCGCGCTCGCCCACCAGCGACTCATAGCCCTGCTCCATGCTTTCGATGAACTCCCGGGCGCCGGCACGATGAATCGCTTCGTCGACCTCCTCCATCGAGGCATCCAGGCGGCCGTAATGAATGTTCTCGCGGATGCTGCGGTGGAACAGCCCCGGTTCCTGGGGAATCAGGCCGATCTGCTGGTGCAGCGAGTGCTGGGTGACGCTGCGCACATCCACGCCATCGATCAGCACCTCGCCTTTCTGCACGTCGTACAGACGCAACAGCAGGCTCAACAGCGTCGACTTGCCCGACCCCGAGGCTCCGACCAGGCCGACCTTCTGCCCGGCAGGAATGACGATGTTCAGGTGCTGGAAAATCGCCTGTTCGCCGCCGTAACTGAACCCGACGTCACGAAACTCGATGGCGCCGTGTTTGACCTGCAAGACCTTGGCCTCGGGACGGTCGATCACCTCATGAGGGCGGATCAGCGTGCGCACGCCGTTGGAGATGTTGCCGGTAGCCTCGAAGAATTCCAGAAAGCGCCGCGACAGGTTGCCCACGTCGCTGATGATCAGCAGCGACAGGCTGGTGGACATGACGAAACCGGCGATGTCGATGCGCTGGCTGCGCCACAGGTACAGCGCCAGCAGCAGCAAGCCGAGCTTGAGCAGCACCCCGCAGCCGGTCTGGAACCAGCGGATTTTCTCCATGTAACCCAGCGAGCGATAGGCGGCCGCGACTTCCTTGTCCAGGAAGCTGCCCAGATAACCGTGCTCGAAGGCATGCCGGGCAAACAGACGGATGTTGGCCAGGTTCGACACCGCATCCACTACCTTGCCGGAGCTGGTGCTGCGCGCCGCTGAATACTGCTGCGCCAGCGGATGGCTGCGCCGCGCCAGCAGATAGCACACGGCAATGAACAACGCCGACCAGCCGGCCATGAACGCCGCCATCAGGGGCGAAGCGGTCCAGAGCAGCACCGTAGCCAGGGTCAGGGTGACCACCAGCGGAATCAGGTCGAACAGCAGAATGCTCAACGTCTGGTTCACCCCCAGCGCCACTTCGGACACACGATGGGCCAGCGCGCCGGCGAACTCGTTGCTGATGAAGCGATGAGAATGCTGCTGCAGGTAGGCGTACACCACGTGGGTCACGGTACGCCGCTGCAGCGGCAGCACATGGATGTGACAACCGGCGGCAGCCCGCGTGAACAGCACCTCACAGACCAGCAGCGCGGCAAACAGGGTCAACGGCCACTGCAGCACGGCAAACGCCTGCTCGGCCTGCAAGCCGCTGCTCACCGTGCGGGTGATCTGCCCCAGCCCGTAGGGGATCAAGATCGCGCAGATCACGGCCGCGGTCTGCAGCAGCAGAATCGCGAGGTACCAGCCCTTGAAGTTATTGATAAAAAAGCGCACGAACGCACCGGGCGTCGAGGGCAGTTGCTGAACATTCCAGCTGCGCAGCCGCCGGTCACGCGGTGCGAAGGAAGAAAAAGAAGAGCTCATAGGTTGGATGTTCCTGGATGACACCTGTGGCCGCGCAGCTTCCAGGCAAGAATGGGCAGGCAGCCCACGGGTACGGCGTTTCAAAGGTGCGAGCGGTAGCGGATCTCCGTCAGCGTGCGCCCGCCACGGCTGAGGCTGCGTACCGACTCGGGTTCGGCAGCCAGGCCGGCATTGCGATAAAACTCGATGGCTCGGGTGTTGCCGGTCAGCACCCAGAGGGTCAGCTCATCGAAACCCTGGGCGATCAACGCGGCGCGGGCCGTCAGCCACAGCGCACGGCCCACGCCGGTGCCCCAGTGTTCGGCCAGCAGGTAAACGGCGCGGACCTCAGCGGTTCTTCCGGGTGTTGCGTCCGCATCACGGCTCTGGCCGCAGGCGATCCAGCCCACCAGTTGTTCCTGCTCGATGGCCACGAACACCTGCTCGTGGCCGGTTTCGATTGCCTCCTGCCACCAGGCGCTGCGCCGTTCGAAGGTTTCATCCAGTGAGGTCAGGTACGCCTCGGGTAGCAGCGTTTGATAGGCCTGCTGCCAACTGCGGATATGCACGGTCGCAATGGCAGCGGCATCCTGAGCAATGGCGGGACGGATCATTGAGCGGCTTCCTGACGGCAGTGAGAACAATCACTGCTATCAGGATTCGTGCCAGCGCGCAGCCGCCAGATTCAGTGGGTGTGCAGAGTTTGTGACCTGTCACACAGCCCGATTCGCGACAGCGCTCGAACACCACTGTCGCAAATCCGACAGTTCAGCCTTTGCGCGCCGCGAACACCGCATTGCCCGCCGCCACCGGCAACCTGCGATAGACCGCCGCCGAGGCGATGCACAAGGCGCCAGCCAGACACATGACCCAGGCCACGTCGCTCTGGGTCAGGCTCACATGGCCGCGCAGATTCATGATCAGCCCCAGCAGTGCTGCGGCTAGCCCCACCGAAACGCTCATGGTCAGCTGGATGCTCATGGCCGACAGGCTGCTGGCACTGCTCGATTGCGCCGGCGGCACATCGGCGTAGGTCAACGCGCCCAGGGTGCTGAACTGCAGCGAGCGAATCACGCCACTGACGAACAGCACCACGACGATCACCCAGTACGGCGTGGACAGGTCGAACAGTCCGGTGGCGGCCAGGGTCAGCCCGGTCAGCAAGGCGTTGCCGATCAGGGTGCGCTTGAAACCGAAGCGGCTGACGATGCGCACCGCCAGCAGTTTCATCACGAACGCACCCGCGCCACCGACGAAGCTCAGCAAGCCGGCCTGTAAGGGATTGAGGCCAAAACACAGCTGAAACAGCAGCACCAGCAGAAAGGGCTGCGAGGCGCTGCCGATGCGCATCAGGTTGCCGCCCCAGAAGGTGATGCAAAATGTCGGAATTCGTAGCAAGGACAGATCGATCAACGGGAATTTCGTGCGCCGCGCGTGCCAGACATAGCCCAGCGCACTCAGCACGCCCGTCGCTATCAGCAACAGGGCCCACCCGCGCGGCAGCAGACCGTGCCCGAAGGCTTCGCAGCCGAACACCAGCCCGGCCAGCCCTACGGCACTGAGCAGCAACCCCGGAATATCCAGCGGCCCGCCGCGCTCGCCCGGATAATCCGGGATATTGCGCAGCACCAGCCACACCCCCAGCACACCGATCGGCAGGTTGATCAGAAAGATCCATTGCCAGGACAGTAGCGTCACCAGCAACCCGCCCAGCGGCGGCCCCAGCACCGGGCCGATCAGCGCCGGAATGGTGAGATACGACATCGCCCGCAGCAGGTTTTCCCGTGCCGACCAGCGCAGCAGGATCACCTGCCCCACGGGCACCATCATCGCCCCAGCCGCGCCTTGCGCCATGCGCGCAATGGACAGCTGCAGCAACGAGGTCGAGCACGCGCAGGCCAATGACGCCAAGGTGAACAGCACGATCGCGCTGACGAACACCCGCCGCGGGCCGAAACGGTCTGCCGCCCAACCGCTGACCGGCACGAACAGCGCCGCCGCCAGCAGGTACAGCGACACCACCAGGTTCATGCGCACGCTGGGTTCGGCGAATTGCTCGGCCATCTGCGGCAAGGCCGTGAGCACCGCCGTGGCGTCGATCAGTTCCATGAACAAGGCGCAACCGATGATCATCGGAATGCGCCACAGGTTAGGGGAAAGGTTGCTGGCTTGAATCTCGAGCCTTTGGTTGATGCCCATGCAGGATTTTCTTTTTGTCAGGTCATTCGTTCAGGCGTTGAATGCGTGATCGCATTCGCCACCAAGGCGGCTCCCACAGAGACAGCGTCGACCACATAATTTCCGTTCGACGTGACCCATGTGGGAGCCGCCTTGGTGGCGAAGCAGACGACGCGATGGATCAGAACAACCCCGACGTCGGCGGCGGCGTGCCCTTGAGCTGCCAGGCGCCCACGGCAGCAGCTTTCCACTGGCGCGGGTTGTGGTTGGCCACGGTGCGCGCGTTGCGCCAGTGGCGATCCAGGTTGTGACTGCGACCGGTGGTGGACGCCCCGCCGACATCGAACACCAGCTCGGCCGCCTTCAGCGCCGATTCAGCCGCAATGTACTGGGCCTGAGCCACGTCCACGGCAGCCTGATCCACCAACAGCGGATCAAGCTCCGCTGCCCAGGCCCGGTCAATCGACTCGGCGGCACGCAGCACCACGGCCTCGGCGGTAAACGCTCGGGCCGACACATCCCCCACGCTCAACTCCACATACGGATCGTCCACCGAGCGGCTGGCGGTGCTGTGCTTGATCGGCCGTGCATGCTGGTTGGCGAAACTCACGGCGTCATTCAGCGCGTTGCGGGCAATTCCGGCCTCGACCGAAGCGAGGAACAACTGCAGAAACGGCGTGACGATGGTGCGCTTGCCCTCTTCCACCGTGCGGGTGCGAATTTCCTCGGGTTTGACCAGGACGTCGCGCAAATGCGTGGTGCCGCTGGCGGTCAGGCGCTGGCCCATGGCATCGAAATCGTCCAGCAGCTCCAGGCCCTGGCGGTCGCGAGGCAGGATGAACGACACCGGCTGTTCGTTCTCGTCCAGCGCCACCGCGCTGACCCAGTCGGCATACAGGGAGCCGGTGCTGTAGTACTTGCTGCCACTGGCCCGGTAGTTGTCGCCGTCGCGGACGATCCGCGCGCTGACCACGCCGTTGGCCCCGCCGATTTCCCAGCCCGCATTGCCGACCACCGCGCCGTCCAGATAACGGGCGAACCAGCGTTCGCGCTCGGCCTCGGCACCCTCGGCACGGGACGCCAGCAAGCCTTCGACAAAACCGAAACCCGGACGCAGCGCCTGGGCCACGTTGGAGTCGGCCGAGGCGATGCGCACCAATAGCGCGATGACATCCTTGACCGAGCCGCCCGCGCCGCCGTAGCGCTTGGGAATGCGTGCAGTGAAAAAACCGGCAGCAGCGATCTGCGCCACCGCTTCGTAGGGCAATTGCCGCTCGCGTTCGCGCTGGGCGGCGCCTGCGGCAATCTCGGGCAGCAGACGATCGGCGCGAGCGTTGAGTTCTTCGATGGTGATGACCGCAGCTGTGGCAGCGGCCGAGTTGGAAACAGCAGACAACGTACTCATGACAATTCCTTGTGCAAGGTGCTAGACGCAAAAACTAAATGGCGATTTTCCAGAGGCGGGACTCGTCGAACAGCCACGCCGGGTTTTCCGGTTCAAGAGGCGGCACCACCAGTGTGTTGCCGGAGCCTGGCAGGCGCGGGACAGCGCCCAACAGACGCTTGGTGTATTCGTGTTGCGGATGCTCGAACAGCGTTTCGACGTCCGCGCTTTCCACCACCTGGCCGTGACGCATCACCAGCACGTCGTCGCTGACATGGCGGATCACGCCCAGATCGTGGGAAATGAACAGATACGCCAGGCCCAGCGAGGCTTGCAGGTCGGCCAGCAGGTCGAGCACCTGGGCCTGCACCGAGACATCGAGTGCCGAAACTGGCTCATCGCAAATGATCACTTTCGGGTTGCTGGCAATGGCCCGGGCGATTGCCACCCGCTGACGCTGCCCTCCGGACAACTGCAAGGGGCGGCGCGTGGACAGCTCAGACGGCAGGCGTACCTGATGCAGCAGTTCGGTAATCCGCTCACGCTGTTGCTCGTACGCAACACCTGCGACATCCAGGGCATCGCCGAGGATCTGCCCGACGCTCCAGCGCGGGTCGAACGAACTGAGCGGGTCCTGATAAATCACGCTGATGTCGCGACGGTGCAGGCGGCGGGTCTTCTCCGCGATGCGCCCGTCGCCGGCGGCGGTCCACGGCACGCTGAGAAACTGCACCTGGCCGGCGTCCGGCTCAAGCAACCCCAGGGCGATGCGTGCCACCGTGGTCTTGCCCGAGCCCGACTCGCCGACGATGCCCAGCGTACGGCCGGCGCGCAGCTCGAAACCGACGCCATCGACCACCTGACGCACCTGCTGATCGGGGCCGATGTAGCGTTTGCCCAAGCCCTCGGCCTTGAGCAGCACCGGTGCGTCGTTGCGCGGCCGAGACGCGAGAATCAGCGCCGCCTGGCCCGGCGACAGACGCGTGCCTCGCGCATGCTCCGCAGGCACGGCATCCAGCAGCGAGCGGGTGTACGGATGCTGCGGCGTACGCAGCACCTGCTCCATCGGGCCCTGCTCGACGACTTCGCCGTGGCGCAGCACCAGTACCTCATCGGCCAGTTGCGCGACCACCGCCAGATCGTGGCTGATGATCAGCAACGAATCGCCGCGCGCCTTGATCTGCTGCAGCACTTCGAGGATCTGCGCCTGCACCGTGGCATCCAGCGCGGTGGTCGGCTCATCGGCGATCACCAACCCGGGATTGAGCGCCAGGGCACTGGCAATCAGCGCGCGCTGGCGCAAACCGCCGGAAAGCTGGTCGGGGCGCTGGCGAGCGCGCAGCTGCGGTTCGGGCACGCCCACGGTTTCCAGCAACTCGATCACGCGCTCGGCACGACTGTGCTTGTCGCCCCAGCGGTGGGTCTCCAGCACTTCGAGAATTTCCTTGCCGACCGGTCGTAGCGGGTCCAGCGACACCAACGCGTCCTGCAGGACAAAACCGATGTCCTTGCCGCGCAAGTCGCGCCAGCCGCGTTCGGACAGGCTCAACAGGTCCTGCCCGGCATAGCTGAGCCTGCGGGCCGTCACCCGAGCACCCTCGCCCGCCAGGCCGATCAGGCTGCGTGCGGTAACGCTCTTGCCCGAGCCCGACTCACCGACCAGCGCCAGGGTCTTGCCCGGTTCCAGGGTGAACGACAGGTTGCGCACCACCGACTGCCCGGCGAATTCGATGGACAATCCTTCGACGATCAAACGTTTCGCCTCGCTCATGACAGGCGACCCTCCAGGCGTTGTTGCAGGTAACGGCCGGCCACCGTGGTGGACAGCGTGGTCAGGACGATGAACAGCCCCGGAAAAAAGGTGAGCCACCAGGCGTTGGCGATGAAGTCACGGCCCATCGACAGCATGGTCCCCCACTCCGGTGCCGGAGGCCGCGCGCCGAGGCCGAGGAAGCTCAGAGCCGAGGCCCAGACGATGGCCTGGCCAACGCCCATGGTCAGCGTCACGATTAGCGGCCGCATGGCGTTGGGCAGCAACTGACGGGTGATGATGCGCAGCGGCGGATGCCCGAGGGCCTTGGCTGATTCGATGTAACCGGCATTGCGTACCGCCAGCACCTGGCCGCGGACCATGCGGGCGTAACCGGGTGCGCCGCCAAGGCCGGTGGCGACAATCAGCGGGCCGATGCCGCTGCCGAAGATCGCCACGAACAACAGCGCCAGAATCAGGCTCGGAAAGGCGAACAGCACTTCCAGCAGCCAACTCACCCCACGGTCGACCCACGCGCCGCCCAGGCCACCGATCAGCCCCAGCACGATGGCGATACTCATGGCGATGGCCGTGGCCGCAAGACCGATGAACAACGACTGACGGGTGCCGTAGATGACCCGGGAAAAGATGTCGCGCCCCGACTGATCGGTGCCGAACCAATGGGCCCAGCCCGGCGGATGAAAGGCGTCGCGCGGCACGATAGCCAGCGGGTCACTGTGAGCGAACCACTGCGGCGCGATAGCGGCCACGATCACAAACAGCAAGAAAATCACCGCCAGCAGCGGCCCGGGACGGACCTTGCGTGGCGTGCGCTGCACCCGTACAGCGGGCAGCGAGGTATCCAGAGTCAATTCGCTCATGCTGCGCTCCCCTGTTGACGAGGGTCGACCCACAGGTACAGCAGGTCGACCACGATGTTGGCCAGCACATAACCGGCGGCGACCACCAGGCTGATGCCGATGGTCAGCGGCAGGTCCTGCGCCTGCACCGCCTGAAACAGCTGGCGCCCCAAGCCTTTGCGGGAAAAGATCACTTCGATCACCACTGCGCCGCTGATCAGTGCGCCAATGGCCCAGCCAGACAGCGAAATGCCCGGCAGCACGGCGTGACGCAGCGCATGCTTGAAGCGCACGGCGACGTCACTCAGACCGCGGGTGCGTGCGGTCAGTACGAACGGCTGTTCGAGGGTCAGGTCCAGCGATTCACGGGTGACTTGGGCGATGAACCCGGCCAGCGGAATCGCCAGGGCGAAGGACGGCAGTACCAGCGTGCGCCAGCCATCGCTGCCCGCCGGCGGAAACCAGCGCAAGCCGAAGGCGAACACCGCCAGCAGCAGGATCCCCAGCCAGAAATGCGGCAGCGCCGCCGACAGCGTCTCGGCCAGCGACGCCACGCTGCCGACCCAGCGTCGGCGTCCGGCGGTCAGTACGGTCAAGGCCAGCACCAGCAGCCAGGACAGTGCCAGCGCAGAAAACGTCAGCTCCAGGGTCGGCCAGGACTGCTCGGCGAGCACCCGGGTCACCGGCAAATGCTGGGAATAGGACACGCCAAGATCGCCCTGCACCAGGCGCCCCAGGTACAGCGCGTACTGCACGGGCAAGGGCTTGTCCAGGCCGTACTCGCGGGTCGCCTCGGCGATGGTTTCCGGGGTCGGGTTGCCGCTGGGGCCGCCAAGGATCGCCTGCACCGGATCGCCCGGCATCAGGCGCAGGGCGAAGAAGGTCAGCGTCGCCACCGCCCACAGTACCAGAATTCCGCCGCCCAGGCGCCACAACGCGCGACGCCCCAATTGCTGCAGACGCTCACGGCGCGGGTTTGCCGCTGCGTCGTTGGTGATGACACTGCTCATTTGTTCACCCATGCGTCATAGAGGTAAGTCACGGCCAGCGACGGTTCCAGGCGCACGCCCTGGGTGGTCTTGTAGATCCCCAGCCGCGTGCTTTGCGGGTACGTGGTCAGTTGCAGGTACTGGCTGGACGCGATCTGCTGCGCCTTGAAATACAGCGCGCGGCGCTGCTCAGGGTCCTGGGTCACCAGCGCCTGCTGCACCAGGCTTTCGAAGGCAGGGTCGGTGTAGCCCGCGGTGTTCTGGTGATAACCGCCCACACCCGCTGGCTGAATGAAGTCGGCGCCAAAGATGATCCGCAGCACATCCGCCGTGTTGGTGTTCCAGTAGCCCAGGCGAATGTCGTAGTCCCAGTCCGCTTGACGCTTGGTGGCCAGCACGTCACTCATCTGGTCGATGATCAGCTCGAACCCGGCCTGGCGGGTGGTCGCCTGTACCTGCTCCCACAGGGTGTATTCCGATGGCGGTGTGCGGTTGCCCATCACCACGTAGACCCGCAGCCGCTTGCCGTCCTTGACCCGGTAGCCTTCGCTGTCGCGCTGGGTCCAGCCGGCTTCGTCGAGCAGGCGAGCCGCGCGCGCCGGGTCGTAATCCTGGGCGCGCTCGAAGTCCGGGCTGTAGAACCGCGTCGCCGAACTCAACGGGCCGCCGGCACGGGGAAACTCGTTGAAGTACACGCTCTTGAGCGCGCCTTCGATGTCCGCGCTGCGCACGAACGCCTCACGCACCCGCAGGTCGTTGAACGGCGCCCGAGTGATGTTCAGCGTGCCATTGGTGGGGTTGCCGGGGCGCAGCGCGACCAGCACCTGCAGATCCGGGTTGCGCCGGGCCGCCTCGTGGGATTCCGGCGGCAGCGCCTCGATCACGTCCACTTCGCCGGCCTGCAACGACGCAAAGCGCACGGACGGCTCCTGGATGAACTTCCAGATCACCCGGTCCAGCCAGGCCGGGCCTTGATGTTTAGCCGTGGGCGGCGCCCAGTTGTAATCGGGGTTGCGCACCAGCTCGACCTGGCTTTGCCGATCCCAGCGCACGATCTTGAACGGGCCGCTGCCCACCGGGCTTTCACAGTTCACATCCCGTGGTCGCTGCAATGCCGTGGGCGATTCGATGCCGAGAAACCCCTGCGCGAGGACTTCCAGAAACGCCGCGTAAGGCGTGGCCAGGTGCACCACCGCCGTGTCGTTGTCGATCACCTCGGTGCTGCGGTACTGGCGGATGTAGCCACCGGCGGTGCTGGACTGGGTTTTCGGGTTGGCCATGTGGTCGAGGTTGGCCTTGACCGCGTTGGCATTGAACGGCGTGCCGTCGGTGAAATGCACGTCATTGCGCAGGTGGAAGGTGTAGGCCAGCCCGTCCGGCGAGACCTCCCAGCTTTTTGCCAGCCACGGGCCGATCTTGCCTTCGGCGTCCATCGACACCAGCGAATCGAGGTACTGCTGGCCGATGAACACTTGCGGCATGTCGCCTGCCACGTGAGGGTCCAGACAGGTGGGTTCGCGGTCGGTGGCGTACACCAGCGTGCCGCCGCTGACCGGCTGATCACTGCGCGTGACCGAGGTACTGTTCTGACCGCAGCCCAACAAGACGCTGCACAGTGCGGCCGCGCCCACGAGGTGAGCCTGTTTGAGCAACGACCTCGCAGGGCCGCCTGAGGGGGGTGAATACGGAGCGGATTCTCGCATGGGTCCTGATGCCTATAGTCCGGGGACAGAACCATTGCACAGGGCATGCCGGTTTTTCGGCCCGTAAATACGGGGGTTGGCGGGGTTTCGGGGTGTTGGGGATCGACAATCTGTGCAGCAGGTGTTGAAGGGCCAACAGTTGCGCAAGTAGCAGCACGACGTGCCGATGAGGGAGGTGAATGCGGATCTGTTTGGCCGAAGGCCGTGGGAGCCGGCTTGCTGGCGAAAGCAGTTGGTCAGACACCACTGCGTTGAATGACAAACCGCTTTCGCCAGCAAGCCGGCTCCCACAGGGAAAGTGGATGATCAGGTAAACCGCAACCGCCTGGCCGCTTGCTGCAACGCCGCAGGATCACGATAGCGGGCGCCATAGTGATCGTTCGGCAACCGCGCCTGGCCTGCGCCGAACAGCCTTTCGCGCAAGGTCTCCCCATCGTTGTAGCGTTCACGAAACCGTCCACGCCGACGCAGCTCGGGAATCACCAGCTCGATGAAATCCCGGGCCGTTTCGAACGACAGGTACTGACGCAGATTGATGCCATCGATGCCGTCGACATCCAGCCATTTTTCGATCTCGTCGGCGACCACCGTCGGTGTGCCCGCCACGAAGAACCGCTCACGGTTGAACCCTTCCAGTTGCCCCAGCACCGTGCCCACCGTCCACTGCGGTTTGTAGCGGCGTAGGCTCTCCCAGCCGTTGACCTTGCGCTCGATCAGCTCGCTGATCAGCGTGTCGCGTGGTAGCGCGGTCAGATCCACCGCGGCCTGCGCATGGGCCAGCGAGGCCTCGACGCTCATCAACTTGCGGTAACTGTCGAGCTTGCGGCTGACTTCTTCGTCGGTGCGGCCGACGATCACCCCGGCCATGACGATGAACTTCAGCCCCGTCGGGTCGCGCTCGTGGGCGATGGCCTTGTTGCGCATGGCCTGGATATTGGCCCTGACCGCCGGGGTATCGAGCCCGCCGGTGAACACCACTTCAGCGTGACGCCCGGCGAACTCGATGCCCGCTGGCGATCCGGTCGCCTGAAACAAAACGGGCGTGCGCTGGCGCGATGGTTGGCACAGGTGCGGGCCCGCCACCTTGAAATGCTCGCCGACATGGTCGATGTAGCGCACTTTCTCCGGGTCGGTGTACACCCGCTTTTCCCGGTCCTGAATCACCGCGTCGTCGTCCCAGGAGCCTTCCCACAGCTTGTACAGCACGTCGAGATACTCGTCGGCGATTTCGTAACGGTGATCGTGGACCACTTCGGTGTCGTGGCCGAAGTTGCGCGCGGCGTTGGGCAGATAAGAGGTGACGATGTTCCAGCCCACACGGCCCTTGGTCAGATGATCCAGCGTGCTCATACGCCGGGCGAAGGCGAACGGCGGCTCGTAGGTGGTGGAAAAAGTCGCGCCGAAGCCGAGGTTTTTGGTCATCGCCGCCATGGCCGGAATCACCAGCAGCGGGTCGTTACTGGGGATCTGCATGCCCTCGCGCAGAGACGTCTGCGGGCCGCCGCGAAAGGCATCGTAGGTGCCGATCACGTCGGCCAGAAAGACCCCGTCGAAGGTGCCGTACTCCAGCAATTGCGCAAGCTCGGTCCAGTAGTCCAGATCATTGAAGCGGTGACGGTTGTTTTCCGGGTGTACCCACAGCCCGTGGACGATGTGGCTGACGCAGTTCATTTCAAACAGGTTGACGTGCAGTTGCTTGGGCTCGCTCGCCCTTGCCGTTTCGCTCATGACCGGGCCTCAAATCGCAATTTGCAGATAAAACTCGCTGGGCGGGTATTCGCTGTCCAGCGTCGGGATCGCCGCGATCAGCGAGCGGGTGTAGGCATGGGCGGGCCGGTCGAACACCTGGCGCACCGTACCGGACTCCACCACCTCGCCGTCTTTCATCACCAGCACCCGTTCGCTGACGTGGTTGATCACCCCCAGGTCGTGGGAAATGAACAGGCAGGCCAGCCCCAGCCGCCGCTTGAGATCGTCGAGCAGTTCCAGGATTTGCGCCTGCACCGACACATCCAGCGCCGACACCGGCTCATCGCAGATCAGGATCTGCGGCTCTGAAGCCAATGCGCGAGCAATGGCGATGCGTTGCCGTTGCCCCCCAGACAGCTCGATGGGCCTGCGCGCCAATACCGCAGGGTCCAGCCGTACCAGTTCGAGCAGTTGCTCGGCCCTGCTGCGCCAGGTCTTGCGCGGCAATCCGGCCACACTCAGCGCTTCGAACAGCACGCGCTGCACCGTGTAGCGTGGGTCGAACGAACTCTGCGGGTCCTGAAACACCACCTGCACCGCGCGCCGGGCCTGGCGTTTTTGTCCGGCATCCAGCTGCGCCCAATTCTGCCCGGCGATGTGCACTTCGCCGCTGTCGGCGGTTTCCAGGCCCAGAATCAGGCGAGTCAGGGTCGTCTTGCCGGAGCCTGATTCGCCGACGATGCCCAGCGTCTCGCCACGGCGCAGTTGCAGCGATGCCTGCTTGAGCACCGTACGCCGCCGGCCGTCCGGCCCGACAAACGATTTGGTCAACTCGTGGGCCTGCAGCAGGACCTCGCTGTCCGGCTCGGGTGTTGCCTCCACCAGCGTCAAGGGCTGGCGCTGTGGTTGGAAATGCACCGCGCGGGCGGCGCGCAACAGCGAGCGGGTATACGCGTGCCGAGGGTCGTGCAGCACTTGCTCAGTGCTGCCCTGCTCCACGATCACGCCGTGATGCATCACCGCGACTCGGTCGGCCAGCCGCGCCACCACTGATAGATCATGGCTGACCATCAGCAAGGCGTTGTTCTCGCCGCGCAAGCTTTCCAGCAAGGCGATCACCTGCGCCTGTACCGTGGCATCCAGCGCCGTGGTCGGCTCATCAGCAATGATCAGCCGCGGATTGCAGGCGATGGCCGACGCGATCAACGCACGCTGGCGCAAGCCGCCGGACAGTTGCCAGGGGTACTGACTGGCGCGCAGTTCCGGTTCGGGCACGCCCACGGCACGCAGCAGTTCGAGCACGCGCAGGCGCCGGGCTTCGGCGTTCAGATTCGTATGCAGGTGCAAGGGCTCTTCGATCTCGGCACCCACCCGGCGCAGCGGGTCCAGCGCGCCGAGGGCGTCCTGCATGACAAAACCGATGCTCGCCCCGCGCAGGCGCTGCCAAGAGCCCTCGTCGAGGTGTCGCAGGTCGATGCCCTGATAGGCCAGTTTCGCCGCTTCGATCCGCGCACCCTGGCCAGTGAGCCCGGCCAAAGTGCGCGCGGTCACGCTTTTGCCCGAGCCGGACTCGCCGACAATCGCCAGGCACTCGCCGCGCTCGATCTGCAGGCTGACGTTGTGCAGCACCGGCTTGTTCTGACCGAAGCGCACGGTCAGATCGCGGATATCGACCAGCGGCCCCAAGGCATGGATGTTCGCATTCATAGTGGTTTTCCTTCGCTGCGGCGCAGCAGTTCACGGCCAATGGCACTGATGGAAACGACAGTCAGGGTGATGATCAGCGCGGGCCAGGCCACCAGCCACGGCGCGTTGGCCAGAAAACTGCGCCCTATAGCCATCATCCCGCCCCACTCCGGAGCGGGTGGCGGCGCGCCGAATCCGAGAAAACTCAAGGCGGCGCCGGCGGTGATGGTGCCGCCGATGCCGATGGTGGCGAGGATCAGCACCGGCTTGAAGGCATTGGGCAGGATGTGCCGCAGCACCACGGCGAGCTGCGACTGCCCCAGGGTCACCGCCGCTTCGACGTATCCGGCCTGGCGCACGCTGAGGGTTTGCGCGCGAACCAGCCGGGCGTAACGCGGCACACCGGCGATGCCCACCGCCAGAATCAGATTGGCGGTGCCCTGGCCGAAGAAGGTGATGATCACCAGCGCCAGCAACAGATCGGGAAACGCCAGCAGCACGTCGATCCCGCGCATCAACGCGGCGTCCAGCCAGCGCGGCCCCAGCCCTGAAACCAGGCCGATCAGCGTGCCCCAGGCCAGACCCAGTGCCGTGGCCGCCAGGCCCATGAACAGCGACGAGCGCACGCCGAAGATCAACCGGCTCAGCACGTCCCGACCGTTCTCGTCGGTGCCCAGCCAATGCACGGGGTTGGGCGGTTGAAACGCCAGGCGCGCCGTGGCGTCCAGCGGATCGTACGGCGCCAGCCATTGCGGAACTGCTGCGGCCAGCAACAGCAATAAGACAAACGCCCCTGCCGCCCATAAACCGGGACGCACATGTCGCCAACCGGACAAACCCAGCGGCCGGTCGCCCGCCACACCTATGGCGGGGCCTGTGATGACGGTTTCAATTGCCTGAGACATCAACGCTTTCCTCTGTCTTTCGTCATGCCGCAACCCCCTGCCCGCGGGAGATCATGAAATCGCCATCGCCGGCAAGCCGTGCTGCTACACGGGTCGTCGCCTCAAGGCGCCGGGTTGGGAATGCGCTGGTGAATGGCCTGCACCTGCGCCTTGATCTCATCGCTTAACGTAACGTCCAGCGCACTGAGGTTGTCGCGCAGTTGCGCCAGGGTGGTCTGCCCGGTCAGCGCACTGGCGACAAAAGGTTTGTCGAACAGGTAGGCCAGCGCCAGTTGTGCCGGGGTCAGGCCGTGCTCGCGGGCAATCTCGACGTACCCGGCAATCGCCTCCTGGGCCGAGGGGCTGTCGTAGCGGTTGAAGGTGCGGTACACCGCCGACAATCGCGAGCCCTCAGGCCGCGCACCGTTGAGGTATTTGCCGGTCAAGGCGCCAAAGGCCAGCGGCGAATAGGCCAACAACCCTACGCCTTCGCGGTGGCTGAACTCCGACAGCCCGCCCTCGTACAGGCGGTTGAGCAGGCTGTAAGGGTTCTGAATGCTGACGATGCGGGGCAAGGCCAGGCGCTCGCTCTGCTTGAGGAACTCAGCCACGCCCCAGGGCGTTTCGTTGGACACGCCGATGTGGCGAATCTTGCCCGCCTGCACCTGCTCGGCCAGCACCGACAGGGTTTCCTCGATGACCGTGCTGTCGGCGTCGTCCAGATACGGGTACTCACGCTGGCCAAAGATATTGGTGGTGCGGTCCGGCCAGTGCAGTTGGTACAGGTCCAGGTAGTCGGTTTGCAGGCGCTTGAGGCTGCCGTCCAGTGCCTCGACGATGTTGCGTCGGTCATGGCGGCTCAGGCCATCGCGAATGTGCCGCTGGTTGGCATCCCGCGCGGGGCCGGCGATCTTGCTGGCCAGCACCACGTCTTTCCGGCGCCCGCTGGCCGCCAGCCAGGTGCCGATGAAACGCTCAGTGGTGCGCCAGGTCTCGGCCTTGGTCGGCGTGGGGTACATCTCGGCGGTGTCGATCAGGTTGACGCCGTGCTCCAGCGCCAAGTCGATCTGCTGATGCGCATCGCTTTCGCTGTTCTGATGGCCCCAGGTCATGGTGCCCAGGCCGAAGATGCTCACATCGATGTCGCTGTTGCCCAGTTTGCGGTAACGCATGATGAATCCTTTTTCAGTGAAGACCCGCGCCGGGTTCAGGCCCGCAGCGCATATTGATTGGTCGGAAACGGCAAGCCCAGGTGCTCGCGCAGGGTGCTGCCGGTGTATTCACGACGGAACAGGCCGCGCTGTTGCAGCAGCGGCACCACTTCGTCGACGAAGATCTCGACGCCGGACGGGAACATGTCCGGCATGATGTTGAAGCCGTCGGCGGCATGGGCCAGGTACCAGTGGCTCAGCGTGTCGGCCACCTGCTCGGGTGTGCCCACCAGCAGCCGATGCCCCACCAGAATCCGCCGCGACAATTGGCGAATGCTGAGGTTTTCCCGACGCGCCAGATTGAGCTGCGCTTCAAGAAAGCCCTGGGACCCGCGCTCGAAATCCGCCACCGCGCCGATTCGATCCCACGGCAGCGGCGCATCGGGGTCGAGCTCCCTGGCAGGAATGCCGATGCGCCCGGCCACTTGCTCCAGCAATCCATGCTCACCGTGCCAGGCATTGAGTTCATCGAAGCGGGCATGGGCTTCGGCCTCGGTGCTGCCGATCACCGTGGACAGGCCCGGCATGATTTTCAGGTACTCCGGGTTGCGCCCCCAGCGGGCGGCGCGGTCTTTCATCTCGCGATAGAACTGCTGGCCGTCTTCCAGGGTGGTCTGGGTGGTGAAGATCGCATCGGCGTAACGCGAGCCCAGGGCCTTGCCGCCTTCCGAGGAGCCCGCCTGTACCAGCACCGGCCGGCCCTGGGGCGAGCGCGGCACGTTCAGCGGCCCCTTGACCGAGAAGTGCTTGCCGACGAAATCGATGCTGTGCACCTTGCCGGGGTCAGCGAAACGCCCGCCACGGGCATCGCCGATGATTGCGTCGTCTTCCCAGCTGTCCCACAGTTTGAGGGTGACATCGATGAACTCGTCGGCCCGGGCATAGCGGTCAACGTGCAGCGGCGCACCGGCCAGGCCGAAGTTCTGTGCCGCGGCGTCGCCGGCGTTGGTCACCACGTTCCAGGCCGCGCGCCCGCCGCTGATGTGATCCAGCGATGCGAAGCGCCGGGCGATGTTGAAGGGGTCGTTGTAGGTGCTCGACGCGGTGGCGATTACGCCGATGCGTTGGGTCGCCAGTGCCACAGCGGTGAGCAGGACCGTCGGTTCGAGCCTGCCGGCCGGCTGTTTCGAGACGTCGCCCGCCAGCGCCGGGCCGTCGGCGAGAAAGATCGCATCCAGGCAACCGCGCTCGGAAATCCGCGCGATGTTGCGGTAGTACTCGACATCGAGGTACGCGTTGGCGTCGACTTCGGCGCTGCGCCAGGCACCGGAGTGCGCGCCGAAGCCAAGGATGTTCATGCCCAGGCTCATCTGCCCGTCACGGATGTTGCTGGAGGTTGTGCTCATACTGCGCTCGCTTCGTCACGGGCACCGGCGGCCTGTTTTTCGGCGTCCGCCGCCTGCAAGATGCGCCACGCCGCGTTGGGGGTGATGTCGTTGAGGTAGTAGTTGCCCAGCGCCCGCTCGCGGTAGATCGCCGGGTTGTGCGAAGCCAGGGTGCGCGCGTTACGCCAGTGGCGATCGAAGCGCCGGGTCTCGCTGGTGGCCGAAGCGCCGCCGACCTCGAACAGCAAGGTGGTGGCTTCCAGCACCTGTTCCAGCACGATTTGCTGAGCCTGATAGGCGCGGATTTCCGCTTCGGTGTAGTGGGCCTCTACTGCGTAATCGCCCTGCTCTGCCTCGTGAACGTCTTGCAGCACCTGAGCCACGGCCAGCACTTGCGTGCGTGCGGCGTAAGCCAGGCTGGACAGGCGGCCGATGACCCGCTGCACCAGCGGATCGTCCTTGGGGCTGGACTGGCCGGGAACGCCAAAGGCGCGGGTGCGACCTTTGACAAAAGCGCTCGCGTCACGCAGCACTGCATTGGCGATACCGGCCAGGGTCGCCAGATGGAACAGTTGGTAGAACGCGCTCAGGTAGGATTCGGCCCGCAGCTCGTCCTTCTTGAAGCGCCGCACGATATGCGCCTGCGGCACCTTCACGCCGTTGAAACGCGTGGTGCCGCTGCCGCTCAGGCGCTGGCCGAAACCGTCCCAGTCATCTTCCACCGACACGCCTTCGGCATCGGTGGGCACCGAGACACTGACGAAATCCTCGCCATCCAGGGCCACGGCAGCGATCCAGTCGGCGTACAGCGTGCCGGTGCAGTAGAACTTCTCACCGTTCAACAGCCACGTCGTGTCGGGGTTACCGGGTTCCTGCGCATCCAGGGTCACCGAATTGCGCGTGGTGTCGGTGCGCTCGGCCATTGCCGCGCCCCACAGCTGGCCGTCCACCACTTTGGGCAGCCAATAGTCCTGCGACGCCTGCTCACGACTGGACAGGCGCCCTTCGACAAAGCCGAAATGCGCTCGGACGATCTGCGGCAGGTTCGAATCCGCCTCACCCAGGTCGATCAACAGGCGAAACAACTGCGGCAGGCTGGCGCCCAGGCCGCCTCGCGCCGTTGGCACGCGTAAGGCACCGAACCCTGCGTCACGCAGCCACTGCACCGCCTCGAAAGCCAGTTCGCGTTCCTGTTCGCGGGCCACGGCGGTGTCGGCAATGCGCGTGAACACGTCGGCGAAACGCTGGTGCAGGTCTTGATAGTTCACTTCGGAGGATGGGGCAGTACTCATGGTTTTTCCTTGTTCAAATGTGGTTCACCGCTCATGGCTTTCACCGCTTCGCCGGCGCTTATTCGTGGGCACCGCGTGGGTCGATCCAGCGGTTGATCAAGTCGACGGCCAGGTTGACCACCACGTACACGGTGGCCGCCAGCAGGGTCACGCCCAGCACCATCGGCACGTCTTTGTTGCTGGTGGCATCGAGCATCAGACGGCCCAGGCCCTGGCGGGCGAACAGCAGTTCGATGACCACCGCGCCGCCCAGGAGGCTTGCGAAAATGAACCCGGCCAGGGTCACCAGCGGCACCAGCGCGTGACGCAAGGCATGGCGCAACCGCACGGCGGTTTCCGACAACCCGCGGGCGCGGGCCATGGCGATGAAAGACTGCTCCAGCGTGTCTTCCAGCGACTGGCGCAGCAGCTGGGTCAGCACTGCCGCCACCGGCAATGCCAGCGCCACGGTGGGCAGGATCAGCGAGCGCCAGCCCTTGGAGCCTGAAGGCGGCAGCCAGTGCCAGTGAAAGGAGAAGACCAGCAACAGCAGGATGCCGATGACGAACGACGGCGCGGACGAAATCACCAGCTCGCTGCCCGAAGCCAGCGAACGAACCCACGGCGCGCGATTGGCGGTCAGAATCGCGCAGCTCAGCGCCAGCACCACCGCCAGCAGCGCCGCACTGATCGACAACTGCACCGTGGCGCCAATCTGCTCGCCGATGGCTTGCGCCACCGGAATGCGCAGGCGATAGGACTCACCCAGATCGCCCTGCAGCAGCCGCCCCAGATAATGGCCGTACTGCACGATCAGCGGCTGATCCAGGCCGTATTCGGCACGGACACGAGCCAGCAGCTCCGGTGTGGGCAATGCTTCCGGGCCACCGAGAATCGCCAGCGCTGTGTCGCCGCCACTGAAGTTCACCGCCAGAAATGTCAGGGTCGCGGCGCCCCACAGCACGCCGATGCCTGCCAACAGGCGCAGTGCGATGCGTTTGAACAGCTTCATGGTTGCCCCCGGTCCAGCCAGACGCTGGTGAAAAACGGCACGTTATGGGAGGTGTCGAAGATCACGCCCTTGACCTGGCGCCGGAAAGCGGCCAGGACCTGACTCTCCACGGAGGGAACGGCCGGTACGGTTTCGGCGAGGCGTTTCTGTGCCTGGGCATACAACTGCTTGAGCTGCTGCGGATCGCGGGACTGGCGCGCGGCACTGAGCAGGCGATCGACCTCGGCATCGCGGAAATTCCCGGCGTTCTGGCCGATCAACTTCGCGGTGCTGATGGACTGGCTGTGATACAGAATGAACAGCCCGTCCGGCGTATTGGTGTGCCAGTAACCGGCCGCCAGCGCCTGAAACTTGCCCGCGTACCGGCGCTCGGTGACGCGGGTCAGCGGCAGCATTTCGATGGGCATGTCGAAACCGACCTTCTTCAGGTCTGCCTGGATCGCTACCGAAACGCTGGCCGGAAACGCCGGGTTGTCGTAGGTCAGTAACGTGGCCTTGAGGCGTTCGCCGTTGCGGGTGCGATAGCCCTGGGCATCGCGTCCGGTCCAGCCGGCCTGATCGAGCAAGGCATTGGCGGCCTTCGGGTCATAGGCCAGCGCGTCGTTGTTCGGCTGGTAGAAACGGGTGTTGGCGGCGAGAAAATCCGCCTTGGCGATGAACTCGCCAAAGCCAGAGATCCACGCCAGCCCATCGCGATCGATCGCCTTGGCCACCGCACGGCGCACCAGCACGTCGTCGAACGGCGGCTGCGCGACGTTGAAGGTCATGCTGCGGCTGGGGTTGCCCTTGCGAATACGGCTGCGCAGCACCAGGTCCGGGTTGGCCCTGATCGCGGCAGCGTTCTGCGCCGGTGCATCGAGGGCGAAGTCCGATTGCCCGGACTCGAGGGCCGTGAAGCGGATCATCGCCTCTGGCACGTAGCTCAGTTCGATGCGGTCCAGATAGGCTTCGCCGACATGACGGGTCACCGGTGGCGCCCAGTGATAACCCTTGCGTTTGACGAACACCGCACCCTGATCGCGGGTGTAGCTCTCAAGCACAAAGGGGCCGCTGCCGACCGGATGTTCGGCGATGCTTTTCGGCGCCTCGCGGATCTGCTTCGGCGAAATCATGCCCAGCCAGGATTGCGCCAGCACATCCAGAAACGGCGTATAGGGCTCACGCAGATGGGCTTCGAAGGTGTAGTCGTCGATCACCTTGCCGCCGGTATACGGCGCGATGTACGCCGCGGCCAACGGCGATTTGGTGGCCGGATCGCGCATGTGCTCCAGATTGACCTGCAGGGCCTGGGCGTTGAATTTCTCGCCGTCACTGAAGGTCACGTCGTCGCGCAGGTGAAAGGTGTAGGTCTTGCCGTCCTCGGAAATCTCCCAGGATTTGGCCAGCCACGGCGAGATATTGCCCTGCTCGTCCTGGGCCACGAGGCAGTCGTACAGGATCCGCCCCATCCACTGCATGTTGCCGTTGGACAAGGCATGGATGTCGAAACTGCCCGCGTCAGACGCGGCCGATACCCGTAATGTGCCGCCGGGTCGTCCCGCTACTTGCTCGTGAAAGTCTGAAGCGGGATACGTCACTACACCGTCTATTAACGTGCCGTCGGCGCGCGCCGTCGCAGAAGTGGGCGGCGGCACCGGCGAACAGGCACCGATCGCCAGATATAACGAAAGAACAACGGTTGATTTGAAGAGCGCGGCCAAAGCACATTCCTTAGTTGATCCGACTGAGCACTTTGAGTGTTTCAGCGAGAACTCAAACTATGCAGCGAACATGCCACTCTCCTTTTTCAAGTGTTTGGCAAACACTTTAGAACAGCGCTACACGACACCGGAAACCTTGAGTGGCGGCGCTTGCAAGCCGTTTCAGAACTGGATGAAACCTGCGCCAGAACCCGCGAAAGCGTTTGATTTAGAAGGTTCTCTTCTATTCATAGAATCAAACTCACGAGCCTGCCTGCTGGGCGATTTACAGACTGTCAATTCGCTGTTGATTTTTCGACACTGCCCCATAACTCCCCTGCTGTTGAAAAATAGACACCGCAACAAAACAAAGTGTATCGCCGAGCACATCATTGCCGAACCCGCACTTTGAATGCCCCAAGTTGATGGACTTTTCCCCTTGGCACAGAAACTGCTGATCCCCCTCTGAGCATGACTATACGAATAGAAAGCTGAAACTCATTTATCTATTCACAAGGAACACCTTAGATGCCTTCAGCTTTTCGGGGAGAGTTACACACGTTATCGCGGTCGATCGCCAAGGCGTCCTGCGTGACATTGGGGTCTGCGCTGTTACTGTCGACCGTGGCTTACGCCGACGATCCGGCAACACCTGCAGCAGACAGCACACAAACCACACCACGGCTGAAAACCGTGACCGTACAGGCGCAGAAGATCACAGAGGTTGAGGCTGCCAAAAGCCAGCTGCAAGAAGTGCCAGGCGGCACCAGCGTGGTCGACAGCGAGCAGGTCGCCAAGGGCCGCACCGCCACGCTGCAGGACACCCTGGCGTATCAACCGGGGGTGTTCGTGCAGTCCACCGGCGGCAACGATGCGGCGAAGATTTCCATTCGCGGCTCGGGCGCCAACACCTCGCCGGGCTATTTCCGCGAGGGGATCAAGTTTCTCTTCGACGGCCTGCCGATCACCGGCCCCGGCGGTACGCCCTATGAGTTTCTCAACGCCTCAGGGGTGAACTACACCGAGATCCTGCGCGGTGCCAACGCCTTCCAGTACGGCGCCCTGACCCTGGGTGGCGGCATCAACTTCATCAACCACACCGGCTACACCGCGCCCGGCCTGCGGGTGCGCGCAGAGGCCGGCAGCTACGGCTATCAGAAACAGAGCGTGAGCATCGGCGGCGTCGAGGGCGACTTCGACTACTACCTCAACGCCGACAACTATCGCAACGACGGTTATCGCGACTATAGCCTGTCCAAGAGCCAAGGCATCGTCGCCAACTTCGGCTACAAATTCAGCCCGAAACTGGAAACCCAATTGCTGCTGCGCTATCGCGACGAATACCACAACGACCCCAGCGCCACCACGCTGGACGCAGTCAAGCATCACACCCGCGATGCCAGCGCGACGGCCGCCACCAGCGGCGCAGGCAGCCGGCGTCCGGGCAGCGTCTGGGTCGGCAGCAAGACCACCTACACCTTCGACGACGATTCCAAGCTCACCTTCGGCGCTTCCTATTACGAGTACGCCCACAACAACAGCCCCAACAGCCCGTCCAACCCCAGCTACTGGGACTGGCATGACCTGTCGTTCGTGCTCGGTTACGACCGTATCGACAAACTGTTCGGCCATGAAAGCCGCACCAACCTGGCATTCACGTCCACTGAGCACCTCAAGGGCGAGGTCAATTCCACCTTCGCCAACAAGCAGACGCGCAAGTTCGTCGACTACGGCTCGTCCTTCGATCATGTGTTCTCGTTCGGCAACGACCTGGAACTGGTCGACGGCCTGTGGCTGACCAGCGGCGTTTCGGCGATCAACGTGCGCCGCCATGCCGATGTGAAACAGGCGCTGCAGGCCAACACCACCACCTACCCGACCGACGTCACCTACGACAACTGGAGCCTGGCCCCGCGCATCGGCCTGCGCTACGAGTTCACGCCGCAGTTGCAGGTGTTCGCCAACGTCAGCCGCTCGATCGACCCGCCGGCCTCCTGGGAATACTCGGGCTCCGGTCCGACCACGCCCTATGTGCGCCCGCTGGTCGAGCAGAAAGCCAACACGGTGGAGATCGGCGTGAAGGGTTCCTCGGGGATCTTCGATGGCAGCCTGGCGCTGTACCGCTCCTGGATCCGCGACGAGCTGCTCAACGTGCAGATCGTCGCACCGACCGCCACCGCCGCAGCGGTCACCGGTGCGTTCAACGCCACCCCGACCATTCACCAGGGCATCGAGGCCGGGCTCAACACGCGCCTGTGGGAGAACGAGTCCGGCGAGCAGATCAGCCTGCGTCAGGTCTACACCTACAATGACTTCTACTACCGCCATGACCCGACCTTTGGCGACAACCAGTTGCCAGGCATTCCCAAGCACATTTATCAAGGTGAAGTGCAGTATCAGCACCCGACCGGCTTTTATACCGGTGTGAACGTGCAGTCGGCCTCGCGCACGGCTGTCGACTACGCCAACACCTTCTACGCGCCGTCCTACACCATCTTCGGCGCCAACGTCGGCTTCGAAACGCCGAAGAAGGACTGGAAAGTCTCGCTGGACCTGAAAAACCTGGCGAACAAGAAGTACGTGACCGCCGTGCAGCCGATCTACAACGCCAACGGCCAGGACACCGCGTCGCTGTATCCGGGCGACGGCATCGGCGCCTATGTGGCGGTGGAAATGCGTTACTGAAGGACCTCATCCCGAACACCGAACAGGGCCTGCGGGCCCTGTTCGTCGTTCCATGACCTGCTGGCTTACGAGGACACAGCATGACCCAGAATATCTACGACACCCAGGCGTTCTTCGAAGGCTACAGCCAGCTGCCGCGCTCGCAGCAGGGCTTGGCCGGCGCGCCGGAATGGCCCGCCCTGCGCGCGCTGCTGCCCGACATGCAAGGCCAGCGCGTACTGGACCTGGGCTGCGGTTACGGCTGGTTCAGCCGCTGGGCGGTGGAGCACGGCGCGGCCAGCGTGCTAGCCCTGGACGTCTCGCAGAAAATGCTCGACCGCGCAGCCGCCATCAACGCCGATGGGCGCATCGACTACATGCACCAGGATCTGGAAAACCCCGATTTGCCGACCTGGGCATTCACCCTCGTCTACAGCTCATTGGCGCTGCATTACATCAGTGACCTGGGCGGGCTGCTGCGCAACGTGCACCAGGCATTGCGCGACGGCGGCACACTGGTGTTTTCCATCGAGCATCCGATCTACATGGCCTCGCTGCACCCGGACTGGATCGTCGATGCCGAAGGCCGCAAAAGCTGGCCAGTGGACCACTATCAGGTCGAGGGGCAGCGCACGACGAACTGGCTCAGCGATGGCGTGATCAAGCAGCACCGCACCCTGGGCACGCTGATCAACCTGCTGATCGACAGCGGCTTTCGCGTGGACCGTCTGATTGAATGGGGGCCATCGCCCGAGGACCTCGCCGAACGCCCGGCCCTGGCGGATGAAATTCACCGGCCGATGATGCTGATCATTGCGGCCAGTCGGGAGTGATGCACTGCCGTGGCTCGCGAGGAACCCCGCCTGTGGACCTCGCCCCGTAGCAGTCCGGCTTATCGGCGACAGCGCCCTCAAGATCGATCCCGCTGGCAAGCCAGGCTGCTACGGGATTGTTGTTTTCATCACGATCCATAGCGCAAGGATGCACAAATGCAACGCGATCCGCTTCTGCCCACAGGGCGTGGGAGCCCGGCTTGCCGGCGATCTGCCGCGCAGCGGCAGCACATCCAGACGCCTCGGCCATGTCAGACACACCGCATGCGCAGGTCTTACTGCCGCTTCGCGGCAGATCGTCAGCAAGCTGGACTCCCACGGCCTGCGGCCAGAATCAAAAGCCTGACCAACACCACGCCGCGTAGCAGCACGGCTTGCCGGCGGGGCGTAATGAAGATCGCTGTCGCCGGCAAGCCGGACTGCTAGGTCAGAATCGGCTGCTCCAAGTTCCGTTGTAGGTCTTCAAGCCCGCTGACGGCACTCGAAAACTCGCATATTTATATTCCATAACGATATTTATATTTTATTTTTTATACCTATAAATTCGGTTCCACAAACAGGCGCCCAACCGCGGTGACCTGTCGTCGATCCAGATGCATCAAGGAGCCTCCCGTGTTCAAACGTATCTTCTCCCGGCCTCGTGCCGGTCGCCTCGGTGCCGCCCTGCTGCTGGCTACCAGCGTCAGCACTGGCAGCTTGATCGCCCCGCAAATGGCCCAGGCCGAAGGGCAATTGCGCATCGCCGAGCAGTTCGGCGTGGTCTATCTGCTGCTCAACGTGGCGCGGGATCAGCAGTTGATCGAAAAACACGGCAAACAGGCCGGGATCGATATCAAGGTGGACTGGACTCAACTGTCCGGCGGCGCGGCGGTGAATGATGCGTTGCTGTCTGGCGCGGTGGACATCGCCGGCGCCGGTGTCGGCCCGCTGCTGACCATCTGGGACCGTACCCACGGGCGGCAGAACGTCAAGGCGGTCGCGTCCCTGGGCAACTTCCCGTATTACCTGGTCAGCAACAACCCGAACGTGAAGACCATCGCCGACTTTACCGACAAGGACCGCATCGCGGTGCCTGCGGTGGGCGTGTCGGTGCAGTCGCGCTACCTGCAACTGGCCTCGGCCAAACTCTGGGGTGACAAGGAATACGCGCGGCTGGACAAGTACACCGTCAACCTGCCCCACCCTGACGCCAGCAACGCGATCAAGACCGGCGGCACCGAGCTGACCGGGCACTTCTCCAACCCACCATTCCAGGAGCAGGAGCTGGACACCCCAGGCGTGCATGTGGTGCTCAACTCCTACGACGTGCTGGGCCCGAACTCGCCGACGCTGTTGTTCGCCACCGAAAAATTCCGTGAGGACAACCCCAAGACCTATCAGGCGTTCATCGAGGCGCTGGTCGAGGCTTCGGACTACATCAAGCGCGACAAGGCGGGTGCGGCGGACACCTACATTCGCGTGACCAAGTCCAAGACCGATCGTGATCAGTTGATCAAGATCCTCTCCAATCCGCAGTTCGAATTCACCATCAACCCCAAGAACACCTACCCGCTGGCCGAATTCCTCTACCGCGTTGGTGCGATCAAGAACAAACCGGACTCGTGGAAGGACTACTTCTTCCAGGATGCCAAGTTGCTGCAAGGCAGCTAAGCCTCTGCAACGCGGCCAAGGATGGCCGCTCCCTCAAGCACCCACCAGGCTGCGCCGGATCCAGCTGTACAGGTTCAACCCCTCTCTGGACAGCTCGCTGTCCGCCCGGCGACATAGGTAGTAACCGCGGCCGTCGTCGACCGTGGCGTCGAACAATCGGACCAGTTCACCATTGGCCAGATAAGGCGCCACCAGCGGCTCGCGCAGCAGTGCGCAACCCAGCCCGGTCAGTGCCGCCGTCAGCGCCAGTTGCCCGTCCTCGAACAGCAAGCCGTTGAGCGCCGCCGGGTGGCGCACCCCGCTTTGCTGAAACCACTGCGCCCAGGTCCCGCGTTCTTCGTCGTGCAACAGCGGCAGGCTGGCCAGCGCTTCAGGCGTGTCGATCGGCCCGTGGCGCTGCAGGAATTCGCGACTGCAGAACGCTGCCACCGCGCCGGAAATCAGCGGTTCACTGTGATAACCCGGCCAATGCCCGGTGCCGAAGCGGATCGAGATGTCTGCCGCGTCGCTGGGGTAGCTGCGGTGGTTGGCGTAGGTGACGTTGATGTCCAGGCCGGGGTTTTCCTCGAGAAACTCCGCAAGCCTGGGGATGAACAGGTTGATGCCGAACAGCGGGATCAGGCTGATGGTCACCTGACGCAGCGCAGACTTTTCGCGGACATGGTCGGTGGCGCTGCGCAGCACGGCGAAGGCCGAGCGAATCGCCCGGTAATACTCGCGGCCCTCTTCGGTGAGGATCAGGTTGCGGCCCTGGCGGAAGGTCAGCGGCTGCTGAAGGAACTCTTCCAGCAGGCGCAACTGGTGGCTGATCGCCGACGCAGAGATGTCCAGCTCGCGGGCGGCGGCATTGACGCCGCCGTGTCGCGCGAAGGCTTCGAAGGTGCGTACGGCACGCAGTGGCGGATCGTTATCCAATTGTTCTGTATTTTTCATGTGATGAGCATATTCGAAAAATAAATCGTTGAAAACTGAGTTTTTCTAGCGTTTTTACAAGGAATTCGTTCGGTTATAAGGATAGTACTTTCTGATATTTGATAAAAACAGAATGTATCTTTACTGTTGCGCGTCTTCCTGACCCGTACCCGCGTGCGCGGGCGTTCGCTGCAAGAGATTGGTCCCACCGATGGATACCCTGATTCAACAACTGCTCAACGGCCTGATGCTCGGCAGCCTGTATGCCTTGGTCGCGCTGGGCTACACCATGGTCTACGGCATATTGCGCATCATCAACTTCGCCCACGGCGATCTGTTGATGATGGGCGCACTGATCGGCCTGTCGATCATTCGCTTGCTGCAATCGCTGTTCCCCTCTCTTCCCGGGTTACTGGTCCTGCTGCTGGCGACCCTCGGCGCTATGGCGGCCTGCGCCGCGCTGGCCGTGCTGATCGAGCGGGTGGCTTACCGCCGCCTGCGCAACGCGCCGCGTCTGGCACCGCTGATCAGCGGGATCGGCGTATCGCTGCTGCTGCAGACCGTGGCCATGCTGATCTGGTCGCGCAACCCGCAGATGTTCGTGCAGCTGCTGCCGCTGGACCCCATCGAAATCACCGCAGGCGACGACAGCCACGCGCCGGCGATCACCAACGTCACGGCCATCGCCACCGTGGGCATCGCCCTGGCGTTGATGGCCGGGCTGCTGTTGCTGGTCAACCATACCCGCCTGGGCCGTGCCATGCGTGCCGTGGCGGAGAATCCGCAGGTGGCCAGCCTGATGGGCATCAATCCCAATCAGGTGATCGTGTTGACCTTCGCCATCGGCGGCGCGCTGGCGGCACTGGCCGGCATCATGATGGCCAGCAACTACGGCAGCGCGCACTTCTACATGGGCTTCCTGCCCGGCATCAAAGCCTTCACCGCTGCGGTACTGGGCGGCATCGGCAACCTTAAGGGCGCGATGCTCGGCGGCATTCTGCTGGGCCTGATCGAAGCCCTCGGCACTGGCTACCTGGGCGACGCCACCGGTGGCGTGTTCGGCAGCAACTATCAGGATGTGTTTGCCTTCATGGTGCTGATCGCCGTGCTGGTGCTGCGTCCTTCCGGCCTTCTGGGCGAACGACTGGCGAGCCGCGCATGACTGCCCTCTCGATTCTGCAAAACACCGCGCCACGGGCGAAGATCGGCCTTGTACTGTTTGCCGTCGCGCTGCTACTGGCGCCCTGGCTGATCGGTCAGGCAGGCGGCAACGCCTGGGTCCGCACCCTCGATTTCGCCCTGCTGTACATCATGCTCGCCCTGGGCCTGAATATCGTGGTCGGTTACGCCGGGCTGCTGGACATGGGCTTCATTGCCTTTTATGCGGTCGGCGCCTACCTGGCCGCCCTGCTCTCATCGCCTCATTTACTGAATCAGTTCCCGGCGCTGGCTGCCGCGCTGCCCGGCGGCCTGCACACGCCACTGTGGCTGATCCTGCCGCTGGCGGCCCTGCTGGCGGCAGGCCTGGGCATCCTGCTCGGTGCGCCGACCCTGCGTCTGCGCGGCGATTACCTGGCCATCGTCACCCTCGGTTTCGGCGAGATCATCCGCATCTTCATGCGTAACCTGGATCGCCCGATCAACCTCACCAACGGCCCGAAAGGCATTTCTTCGGTGGACCCGGTGCAGCTGTTCGGCGTCAATCTGGCCCGCACACAGGAACTGTTCGGCCTGCGCCTGCCGTCGGTGTACCTCTACTACTACCTGTTCGCCGCGGCGATGCTGCTGATCCTGTTTGCCTGCATCCGCCTGCAGCATTCGCGCATCGGCCGCGCCTGGCTGGCGATTCGTGAGGATGAACAGGCCGCCGAAGCCATGGGCCTGAACACCCGCAACCTGAAGCTATTGGCGTTTGCCATCGGTGCCGCGTTCGGCGGTGTCGGCGGTGCGCTGTTCGCGTCGTTCCAGGGCTTCGTCTCGCCGGAATCCTTCAGCCTCAACGAGTCCATTGCCGTGCTGGCGATGGTGGTGCTGGGCGGCATGGGCCACATTCCGGGGGTGATCCTGGGCTGCGTGCTGTTGGCGGCGCTGCCGGAAGTCCTGCGCGCAAGCATGGGCAGCCTGCAGCAGATGCTGTTCGGCCAGGTACTGGTCGACCCGGAGATCATTCGCCAGCTGTTCTACGGCCTGGCGCTGATTCTCGCCATGCTCTATCGCCCCGCCGGGCTGTGGCCGGCCCGTGAAGGAGGTGCACGATGAGCACACCGTTGCTGCACATCGAGCAGGTGGACAAGCACTTCGGCGGCGTCGCGGCCCTGTCCGGCGTGAACCTGAGCATCCAGGCCGGGCACATCCATGGCCTGATCGGGCCGAACGGCGCGGGCAAGACCACGCTGTTCAACGTCATGACCGGTCTGTACACCGCTGATGCCGGCCAATTCACGCTGGATGGCCAGCGCTACCGGCCGTCTTCGGTGCACAAAGTGGCGCAGGCCGGCATTGCCCGCACCTTTCAGAACATCCGCCTGTTCAACGCGATGAGTGCGCTGGAGAACGTCATGGTCGGCCGGCATATCCGTACCCGCAACGGGCTGTGGGCCGCCCTCACCCGCCATCGCCGTGCCCGCGAGGAAGAACGCCAGACCCGCGAGCGCGCACGCGAACTGCTGGAATACGTCGGCATCGGCGGCTTCGCCGACTACCGCGCCGACAGCCTGTCGTACGGCCATCAGCGCCGCCTGGAGATCGCCCGCGCACTGGCCACCGAACCGCGCCTGCTGGCGCTCGATGAACCGGCGGCCGGCATGAACCTGAGCGAAAAACAGCAGTTGCGCACGCTGCTGGAAAAGATCCGCGACGATGGCCACACCCTGTTGCTGATCGAACACGACGTGAAACTGGTGATGGGCATCTGCGATCGCCTGACGGTGCTCGACCACGGCCAGGTGATCGCCGAAGGCCCGCCCGAGATCGTCCGTCATCAACCTGCCGTGGTGCAGGCCTATCTGGGAGCCGGTGCCCATGTCTGATGCCCTGTTGCAGATTCAAGGCCTGAGCGTGCGTTACGGCGCCATCGCTGCGGTGAAAACCCTGGACCTGGAGGTCCGTGAAGGTGAACGCGTGACCCTGATCGGTGCCAACGGCGCCGGCAAGACCTCCACCCTCAAAGCCCTGACCGGCCTGCTGCCCGCCAGCGCCGGCGAGATCCGTTTCGATGGCAAACCGGTCCTTGGCCATGCCCCGCACGACCTGCTGCGCCAAGGCATTGCCATGGTGCCGGAAGGCCGCGGCATCTTCGGCCGCATGAGCGTGGTGGAAAACCTGCAGGCCGGTGCGTTCCTGCGCCGTGACCAGGCTCAGGTCAACGACGAAATCGAGCATTGGCTGCAGCTGTTCCCGCACCTGGGACGTCGCGCCCGGCAACCGGCCGGATTGTTGTCCGGTGGCGAGCAACAGATGCTCGCCCTGGCCCGCGCACTCATTTCCCGCCCGCGCCTGCTGGTGCTGGACGAGCCGTCGATGGGCCTGGCGCCGATCATGGTCGAGAAAATATTCGAGGTGATCGATCAGGTCTGCGACGACGGCATGACCCTGCTGCTGGTCGAGCAGAACGCCCGCCTAGCCCTGCAGGTCTGCCAACGCGCCTACGTCATGGACAGCGGACGTATCACCTTGCAGGGCGCCGCTGGCGATCTGCTGGACGATCCCCACGTGCGCGCCGCCTACCTCGGCGAATGAACCCGAACCGCCACCGGGCCTCCGGAGCCAACATGAACAGCGCCCCTTCAGGGCGCGACCTGCAACAGGAAGCACACATGCACATTTCTGCCCTCATCAAACGCGCCGCCCTCATCGGCATCGCCGTCAGCAGCCTGGCCACGGCTATTGCCCAGGCTGACCAGACCGTACTGATCGGTCTGGCCGGCCCGCTGACCGGCCCTTCGGCCCGGATCGGCAAAGACCTGGAAAACGGCGCGCAACTGGCCATCGATGCCGCCAACGCCCGCCACCCGCAAATCAATGGCGAAGCGGTGACCTACAAGCTGGTGTCCGAAGACGATCAATCCGACCCGCGCACCGCGGTGACCGTCGCTCAGCGTCTGGTGGATGCCGGAGTGGTCGGCGTGGTCGGTCACTGGAACACCGGCACCAGCATTCCGGCGGCGCGGGTCTATCACGACGCCGGCATCGCACAAGTGGCGCCGGTCGCCACCGGCCACGCCTACACTCAACAGGGTTTCGACACCAGTTTCCGCATCATGGGCCACGACGATGACGGCGGCCAGGTGGCCGGTCGCTACGCGCTGGACACCTTGAAAGCCAAGCGCATTGCGGTGATCGACGACCGCACCGCGTTCGGCCAGGGTCTGGCCGATCAGTTCGTCAAATCCATCGAGGCAGGCGGCGGCAACGTGGTGTCCCGTGAATACGTGGACGACAAGACGGTGGACTTCAGCGCCGTGCTGACCACAGTGCGCAGCAAGAACCCCGATCTGATTTTCTTCGGCGGTGTCGACGCTCAGGCCGCCCCGCTGGCCCGGCGCATCAAACAGCTGGGGATCAAGGCCACGCTCATGGGCGCCGGTGGTTTCGTCAGCCAGACCTTCCTGGAACTGGCGCAGAAGGAAGGTGACGGCGTGATCGCCCTGGAGCCGGGCCTGGCCGTGGCGCAGATGCCCGGCGGTAAGGACTTCGAACAGCGTTACGAGCAGCGCTACAAGACGCACATCGAGCTGCATGCCCCGTTCGCCTATGACGGCGTCGGCGTGCTGATCGCGGCCATCGAAAAAGCCGGTTCGACCGATCCGTCCAAATACCTGCCTGCGCTCAAGGCCAGCCAGTACCAGGGCGTCACCGGCGTGATCGCCTTCGATGGCGAAGGCAACCTGAAAAACCCGACCTTCACTGTTTACCAAGTGAAGGCCAATGCATGGCAGCCGGTCAGCGTAGCCGGCGGCAAACCCTGATCCGACCGACGTCGGCGGCCCTGTGTCGCCGACGTCCGGCCCAGGGTATGTCAAAACGTAGCGAGCGAAGGCAATACAAGGCAAAAACAGGCGAAAAAGCGGAGTTTAGGTGTTCTAAATGAGCATTTTTCGCCTGTTTTTAACGCAGTAGTGCCGAGCGCAGTAGTTTTGACACAGCCTGGGCCGGCCCGTGAGAAGCGATGGAGATACCCCACATGAGTCAACATGACGGTGAACTGGGCATTCTGGCCCGGCGGCGCATCGAAGCCGAAATCATCAAACCCATCTACGAAATCCTCGTGCGCGATTACGGCAAGGACAAGGCAGCGGCTGTCATCGGCGAAGCGGTGTCCGAGGCTGCGGTCAACGCTGGCAAGCAGTTTGCCGCTCGCGAGCCCAACGGCCCCGACCTGCAAGGCTTCATTGCCCTGCAGGAACTCTGGGAAAAAGACGACGCGCTGAAGGTGGACGTGATTGCCACCGATGCCACCCATTTCGATTACGACGTGCACCGCTGCCGCTACGCCGAGATGTACCACGCCATGGGTCTGGGCGAGATCGGCCACTTGCTGTCGTGCAACCGCGACGAGCTGTTCATCGTCGGCTACGACCCACGGGTCGAGCTCAAGCGCACCCAGACCATCATGGGCGGTGCTTCCCATTGCGACTTCCGCTACAAGGTCAAATCGCCGGAGCCGGACGCATGATCAAGCCACTGCGGATCAACGGCGAGCGCCTGTGGGGCTCGCTGATGGAAATGGCGCGCATCGGCGCCACCGAAAAAGGCGGCGTGTCGCGCCTGGCGCTGACCGAAGAAGATCGCCAGGGGCGTGACCTGTTCGTCAGATGGGCACGCGAAGCCGGGTGCAGTATTCGCGTCGATGCCATGGGCAACATCTTCGCCCGCCGCGAGGGCCGTGACGCCAGCCTGGCGCCGGTGGTGACGGGATCCCACGGCGATTCGCAGCCCATGGGCGGCAAGTTCGACGGCATTTATGGCGTGCTGGCCGGCCTGGAAGTGATTCGCACGCTCAATGATCTGGATATTCAGACCGAGCGGTCTATCGAAGTCATCAACTGGACCAACGAAGAAGGCTCGCGCTTCGCTCCGGCGATGATCGCCTCGGGTGTGTACGCCGGGGTGTTCGATCTGGAGTACGGCTTGTCGCGCACCGATGCCAAAGGCGTGACCATCGGCCAGGCGTTGCAGGCTATCGGTTACGCCGGTGAGGCGCCCATGGGCGGCCAGGATATTCATGCCGCATTCGAACTGCACATCGAGCAAGGCCCGATTCTCGAAGCGGAAAATCTGACCATTGGCGTGGTCACCGGCGCCCAGGGCCAGCGCTGGTACGAAGTCGAGCTCACTGGCCGCAGTGCCCATGCCGGCACCACGCCAATGAATCATCGGCTCGACGCCCTGCTGGGCATGGCGCGGGTGGCCGAAGCGGTCAACGCCCTCGGCCTGGCCCAGGGCGATGAAGGCCGCGCCACCATCGGACTGGTCAACGTGTTCCCCAACTCGCGCAACGTAGTGCCGGGCCGGGTGTTTTTCAGTGTCGAGTTCCGTCATCCACGGGAAGCCGCGCTTGAAGCACTGGACCTGGAATTTCGCGACAAGGTGCAGCAGGTTGCCGACGGCATCGGCCTGCAAGCGAAGGTCGAGCAGATCTTCCAGTACGCGCCGATCAACTTCGAGCAAAGCTGCATCGACAGCGTGCGCCGCGCCACCGTGCAACTGGGCTACAGCCACAAGGACATGGTCTCCGGCGCCGGTCACGACGCCTGCTACCTGAACCGCGTGGCCCCGACCTCGATGATCTTCGTGCCGTGCGTCGACGGCCTGAGCCACAACGAGGCCGAGCACATTCACCCCGAATGGGCCGAAGCCGGCACCAACGTGCTGCTGCTGGCGATGCTCGACAAGAGCGCACGTTGAGCGCAAGCCATGTGGCCTTTGAACCACATGGCACCGCTTACCTGAAGCTGTACTGCACCCCGGCGTAAGCGCCGAAACCATCACCCGGAATGATCGTCCTGGGGTCGGTGCCCTTGGCATCGAACGTCGGGCTGATCGAAGCTGCGTACTTCTCGTCGGTGATGTTGCGCAGATCCAGATACACCTGCCAGTCTTTCTTCGGCGAGTTCCAGCCCAGCGTCGTGCCCCACAGGTTGTAAGAGCCGGCCGTGGCGGTGTTGGCGAAGTCCACTGCCGTCTTGGAGGCGTAATAGGTGTTCACGCCGACGTAAACGCCGTTGTTGAAGTCGTAGCGCAGTTCGGTCTGGTAGTTGTGCTTCGGAATGCCGGGCAGACGGTTGCTGCCGAACTGATCGTCATCACGGTAGAAGAAATCGCTGTAGGTGTAGGACTGGCGCAAGTGCAGGCTGTCGCCGTTGTTTTCCCACAGCAGCGAGTTGAGCCCCAGTTCCACCCCTTGGTGGATGGTTTTGCTGGCGTTGTATTCGGAGGTCAGCGCATCGGAGGTCGAGGTCGCTTCGCGGATGATCACCGAGAGCAGTTCATCCTGCACCTGGGAGCGATAGAACGTCAGGTCCCAGTCGGTACGGTCGAAGTGGCCACGGGTACCGAATTCTAGGGTGTCGGCCACTTGCGGCTTGAGCTTCTGCCCGCCCGAATTAAGACCGGTGGCGGGACCCGAGGTGAACACTTGCGCCCCCGACACGAATGCCCAGGACTGCTGCGCCTCGACCGTGCGGCTGAGGTTGCCGAACAGCTCGAAGTCCGGCGTGAGTTGATAGCGCACACCGAAACGCGGGGCGAACTTCCAGTCGTCTTTCTCCACCGGGTTGTTCGGGTTGTCGGCCTCGCCGCCCACCGGGTAGGACACCCGCGCCTTGCGCTCGAAGTTGACGGCGGACAGGCCTGCGCTGAGCCATAGCCTGTTGTCGACCACTTCGGTTTCGTTACTGGCGCTGAGCACCATGTCCGAGCCCTGATACTCGGCCTTGCGCACCTCTGCCCCCACCGGCAGATTAGCCGTCACGCCCGAAGGAATGCGCACGGAAGTCTTCGAATAGCCATTCAAATGCTCGGTACGTAGGAAGTTGAGCCGGGTGACGCTGTTTTTGCCGAACAGTTGATCCAGGCGATCGTATTTCAGGCTGGTGGAGTAGTCGGTGAACCCCCACACCGTACGGTTCACCCCTTGCCGGGCGTCGATCGGGTAGTCGTGATAGACCAGCCCCAGTTCCAGATGGGAATCGTCGTCGAAGGTGTACTGGGTCTTGCTGCCGACCCAGGTCGAGCCGGGCTGCTTGCGATGGGCATGCACATTGACGCTGGTCGGGTTGGCCTGTTCAGGGTCGTCCTTGAGCTGGGCCTTGGTGATGTAGCCCGGCGTCTCGTTGTCGGTGGTGCGGTAGCGGTAATAGAGGCGCGTCTTGAGCTGTGGCGAGAACTGATAGCCGACGTTACCGGCGAATCCTGCGCTCTTGCCGCGGGTCTGATCCTGGAAACCGTCGGATGAAGAGTCGGTCAGGCTGACGTAGTAATCCAGTGGCCCGAGCACCTGGCCGGAGCTGATCTGCCGTTTCTGGTAGCCGTAACTGCCTGCTTCGTAACGCACCTGCAGGGGCGCTGCGTCATAGCCGGTCTTGGTGACGTAGTTGATCGCCCCGCCCAGATACAGCGAGCCGATGTCGAAGGCATTGGCGCCGCGCAGAATCTCGGTATGGCTCAGGCCCAGTGGCTCGAACAGCTCGTAGGGCGTGCCGCCCGGCCCCGACACCGGCAAGCCGTCGAACAAGTAAAAGATACCGGCGCGGAAATACCCCACGCCCTTGTTGATCCCGGAGCCGCGAATCGAAATCCGCCCGCCGTCATTGTTGCCGCCGCCCTGAGTGGCGATCACCCCGGGTTGCAGGGCGAACACGTCGGTGGCCGTTGACACCCGGCCCTGCTCCACCGTTTGCGCGTCGATGTAATTGACACCGCCGGCCACTTCCTTCAGCGCCAGCTCGGCTTTCTTGTTGTCGTCGAGTTTGGCGCCTTTTACCACCACTGTGCTCAGCTGTTTGGTCGGCTGCGCGCCACTCGATTCATTCACGTCAACCGACGCGGCGTGCAACTGGCCCACCAGAAAAAACGTGGCGCTCGCGCCCACGGCAGATGGCAACCGGCTGCGCGCCGAAGAACGTGAAGCTCTTCCCTTGTTCATTCCACACTCCTGCTTGACTCATTATCCAGCGCCCGAAAGACGCTGGGTTGGCGCAAGCTACAGAGCACGGAGCGTGCCAGAGAAAAACGCTTGAAATAGGCCTGAAAACCGCGAAATAGAGCGTTCTGGTGCCTCGATCGCGACAGTTGACATACAGTGCCTGACCGAGGCTGGACAGTTCGCGCATCACGGGCCGGCTTCACTCCGGCTCGAATGCCACCTCACGATTGCGGCGCAACGCAGGCATGATCATCAGGATCACCAACCCGAGGGTGGCGCATAGCAGCGCCAGCGAAATCGGACGCTCGATGAACACGGAAAAATGCCCGCGGGAGATCAGCAAGGCGCGGCGCAGGTTTTCTTCCATCAGCGGGCCGAGCACAAAGCCCAGCAACAGCGGCGCAGGCCCCAGCCGCAGCTTGGCCAGCAGGTATCCCGCCACGCCGAAGACCAGCATCTGCCACAGGTCGAAGATCGAGTTCTGCACCGAGAACACGCCGATGGCACAGAACACCAGAATCGCCGGAAACATCAGGCGGTACGGCACCTTGAGCAGCTTGACCCACAATCCGAGCATCGGCAGGTTCAGCGCCAGCAGCATCAGGTTGCCGATCCACATCGAAACGATCAGGCCCCAGAACAGCTCGGGGTTCTGGCTGATGACCATGGGACCTGGCTGAATATTGTGGATCAGCATCGCGCCGATCATCATCGCCATCACCGCATTGGATGGAATGCCCAGGGTCAGCAGCGGCACGAATGAGGTCTGCGCCGCGGCGTTGTTCGCCGACTCGGGCCCCGCTACGCCTTCCAGTGCGCCTTGGCCGAACGCCTGTGGGGTGCGCGAGACCTTCTTCTCCAGCGCATAGGACGAAAACGACGCCAGCGCCGCGCCGCCACCGGGCAGAATGCCGAGAAACGCCCCCAGCGTCGTGCCGCGCAGAATCGGCGCGGCCATGCGCTTGAAATCTTCCTTGCGCGGCCAGAGTTGATCAAGGCCTTGCGTCACGGCGTGGCGCACTTCATCGTCTTCCAGATTGCGCACGATCTCCGCCACGCCGAACAACCCCATGGCCAGGCAAACGAAGTTCAGGCCATCCACCAGTTCCAGTTGGCCGAAGGTGAAGCGTGCGATGCCCGAGTTCACATCGGTGCCGACCATGCCCAGCAACAACCCCACCAGAATCATGCCGATGGCCTGGTAGATCGAGCCGGTCGCCAATACCACTGCGCCGATCAGCCCGAAAACCATCAGCGAAAAATAATCGGCCGGCCCGAAATCCATGGCCAGGTCGGTCAGCGGCCCGGCGAACGCGGCCAATAGCAAGGTGCCGACGGTGCCGGCGAAAAACGAACCCAGCGCCGCCGTGGCCAGCGCCAGACCAGCCTTGCCCTTGCGCGCCATCTGGTAGCCGTCCAGGGTGGTGACCACCGAGGACGACTCCCCCGGCAGGTTGACCAGAATGGCCGTGGTCGAGCCGCCGTACTGGGCGCCGTAGTAGATACCGGCCAGCATGATCAGCGCGCTAGTAGGCTCCAGCGCATAGGTGGCCGGCAGCAGCATGGCGATGGTCGCCACCGGCCCCAGGCCCGGCAGCACGCCGATCAGCGTGCCCAGCAGGCAACCAATGAACGCGTAAGACAGGTTTTGCAGGGTCAAGGCGGTGGAAAAGCCCAGCGCCAGATGATTGAGCAGATCCATGGGGTATCAACCGATAAAGAGAGGCCACAACGGCAGGGGCAAGCCCAGGCCGACGACGAACACCAGCGCACAGAACACGCTGACCACGACGGCGCTCACCAGGCTGGCGCCCCAGGTAAACTGCGCACTGGCGCGACTGCTGACCAGCACCAGCGCAGCGGTGGCGATCAACAACCCGGCCAGCGGCAACAGCACGGCGAACAAGGCCAGCGCGCCCAGCACCCAACCCAGCGGCTTCCACGCCCAGGATTCCAGACGTTGCGCCGGTTGCTGAAGGGACCAGGCCCGCAGCATCGCGCCCGCCCCCAGCCCGCCCAGCCCGATGCCCAGCCAGAACGGAAAGAACCCGGCGCCCATTCGCGCGGGCGTGCCCAGCCCGTAACCGTAGGCGCCCCAACTGAAGGCTGTGCCCAGCAGCAGATAAAGCAGGCCGACGCTGAAGTCGACCTGCTGACGCGGCGCACTCATTGACCGGCTCCCCAGCGCCGATGCGCAGGGCGCGGCAACCCCAGATGCTCGCGCAGGGTGCTGCCGCTGTAGGCTTCGCGGAACAGGCCGCGCTTGCGCAGAATCGGCAGCACGCCCTCGACGAACTGCTCCAGTCCCTCGGGAAAATGTGGCGGCATCAGGTTGAAGCCGTCGGCGGCCTGCCCCTCGAACCAGGCGATCAACTCGTCGGCGACCTGCTGCGGGGTGCCGATCAGAATCTTGTGCCCGCGTGCACCGGCCACCAGATTGCAGATCTGGCGCAGCGTCAGGCCGTCGCGGTGACTCATGTCCAGCAGCAACTGGGCGCGGCTTTTCATGTTCTGCGGCAATGGCAGCTCAGGCAGTGGCTGATCCAGATCGAAGCCGCTCAGATCCTGACCGAGGCGCTCGCCCACCAGCTTCAGCGCGGTATCCAGATCCGTCCACTGCTGCAGACGCTCGAAACTCGCCTGTGCATCAGCCGCCGTGGCGCCCAGGATCGGCATGATGCCCGGCATCACCAGGCAATGCTCCGGCTGGCGGCCATGGGCGACAACCTGACGCTTGAGCTCGCGGTAGAACTGCTGCGCGGCTTGGATATCCTGCTGTGCGGTGAACACCACCTCGGCGATGCGCGCGGCCAGGCTCATGCCCGGCCCGCTGGACCCGGCCTGGATCAACACCGGATGACCCTGCGGGCTGCGGGTCATGTTCAGCGGTCCGTCGATGCTGAAGTGCTGACCGCGATGGTCGAGCCGATGCATCTTGCCAGTGTCCAGGTACACACCGCGCTCGGTGTCACGCACGTAAGCATCGTCCTCGAAGCTGTCCCACAACCCGCGCACCACGTCCACGAACTCTTCGGCCACTTCGTAGCGCTGGTCGTGGTTGGGGTGCGTGGCACGGGTGAAATTCGCGGCGCTGTCATAGCCGGTGGTAACCACGTTCCATGCCGCCCGCCCTTCGGAAATATGATCGACCGTGCCGAACTGGCGAGCCACGGTGTAAGGCTCGCTGTAGGTGGTGGACGCCGTGGCGGCCAGGCCGATCTTCTCGGTGACCGACGCCAGCGAGCCAAGCAGCGTCAGCGGCTCGAAGCGCACGATCATCGAGGGGTGTTCCTGGGCGCTGGTGACCAGTTTGTCGCCGAAGAACACCATGTCCAGGCAGGCGCGTTCGGCCGCCAGGGTCAGTTGCTTGATCAGCTTGAAGTTTTCGCTGCCGCTCTGGGCGCCGGGGTAGCGCCAGCCGCTGGCGTGGTGACCGGCGGCCTGGATGAACAGGCCCAGGCGCATCTGTTGCAGGGTTTGGCTCATGACACTCTCAGCGATATGGAGACGCGCAGCGGGATCGCTGGCGAATAACGATAGAAGAAAACGTTATAGATAACAGTTATTTAATTTCTGAATAATAATAAATATAAATTATCTTTTACGTCTACCTGTCACGCGAGCCTGTCATGCACCTGCTAAAGAAAATCGTCGCTACAGCCCTGATCTCGTTGACCGCCGCCACCGCGCTGGCGCAATCCCCGGATAATCAGCCGTACCCGAACAAACCGATCACCTATGTGGTGCCCTACACACCTGGCGGTACCAACGACAACATCGCGCGGATCATCGCCCGGCATCTGGGCGAGCGGCTGGGGCAGCCAGTGGTGGTGGAAAACAAACCGGGCGCTGCCGGTACGCTGGGCGCTGCGTATGTGGCCCATGCCGCCGCCGATGGTTACACGCTGCTGAACGCTTCCATCGGCAACCTGGCCATCGCACCGCAACTGGTGCCGGTGCAGTTCGACCCGTTCAAGGACCTCACCCCCGTGGCGCACTTGGCCGGGTCGCGCTCGGTGATTGCGGTCAACCCGAAGCTGCCGATTCATTCCATTGCAGAACTGGTCAGCTATGCCAAGGCGCATCCGGGCCAGCTCACCTACGGCACCTCGGGCAACGGCACGCCGGGGCACATCTCGACGGAATACCTCAAGCTGCTGGCAGGCATCGACCTGGTGCATGTGCCCTACAAAGGCAGCGCCCAGGCCCTGACCGATGCCACGGCAGGCCACATCGATCTGGTCAGCGATCCGCTGGCCAACACCTTCGTGCAGGCGGGGAAACTGCGCGGGCTGGCGTTCTTCGGCACAGATGAGGCCCCGGACCTGCCCGGCGTGCCGCCACTGACCGAGAGCTACCCACAGTGGAAATTTTCAGGCTCTTTCGTGGCCATGGCGCCGACGGGAACGCCGCCACAGGTGTTGGCCACTATTCGCAAGGCATTCGACGACGTGCTCAGTGAACCGTCGACCATCAGCGAACTGAAAGCGCTGGGCATGGCGCCGCAGCGCTTGAGCACCGAGCAGACGGCGGCGCTGATTCAAGTCACCCATGACCTGAGCAAGGACATCATTGCCCAGGCGCATATCAAAGCGGATTGAGGGCGATTGTGGCCGGGAAGCCGGACCGCCATGAAAGCCAGGTGTCGTGGCCGAGCGTGCACGCATCACGCTTCGGTGTTACTGGCTTCTCGATCCCGAAAAGCCTCAACGCCCCGTCGATACACCAGCGTGTCACAGACACCGAACTTCTCCGACTGCCGCGCACCCACGATGACGTTCACCTGGCGGAAACCCACCGACTCGGCCAGTCGTTGGCTGGCTTCATTGGCCGACGATGTGGTCAGGTGCAGCGCTTGCCCTTTCAAGGCGGCCACCAGCGCGGCCAGCGCTTCGCTCATCAGCCCCTTGCCGGCATGGCGCTGGTTGGCCCAGTAGCCGACTTCGAACGGCTCGGGTGCGTCGGGGCGCGGCAAGAGCCCGATGCAGCCGACGATATCGGCAGGCTCATTGCGGGCAATCACGAAATAACGCTTCTCCCCTGCCGGCAGGAAATAATCCCGCGCCGCGACCTCCAGGCTCTGCTGCGCCTCCTCCAGCGTCCAGTGCGGCTGGTTCCACAGCAGAAAGTCACGGTGCAACTCGAAACTGGCGTTCAGGGCATCGGCCAGCCTGGGTGCCAATCGCGTATCAGCGGGCACCAGGGCCACCCGCTCGGTTGTCAGGTTGAACGGCACCCGCGGCGATCGCGCGTGGGCATGGGTCCAGACCACATCTGATGCCAGCGCGGGGTGTGCAGTGGCCTCGCGCTTCTCCAGCAGATGCACCGTCGGATCCTCTTCACGAGGACCCAGGTCATGCCAGCCCTGTTTGCGATAGAAATTCCAGGCGGCAGTGTTGGTCGGGCTCGCAGACAGCCGAATCGATCGGCAACTCAGTCCGCTCAGATACGTCCACGCATACGCCTCCAGCAAGCGTCCCAACCCCTGCCCCCGAACATCAGGAACCAGGTAGAACAGGTTGACGTAGCCGATGCTGCGCTCACTCGGCACCCGGCCCATCTCGATCTGCCCGATGATCGTATCGCCACGCCACAGATGCACCAGACAGCCTGGCAAACGGTCGGCGCGGGTTCTCAGCCAGTCGGCGTAACGCTCGGCACCCCGTCCGTCGCTCTCATGAAATCGCTCGGCCGAGCCGAATCCGCAAACGTGGGTATCGATCCGAAAGCGCACACAGATATCCATGTGTGCGTCCAGATCGATGGGTTTGAAAACCAGGGTCGAGTCTTTATCGGGGTTGATGCCTAGGGTTGAAATCCTGTTCACAGGTGCTCCTTTTTTGCGGCCATAGCGTGGTCAATTCAATAACGACAGCGACGTCAACAACGCCTGTAACCCTTCCGGCACCAGTGGGGACGCTTCGGTGAACGATGCGCTGTCGCACCATTTCGCCCTGAAGGGCGCGCCGTCGCTCTCTTCGCCTTCCAGCCACGGCAGCTGATACAGCGAGGCGTCTTCGAAACGGGCGTCATAGACCTGCACCACTTCATGCCCCGGTTTGCCCAGGTAGGTGAAGATGCTCTCCAGCGTGCCGATCAGGCGCAGGTCGGTGATGGGCTGGCCCAGCTCCTCGCGGATTTCACGAACGATGGCGTCAGCGCTGCGCTCGCCGAACTCGATGCCGCCGCCCAGTGGACGAAACAGCGTCAGTCCTTTCACAGGGTCGACGAATTCGTTGACGAGGATTTTTCCCTGATGATGAAAGATACACAGGGCAAGGTGGCGAATACGGAGTTCAGGCATTGCAGCGCTCAAGCAGGTTGTAAAGGGTTGGCAAACGCCGAGCGCAAGCGCTCGATAACCTGCTCGATCGAAGCCCCTTGCACCGCGCGCGGGGGCTGGCGCTCACCGAACTCTCGCCAGATGAACAGCGTCAGCTCCGCGCCATCGGTGCGGGTCTGGGCCTTTTGCGGATTGGCGAAGGTATTGAGCAAGCGATAACGCTCATCCTCCCAGAACAACTTTTCCACCCATGCGTAGACAGGGATCAGGTGGAAGTGGATCGGATAGCCCGGCGAATGGCCGTAACGGCTGATGTACAGGCGTTCAGGCTTGAGGGTGTCCTGTACCAAGCGCTGGGCCCGGGCCAGCAGCTCGGCGAATTCGTGCAGGGCCTGGGGCGGCAAGTCGGCCAACGACTCGACTGGCGCCTTGGCACCCAGGATCAGGTACCCCGGCAACGCCGTGGCGAAGCTGTGGTTCAGGACCCAGTGCTCGGTCTCATGCACGATAAAGGGCTGCGGGATGTAAAACTGGCTGTCGATCACTGACATGGGCTGTCCTTCATTGGGTTTGCGATGAAATGCTCACAGGTTCTGGTGGAACGGTTTCGACCCAGGCGAAACCCTCTTCACGAGAAGGCGGTTCGAGCATGGCGAATACGCTTCGGATGGCGTCTTCCGGGACCTGTTTGTCTGCACTGCGTCGGGCGTTTCGTTGCCGCGCCAAGGCCAGGGGTACCTGCACGAATATCGCGATCACTGGCACGTCGAACTCGGCGGCGATCTTGAGCAGCGTCTGCCGATGACGCCGGGCCGGCAATGCCGCGTCGAACACGATAGCGCTCGCACCGAGCCTGCCGTGGTTGTCTATCACCCAGCGCGACTTGCCGCTGCCCTGCACGCCCATCACCAGATACAGGTGAGTGCCGGGCCGCTTCTGCGCCAGTTCATCGCGCAATCTCGCCCGGCATCGATCCCACGCCAGACGGTTGCGTTCTTCGGTGAACACCCGACCGAATTCGGTTTCCAGGTAGTCGTCAGGGTTGATGATCACCGGCTGTCCTGCGACCGTCCGGTCGGGCTGTTTTTCCAGCAGGTTGACGAAGGGCGCATCCTCGCGCGGCCCGAGATCCTGCCAGCCGTTGCGCAGGTAAAACCCCAATGCGCCCAGGTTGGTGGGGCTCGCCGACAGTCGCAACGCACGGCAGCCCTGCTGCGCAAGAAAGGACCAGGCATACGCCTCCAGCAATACGCCCAGACCCCGTCCACGGGCCTCGGGCACCAGGTACAGGAGGTTGATGTAGCCGATCGTGGGATCGCTCTCGACCCGGCTCATGTTGAGCTGGCCGATGATCTCGCCGTTCTGCCAGACATGCACCAGACAACCAGGCTTGAGCGCCACCCGTTGCCGCAGCCAGGCGATGTGGCGCTCGGCGCCCTTGCCATCGCTCTCGTGGAAGCGCTCGGCCGACCCAAAGCCGATGACGTGCACATCGATGGCGAAGCGAACGCAGAGGTCCGCGTGGGTATCGAGGTCGATGGGTTTGAACGTCAGCAAAGGTGCAAGGTCCGTCATGCCGTTAAAGACTCCTGTCAGGTCGACCATTCGGCGGCATTCAGTGCCCGGGTGTCAACCTTGGGAGCAACCAGGATCTGCACCGCATCGGCAAACGGCTCTAGCACCTTGAGCAATCCCTGCTCACTCTGCCCCGCGTCAGCCACGGCGATGATCAGATGCCCCTGGGCCCGTCCCTGTAAATGCTCGATGTTGCCGAGTACCAGGTTGACGCCGACGCCTGGGCCATCTGGGAGCCGTTTTCCTCGCTCGCGCAGCAGGCGACGGCGGATCTGTTCTACAGCAACCGATTACTGCCCAAGAAGATCGACGTGAGTGCGGCAACCCATTGACAGCATCGGGTTCGGTTGCGCGAACGGGAGGCGCTATATCGTTAGCGTTCGAAATTCTATTTGACGGCAGATAGGGCACGTTAGAGTGGTGACATTACGTTTGCCATGGAGAACAGCATGTCCTCACCTGCTCGTAAAGTTGCGTGGGTCAACGGTGTCGGCGCCGTGCAGGGGCTCGGTGCAGCCATTGCACGGCGCTTCGCTGCCGAAGGCTATCGGGTCGTGGTCAGCGGGCGCAGTCGCGACAAGCTCGACGCGGTGGTCGCAAGTATCCGCGACGAAGGCGGCGATGCTGTCGCGGTGGTCGCGGATGCGGGGGTCGAGCCGGATGTGTTGGCCGCGGTGGCTCAGGTTCGTCAGGCAGGGCCGTTGCACGCCGCGGTGTTCAACGTCGGCAACTCGGTGGCAGCCCCGTCGCTGGAACTTACGGCCGAGCTGTTCGAGCAGACCTGGCGAGCGGCCACGCTGGGCGGCTTTCTGTTTGCACGGGAAGCGACTCGGCTGTTGCTGGAAAACGGCGGTGGATCGCTGTTGTTCACCGGCGCTACGGCATCGCTTCGGGGAAAACCGCCCTACACCGCTTTCGCGGCCGCCAAAGCCGGTTTGCGCTCGCTCAGCCAATCCTTCGCGCGCGAATTCGGCCCCCGTAACGTGCATGTCGCCCATGTGGTCATCGACGGTGGAATCAACGGAGAACGGTTACGCAACCGCGCTCGCGACCGGTTCGAGCAGTTGGGCGAGGACGGCACGCTGGCCCTCGAAGACATCGCCGACGCTTACTGGTACCTCCATTCGCAGCCTCGCAGTGCCTGGACCCAGGAGCTGGATCTGCGTCCTTTCAAGGAACCTTTCTAACGCCAGCCCGGCGTGAGGAGTCGCTATGGGTATTCACCAACCACATCTGCTGCATGAGTCGGTCACCGGCGAACTCAACTACCTGCTGGATGACGGCACGCGGCCAGTCAACTATGCCTACCCGCGGGAAAATGGCTTGCCACAACGCATAGGCACCGTGCAGCCGACCCGAGTCCAGATCCATAACGCACGCCTGCTGGCCACTGCTCCGCGGCTCGACGATCAAGGGTTTCAACGTGTCGAGCACGCCAGCGAGGTCTTCGACTTCGAAGACGAACAGCAGGTGCGCGAGCGCTACTACGCCGAATCCGATGCCTTGGTGCGTCAGGTCACAGGCGCCGTGAAAACGGTGATCTTCGACCACACCGTGCGCATCGATCAGCCGGGCCGCGAAGCCGCCGGCCTGCGGGAGCCGGTGCGTTACGTGCACAACGACCAGACCGAACGCTCGGCCATTCGCCGGGTACGTGATCATCTACCGCCGGAAGAAGCCGAACAACGGCTGCTCAAACGCTTTGCGATCATCAACCTCTGGCGCCCCATCGGCGGGCCGGTGTTCACCACGCCGCTGGCCGTGTGTGACGCCAGCAGTATCGCTGCTTCAGACTTCCTGGCCAGCGATCTGGTGTATCGCGATAAAGTAGGCGAGACCTTTGCACTCAAAGCCAACCCTCAACACCGCTGGTTTTACTTCCCGCAACTGCGACCAGACGAAGCGCTGCTGCTGAAGATCTACGATTCACGTCAAGACATCGCCGCCCGGGCAGGCGCCCATACCGCCTTCGATGACCCCACCACACCCGCCGATGCACCGCCGCGGCAAAGTATCGAGTTGCGGCTGCTGGTGTTTTTTGATGAGTGAGGGTTTGCGATACCGGCGCACCGTGAAGATCGTGTGATCACTGCGAAACTGCCGTGACGCCACAGCATCTGTCATTGCCGTTCGGACAGATCAGCCTCTGCCAGAAAGACGCGTGCGCCAGAACTCCACGACACCGCCCTTTTGGCCCAGCACCGGGTCGGAGTGGGGAAATGGCAAATGTGCAATCTGTTCGATCTGCGCAGCGGTGGCCGGGCCACGGTTGATGTCACCCTCCTGCCCCGGCGGATAAGCACCAACCACACTGAAATCATCGCTGGACCCCAGGTTGCAGTGCCCCGTGCCCGCAGGCAGCAACAGTACATCCCCGGCCCTGACCTCCAGCACATGGCCGTTCGGCCCACCCAGCATCAAGCGTGCATGCCCGGCGTAAACGCCCAGCACTTCATGGCCGTGGGTGTGGTAGTGGTGATACGTGAACACGCCATAGCGCCATTGCGGCGGCCAGCCATTGGCGGCAAATGTGCGTTCGAACAGGGATGCGGGATCGCTGCCGGTAACGTCCAGCGCAGCCGGGTAAATCAGCACCGGCAGCGTCGGATTGTTGGGAATACCGCCGTTGGCTTTTAACACCAGCGTCTGCACGGCGGGTGTGGCTTGCACAGGCTTCATGGTCAATGCTCCGATGCCGGTAAGGCTCAGCAAGGTCAGTGTATTGAACTGACGTCGGGCCAGCGTCATGGTTCGAACTCCTTGCGCCGTTTATTGGCGAACTGTTTCCCCGTTGGATAATAGCGATGCCCGTATATCGCACAACCGTTCGATAACCGCACAACTTCCCATTCTCCCTCTCTCTTATTCCCCGCTATTGCGGCACGCTATAGGCCAGACCCACAAACAATGACAGGCGTTTCTGGTCTGCTCGCCCAAGCGCGCTCTGGCCAGATCGTCACCCCACACTCCAGGACAAACCAGGAGCTCACTTTGATCAACAAAACCTTCGAGACCATCGCCAGCGCGGTGCAAGGCATCACAGACGGCTCGACCATCATGGTCGGCGGCTTCGGCACGGCCGGCATGCCGTCCGAGCTGATCGATGCGCTGATCGACATCGGCCCTCGCGACCTGACCATCATCAGCAACAACGCCGGTAACGGCGAGATCGGCCTGGCCGCGCTGCTCAAGGCAGGCAGCGTGCGCAAGGTGATCTGTTCCTTCCCGCGCCAGTCGGACTCCTATGTGTTCGACGAGCTGTACCGCGCCGGCAAGATCGAGCTGGAAGTGGTGCCCCAGGGCAACCTGGCCGAGCGTATCCGCGCGGCAGGCTCGGGGATCGGTGCGTTCTTCTCGCCAACCGGCTACGGCACGCTGCTGGCCGAGGGCAAGGAAACCCGTGAGATCGATGGCCGCCAGTACGTGCTGGAAATGCCGCTGCACGCGGATTTCGCACTGATCAAGGCGTACCAGGGTGATCGCTGGGGCAACCTGGTCTACCGCAAGGCCGCGCGCAATTTCGGCCCGATCATGGCCATGGCCGCCAAGACCGCCATCGCCCAGGTTGACCGGATCGTCGAGCTCGGCGAGCTGGATCCGGAGCACATCATCACCCCGGGTATTTTCGTTCAGCGCGTGGTCGCCGTTTCCGGCGCTGGCGCTTCGTCGATCGCCAACGCTGTCTGAGGCCTGCCATGACTATCACTAAAAAGCTCTCCCGCACCGAGATGGCCCAGCGCGTGGCCGCGGACATCCAGGAAGGCGCGTACGTCAACCTGGGCATTGGCGCACCGACCCTGGTGGCCAACTACCTGGGCGACAAGGAAGTGTTCCTGCACAGCGAGAACGGTCTGCTGGGCATGGGCCCGAGTCCCGCGCCGGGCGAGGAAGACGACGACCTGATCAACGCAGGCAAGCAGCACGTGACCCTGCTCACCGGCGGTGCCTTCTTCCATCATGCCGACTCGTTCGCGATGATGCGCGGCGGCCATCTGGACATCGCCGTACTGGGCGCCTTCCAGGTGTCGGTCAAGGGTGATCTGGCCAACTGGCACACCGGCGCCGAAGGTTCGATCCCGGCCGTGGGTGGCGCGATGGACCTGGCCACCGGCGCACGCCAGGTGTTCGTGATGATGGATCACCTGACCAAGTCCGGCGAAAGCAAGCTGGTGCCCGAGTGCACCTATCCGCTCACCGGCATCGGCTGCGTCAGCCGTATCTACACCGACCTTGCCGTGCTGGAAGTGACGTCCGACGGCCTGAAAGTGGTGGAGATCTGCTCGGACATCGACTTCGACGAATTGCAACGACTCAGTGGCGTGCCGCTGATCAAGTGACGCGCGGTACCCGCCGGCAGGTGTGTGCCTGCCGGCGCGACTGAAACTTCGCAACACCGCCAGCCAGACGCTGCGCCAGCCATTGCATCACCCCGCCTTCGAGAGGATCATGCCGGCATTTTCCGACTCCTGCTCAAGCTGATTTCAATGTCTGCGCCTGCCACGCCCCATCCGCTGTTCGAAACCTATGCCCGATTCGGCGAGCTCAATTTCAGCTCGTTGAAGGAAGAACTGCCTGCCATCAGCCATTACCTGACCCAGTTTCCCGAGCCGATTCAGGCGCTGGAGGGATACCGGGCGGTGCGCAGTTTCCTCAAGTCTTATGCGGGTAACGAGGCGACGTTCAACTCCTATCGCACCCACGTCGAGCGACTGCTGTTGTGGACGCTGCTCAAGGCGCGCATCCCCCTGCTGGAAATGCGCCGCACCCATGCCGAAAGCTTCATGGAGTTCTGCCTGACGCCTGATCCGGCCTGGGTCGGGCCGGTGGTCAAGGCGCGCTTCAACCGCATCGGCGCGCGCAAGAAAACCAGCACCGACACCTACGTGCTCAACCCTGAATGGCGGCCGTTCAGCCAGACGATTTCCAAGGAAGAACGCAAGCGCGCCAAGGAGCAGAATCGCCCCGCCCAGGCCGACGCCTACAAGCTCGCCCAGGGCTCCATCGCGCAGATATTCGCGGTGTGCGGCAGTTTCTTCCAGCATGCAATCGACGAAGGCTTTTGCGAGCAGAATCCGTTTCGCGCAGTCAAGCAGAAGAGCAAGTACAAGCAACGCAACACCGACGATCAGGACACCCGGATCCTGACTTCCCTGCAGTGGGATTTCGTCCTGGAAACCGCCGAGCAGATGGCCGCGGCTGACGCCCGTCACGAGCGCACGCTGTTTATCGTGGCGACGATTTTTGCCATGTACCTGCGGGTGTCCGACCTGGTCGGGCGCGACAACTGGCAGCCCACCATGGGCGATCTGCGCAAGGACAACGCCGGCAACTGGTGGTACCACGTGGTGGGCAAAGGCAACAAGGCCGGCAAGATCAGCGTGCGCGACGATTACGTGGAGAACTATCTCAAGCGCTGGCGGTTGCATCAGGGCCTGTCTCCCCTGCCCGGCTTTCGTGAAACCACGCCACTGATTGCCACGCAGCGCGGCCGCGCCGGGCTGTCGGACCGGCATATCCGCGTGCTGCTGCAAGAGGTATTCGACCGCGCCCTGGCGCGCATGCAGGCAGAGGGCTGGTCGGACGAAGACGTCGGCCGCCTGCGCGCCGCCTCATTGCACTGGTTGCGGCACACCTCGGCGACCTTCGACGCACCCCACCGCGACATGAAGGACCTGCAGGTCGACCTTCGCCACAACAGCTTGAGCACCACGCAGAACGTCTACTACAACTCAGAGGACGAGAAACGCGCGTATTCGGTCAAGCGCCTGGGCATGAAGGAGCGTTGAATGTCTGCTTGAGCGTCGGCGTCTTCTCACGCCGCGCTCAATGGGCATCGATCCGGCGTTGACCGAGCATCAGGGCGATCAGATAAGGCCCGCCCAGCAGGGTCGCCACCAGCCCGGCCGGCATCTGTTGCGGGAACAGCCATTGCCGCCCCAGCCACTCCGACAGCACCATCAACACAGCCCCGAACAGCGTCGCCACCAGCAATTGCGGCAACGCTCTGCGCGCCCCCAGCAGGCGCGCGACATGGGGCGCCAGCAGACCCGCGAACGACATCGGCCCGATCAGCAGCGTCGCCATCGCCGTCAAGACGCCCGCCAGCAACACGATCAACAACCGCACTCGCCTTACCGGAACGCCGATGCTCGCCGCTCCGCCCTCGCCCAGCGACAGTGCCGTCAGCCAGCGCGCCAACAGTGGCAACGACGCCAGCGCGAGCAACAGCACCACGGCACTGAGCCAGGCCAGTGACGCAGGCACGTAATAAATCGACCCCATCAACAACTGCAGGACCTGCTCCGACCGAGCATCGCCGCTGGACAGCACCGCGCTGACGATCGCCTGAAACCACGCACTCACCGCGATGCCGGCGAGCAGCAGGCGTGCGGGAGTGAAGGCCTTGCGACCGAACCACAACAGCACCCCGAGGGCTGACAGCGCGCCGGCCAGACAGGCAAGCAACAGCCAGCCGGCGGACGGCGAAGTGACGGTAAATACCAGCACCACCACGCCCAGCCCGCCGCCTGCGCTGACGCCAAGCAAGTCAGGGCTGGCCATGGGGTTGCCGGTCAGTCGTTGCAGCAACCCGCCAGCCAGCGCCAGCAAGCCCCCGGCAGCCAGGGCGGCGACGGTCTGGGGCAGTTGCCAGAACAGCAGCGCCTCAACCTGGGCCAGGCTCGCGACGCGCCAGCCATCGGGCGTACGGGACAACATGAACGACAACCACACGCCGAGCAGCAGCAAGCCGACCAGGCCGAGGGCCCGTGGCACGCCGAGGCCGGCGCGTTGCGGCCAGACGGTTTTCCAGTGTACGGCCCCCAGGCTCTTGAGACGCGGCAGCAACGCCACCAACAAGGGAACGCCCAGCAGCGAAGTGACGGTGCCCGTCGGTATGACGTGCCCGGTAAAAGGGGACATCGACGACAGCAACAGCACGATCTGATCGGTCGCCCACAGCAATGCCGCGCCGATACAGGGTGTCCAGCACAGACGTTGAGTGAGGGTCCGTGCGCCCAGCATTCGCGCGAGCGCAGGTGCGGCCAGGCCAAGGAAACCGATCACGCCCACCTGTGCCACTACCAGCGCCGTGAGCACGACCGCCAGCAGCAGTGCGACCAAACGCAGGCGCCCGACCTTCAGCCCCAGACTGCGCGCCGTTCCCTCGCCGGCGTCGAGCAGTTGCAGCGGGCGGCGGATGAGCCACACCACCAACCCGCACCCCGCGAGGCAAAGCAGCAAATGCCGACTGGGCGACCAGCCGGACTGCTCAAGCGATCCCCCTCCCCAGATCTGCAACCCCAGCAGCAGGTCGAAATGCACCAGTGCCATCCCCAGGCTGATCGCCCCGCAATACAGGTTGACCACCATGCCCGACAGAATGACCGCCAGCGGTGCCAGGCGTTGCGGCCAGGCCAGCAGCAACACCAGAAGGATCGCCGCGCCGCCGCCCAACAGCGCCACCACTTCGCGCCCGAGACTGACATCGTCCGGCATGAACAAGGTGTAGAGCGCCAGCGCCAGGTAGGCGCCGGGGAAGATGCCCAAGGTCATCGGCTCGGCCAGCGGGTTGCGCAGGACCTGCTGCAGCAGAACCCCGGACAGCCCCAATGCGGCCCCGCTCAACAACGCCATGGCGATCCGGGGCAGGACAACCTGATGGACCAGTAACTGGCTTATGTCCCGGGCATCCGGCGCGAGCAATGCGCTGGGCCAGGCGCCGTCACCCAACACCGCATGCAGGTGCAACAGCGCCAGCACCGCAGCCATCGCCAACAACCCCATCGAGAGCAGCAGACACCCGCGGGCGTTATCCTGTGAAGCTCTGTCAGACACTGGCGTTCTCCTGATCGGCAGCAGGGAGCAGAACCTGCTCCACGGCGAGGGCAAAACGTTGCATGGAACGCAGCCCACCGTACGGCGCGATCACCGGCAACGCGGACACGCGGCCTTCACGCACCAGCGCCAGCGCCTGCCACACCGGGTTGTCCTGCAAGGCAGCCGACAGGCGTGGCGCCAGCGGGCTGAGCAACAGCTCGCAGCCCTGCACCCGGGCCAGATGCTGCACGGGAATCAATGCCGAGCCACTGCCCTGCACCGCCAGGTCGTTGGCCGGCGACACCGCATTGGTCACGCCGATCTTGCCCAGCACGGCATCGAACAGACTGCCCGGTCCATACACCCGCAGGTAATGTTCATCGATCATGTCCGCCACCAGTATTGCGCGACCGGGCTGGCCGCTCAGGCGCTGTCGAATCTCGGAGAACAGGTTGTCGGTGGCCGCAATGACGGCTTCGGCTTGCACCTGGCTGTTCAATGCCTGGGCCATGCGTCGGGTATCCCGCAGCAGGGCCGGCCAAGGATCAGGCGCGCCGATGTACGTCCCCAACGTCAGCGTCGGCCCCAGCCGCGCCAGTGCCGGTTGCAATGGCCTATGGCCGGGCGTGAGGATCATCAGGTCCGGCGCCAGCGCCAGCAGCACCTGGAAATTCGGTTGGTAGAGCAAGCCGATGTCGACCACGCCGTCAGGCAGTGCAGGCTCGACCATGGTGTTGCGATACCAGTCGGGCAGCGACAGGCCCACGGGCACGTGCCCCAGCAGTAACAGGGTTTCGGTCAACTCCCAACTCATCGACACAATGCGTTGCGGCGCGGATGGCGCGCCTTGCCCTTGCGCTTGGGCCAGCCAGGGCATGGCACACAGGCCGAGCATGGTGTGCAGGACATGCCGCCGGGTAAGAGCCTGGCTCATCGCGGAAAACTCACCGAACGGCCGCTGAGCGGATCGACGAACACACCCATCGGTACGCCGTAAATGGCCTGTAGATGTGGCTGCTGGAGGATTTCATCGGCGCGCACCTGCAAGAGAAGCCGACCGTCACGCAGGGCGATCACCTCGTCACAGAAGCGCGCGGCCATGTTGACGTCGTGCAGGATGATCACTGCACCCATGCCACGCTCGCGGCACAAGCTGCGCACCAGTTCCAGCAGCGCCAGCTGATGACCGATATCCAGCGCGGACGTTGGCTCATCGAGCAACATGCAGCGGCAATCCTGCGCCACCAGCATTGCCATCCAGGCGCGCTGCCGTTCGCCGCCCGACAGGCTGTCCACGGTCCGTTCGGCATGGTGTGCGACATCCGCGGCGATCATCGCCTGCTCGACATGCCGGTGATCCTGAGTGTCGAACCTTCCCAGCGCACCGTGCCAGGGATGGCGCCCCAACGCCACCAGTTCGCGCACGCGCATGCCGTCGACGGCCGGTGGCTGCTGCGGCAGGTAGGCGACCTGGCGGGCGAATGATTTCGCCGACCATTGCTGCACGGGCTGCCCGGCCAGGCTCGACAGGCCCGACGTCGGCGTGAGCTGGCGAGCGAGCAATTTGAGCAGGGTCGACTTGCCCGAACCGTTGTGGCCGACCAGGCCGTAGATGCGTCCGGCCGCAAGGGTGAGATCCAGCGGGTGCAACAGCACTCGTGTGCCCACGCTGACGCTGATGCCTTGCAGTTGGAAGAGTGCCGGGGTGTCCACTTCGCTGGCCCTGTCAGTGGCGGGTTGTCGTTCGATGATGGTCATCCGCGCATCGGCTCCTCGACGCAGGCCAGCTGGGTGGTGTCCGCAATCACCTGTCCGCCCTCGAGTTTGATCCAGCGATCGGCCAGCGGAAAATATCGATCGTCATGGGTGATCACCAGCACCGCCTTGCCTCGCGCTTTCAGATCCGGCAGCAGGCGCCGGTAGAACACTTCCTTGAAAGCCGGGTCCTGATCGGCGGCCCATTCATCGAACACATAAAATGGCCGGTCCTCCAGCAGCGCCACCAGCAGCGCCAGGCGTTTGCGCTGGCCCTGGGACAGATTCAGGGTGGTGAACGCGCCATTCTCGATGCTGACCTTGTGCTCCAGTTGCAGCTCATGGAGCAAAGTGCGCGCCTGGCTTTCCAGGTGCTCGGGCAGGACGCCGAGCAGGCTGTCGAACAGAAAGAAATCACTGAACACCGTGGAAAACCGTTGCCGATAGGCATCGCGTCCGTCGCCGTCCACGGCAGCGCCGTTGAGCAGCACCGTTCCCTCTTCGCTCTCGTACAGCCCCACCAGCAGCTTGGCCAGGGTGGTCTTGCCGCTGCCGTTACCACCGATCAGGTAGGTGATCTGGCTTGGCGTGAACGCCAGGTTGATCGGCCCGAGCATGAAGAAGCCGTTCTCTTTTTCGCGAAAGTACCGATGGCTGACCCCACGCAATTCGATGCGGCCCATCGCGCCTTGCACAGCCTCGCTGTATGAAGGCTCCAGCGGCAACTCGCTTTCGAGACGTGCAATGCGTTCCAGCGCGATGCGCGCGGAACCCAGCGACGGCAAGGCGCCCAGCAGCGCCTCGATCGGCAGCAGCATGTACAGGAAGGTCATCGCATATCCGGACATCACCTGACGGTCGACCTCGTACAACCGGGCCAGCACGAACAGGGTCACGCCGACGAACGCGAACAGCGCCAGATTGCCCCAGCTCGACGCCACGCTGTACAGCACGTAACCCCGGGTACGCTGCACCCGCACCGCCTCGATGTGCGGATTGAGTGTGTCGCCGACAAAACGCTCGCGGCGCTGGCGATGCAGCTTGAGTTCCTTGGCGCCGTCGAACAGCGCGCGAAATTGCTGGATCAACTGATCTTCGCGTTCACGGGAAGCACGCAGCAGCGCCAGCGCCCGGCTGTTGACCAATAGATAGCCCAGTGCCCCGACGCCGATCGAGAGCAGCGCGAACAGCAGTATCTGCCACGACAACCAGCCCAGGTACGCCAGGCATCCACTGATTACCGCCCCTTGCATGACGATGGTCGGCAAATTGAGAAAGAACACCACCAGCGTGTCCAGATCGCCGGTCAGAATTCCCAGCGGCCGCGCCGCGCCATGGCGCTCCAGGTGCGGGTACGAGGCGTTGGCGATGTGCCGGATCGTGTGCACTCGCACAGTGGCCTTGGCCAGTTGCCCCAAGTGCATGAAGGCGGTCTGCGACACCAGCCGCAGCACCGCCACGGCCACGCCCAGCGTAAGAAATTGCAGCCCCAGCCTGCCCAGTTCCTCATTCGACGCCGCCAGCGCCTGGTTGATCAGCGCGACCATGGCCGCGCTGCCAAAACCGCTGACCAGGCTCGCCACGGCCGCGCACAGCAACAACCAGCGGCTGCCGCGCAGCAGGGTCAGCAATCCGGCGAACGGTGCGCGCGTGGGGATGGGCAGCAAATCGGACGTGGTATTTTCAGAAGGCATGCTTGATCAGTACTTCATCCGCAGGGTCAGGGTGGTGTTGCGCGGTTCACCGTACAGGCCGTAGTAGCTGGACGGCACCCGGGCATAGTACGTGCGATCGAGCAGGTTGTTCATGTTCATCGCCACGTCGAAGTGGCTGTCGATCTCATAACCCACCAGCGCGTCGACCACGGCGTAACCGCCCTGCCAGCTGACATCGTTGCGGGTGGTTCGGGTCTGGGCGCGCACGCCACCGCCTACCCGCCACTTGTTCAGCAGGTCGCCGTCGAAATGGTAGGTGTTCCACAGCTTGACCAGGTGCTTGGGCTCTTCGGGGTCCTGATTGCTGCCATCGCTGGCGGCGTCGCCACGCAGTTCGGTCTGCAGATAGGTGTACCCGGCCTGGACGTCCCAGTTCGGCGTGACCTTGCCGCTTATTTCTGCCTCGAAACCACGGGTCCGCGCTTCGCCCTGGGCGACCCAGTACGTCGGATGGGCATCGTCGGCAACCGCCCGGTTCTTGTCGTTGATCTGGAACACGGCCACCGACGCCGTGGCGCGCCCGTCGAACAGATCGCCCTTGAGGCCCAACTCGTACTGCTTGCCGGTGCGCGGCTTGAGCACGTCGCCGTTGAAGGTGGTCTGGAACGTCTGCGACGGGGTGAAGATGTCCGAATAACTGGCGTAGGCCGACAGCCACGAATTGAGCGCCAGCACCACACCGGCGTACGGCGTGAACTTGTTCTGGTCGGGGTCATTCACCCGGTCGCTCTCCACCGGAAGGATGCCCTTGCGCGAGCTTTCATAGTGGTTCTGGCGGCCGCCAACAATCACCGACAACGCATCGCTCGGCTTGAAGGTGACTTGTCCGTAGGCGGCGTACTGGGTCGACTCCGAGCGCCGGCCGAAGTCATACGGGATGTCCGGCTCTGGCTCGATGATGTCGAAAATGCCGGTGCGATCCCCCGCTACGCCGCCGGATACGCTGCGCTGATGCACGCTGGCGTAGTTGGCGCCGAGCATCAATTCGTGAGTCCGACCGAACAACTGGAACGGCCCATTCACGAAGGAGTCGATCCCCAGCCAGCGATACTGGTCGTGCTGACGCTGCATCCAGTAGTCGTCGGTGTTGTCGGACGGGTCAACCGGGCCGTCCAGATAACCGTATTTGGACTGCACGTCCGAGGTTCGGTAGTTGACCGCCGTGCGGCTCTGCCAACCGTTGTCGAACCGATGCACAAGGTCGGCATACAGCTCGTTCAAGCTGGTGTCGCTGTAACTCCAGGGCGTGCCGTAGAAACCCGAGCGCTTCGAATCGATGAAGCTGCCATCGGTGTAGGTGCCCAGGCCGTAATCGATACCGTCCAGATTGACCTTCTGGTGCGAGGCGCCGACGGTCAGCTCGGTGGCGTCATCCAGATCGAACGCCAGCGAGCCATACACCAGATTCTGCGCCGACTTGCTGTGATCGACGAATGCGTTGCCATCTTCGGCACTGACGCCGAAGCGCCCTTTGATATTGCCGCTCTGGGTCAGCGGCCCGGTGACGTCGATTTCGGTCCGGTAAGTGTCCCAGCTGCCCGCCGACACGCTGCCGGTCAGCCCGAATACGTCCTGCGGGCGCTTGCGCACCAGGTTCACCGTACCGCCCGGGCTGCCGAAGCCCTGAAGCAGACCGGCCGGGCCGCGCAGCACCTCGACCCGGTCGTACATCGCCAGGTCGAACTGGGTCAGGTACTGCAGGCCATTGTTGGCCGGCAAACCGTCGAACTGCACTTCGGCCGGGTAGCCGCGCGACTGGTAATAGCTGGTGCCGTCGCCATAGTTGATGGCCGTGATGCCTGGCGTGTTGCGCAGCGCGTCCTCTACCGAGGTCATGTGCTGATCGTCCATGCGCTGGCGGGTGATCACCGTCACCGACGACGGCACGTCCTTGAGCTCGGCCGCGGTTTTGGTAACGGTCACCAGCGCTGGCTTGTAACTGCCCGAACCTTCAGTGGTCGCGGCATCAGCCGTCAGCAGGTCGCTGGAAATCGTCGTTGCAGGCAGGGTCGTGGCAGCAGGCGTCTGTGCATGCGCCGTGGCGACCGCCAGCATCAGCGGGGCGAGCAACAGCGGCGGCAGCGCGCCGGAGCGAGTCTGGGCTACAGGCTTTGCGAAATCGGTGCTACGTTTGCTCATGGACGGAACGCTCTGGCAATTGAAAACGAATGTCATTTGCATTAATTTTGCCAGTCCGTTTACTTTGCTTCAGGACAACAAATATCGATGAAAGGACAGAATTGGCAGATTTCTTTCCCTCCTGAGCATTCCCCGCAAAAAACCGCCATCAGCCCTTACAAGGAGTTTGCCGATGATGCCGGTCCACTGGTGGTCCGGGCGTTCGACTATGTGTCGGGCGCGCGCCAGCAGCCGCACTCCCACGAGCGCATCCAGCTGATGTACTCGCCTCACGGATTGATGCGCGTGTCCACCGACAAGGGCGCCTGGACCCTGGCGCCGATGCGCGCGCTGTGGATCCCCGCGGGCATTACCCATGAAGTGCGTATGGTCGGGCAGATTGCCATGCGCTCCGTGTACCTCGACCCGGATGTCGTCACCTGGGGCTGGGATGAATGCTGCGTGCTGACCATGACCCCGTTGATGCGCGAGCTGATCCTGATGCTCAACGCCAGCAGCGTGACGGGCGAGCAGCCGCGCCAGCTGGCGTGTGACCTGCTGATCCAGCTGCTGGCGCAGTCCACGCCGCAGACCGGCAACTTGCCGATGCCCAGCGACCGCCGCCTGCGCAAAGTCTGCGACACCATTTTGCAGTACCCGCAGAACAACGAAACCCTCGATGAATGGGGCGAGCGCATCGGCGCCAGCGCCCGCACCCTCGCGCGGCGCATGAAGGAAGAAACCGGGGTCACCTTCCATCAGTGGCGGCTGCAGGTCCGCGTGGACGAAGCCGTGTGCCGCCTGGCCCAGGGCAGCTCGATCAACGAAGTGGCCCACGCCTTGGGCTATCGAAGCGCGAGCGCCTTTATCTACATGTTCCGCAGCCTGCTGGGCAGCACGCCTGCGCAGTACCTGGAACAGCTGCTTACGGCCTGAGCGCGGGGTGCTGTGGCCCCGCGCGAGTCAGTGCGAAGACACATACTCCGACGGTCCGCTGGGTGCAGGCAACGCATAGGTCGCCTTCATCCACTGGATTTCCGCCTGGGGCGTACGCCCGAAGAAACGCTTGAATTCCCGGCTGAATTGCGAGGGGCTTTCGTAGCCCACGTCAAAGGCTGCTGCAGACGCTGTGATGTCGTTGCGCAGCATCAGCAGTCGCGCCTGATGCAGGCGCGTCGACTTGAGGTACTGCATCGGCGAGGTGTCGGTCACGGTGCGAAAATGCAGATAGAAATTGGGCACGCTCATGCTCGCTTCCTCGGCCAGGGATTCCACGTCCAGCCGCTCTTGGTAACAGCTGTGAATCTTGCGAATGGCGCGGGTCACCTTGCCGAAATGCCCCTGTTTACTCAGCGCCGCGCGCATCGAACCGCCCTGCTCCCCGGTGATGATGCGGTAGTAGATTTCACGAACCAGAGACGGCCCGAGGATCGGCGCTTCGACCGGATGACTCATCGCCTCGAGAAAACGCAAGGTCGAGTCGTACAGAGGGTCATCCATCCTTGAGGCGTACATGCCCTTGGGTTCGGCGTGGGCAGGCCCGGATGCCTGGTCGATCTCCAGCATCAACTCGCCAGCCAGCTTGAAATCCAGGCGCATGTACACCGCCAGCATCGGCTCCTCTTCGCTGGCGTCGGTCTCCATGGTGAACGGTACCGGTACCGACACCACCAGATAATGCTCCGCGTCATAGACGTATACGTCATCGCCCAGATACCCACGCTTGCGACCCTGGCACAGGATCACGATGCCCGGGTCGTACAGCACCGGCGTGCGGGTGAGCGGGCGGTTGCAGCGCAAGAAGCGCACATCGTCCAGCGCACTGAGGTTGTAGCCCTCCAGCGGCGCCAACTGTTCCATCAACTGGACCATGCGCCGGGTACGCCTGGCGTTATCAAGCATGTTCAATCTCCACGATCGGCGGCGTGCCAAGTCACACATGCACCGCGCGAGGCTCATGTTAGTGCCCTTGGTGCACGGCTCCAAGGCTGAAAGTCTGCAACTCTTGCCTGTTTCTATCGGATGAGTCGAGGCGAAGCGCCAATGCTGTGACGAGAATTCACACCTGCTGTGCCCTGCGAGGGATTCCTGTACCCGTGGCGCTAGCCTACTCTGTGCCCACCCCGACCCCAGATCAGGGATTCCCATCATCTCCGTGGAATGAAGCCGATGAGCACAGCCGCCAAGCCAGACGAACTCGCGATTCCCTACCAACTGCCACAAGTGCCCTACATGACCCCGGACATGGTGCACCCTGGCGTGCTGACCCATTGGCTGGAGGATGACAACCTGTGGGTGCCGGTGACGGCTTCGGTGTCGTTCAAGCCGCTGCTGCTGAGCACCACTGGCGGTTACTACATCAATCTTTTGCGTGTACGCCAGAGTGGCGTGCTGTCGCGCCACCGCCATTCCGGCGGCGTGCATGCGCTGGTACTCAAGGGGCGCTGGTACTACCTGGAGCACGACTGGGTCGCCGAACAAGGCTCCTTCGCCTATGAACCGCCGGGCGAAACCCACACCCTGTTCGTGCCTGAAGGCGTCGATGAAATGATCACCTGGTTCCACGTCCAGGGCGGCTACACCTATGTCGACCCACAGGGCGTTGCAGTCGGTTACGAGGACGTCTTCACCAAACTCGAAGCGGCGCGCAAGCACTACAAATCCTTGGGTTTGCCAGACGACTACGTTGAGCAGTTCATTCGCTGATGGGCAAGATTCAGACGCTGCCCTGCCCGGTTGTTCCGGACCTCGTTTGCTGGCAGGCTGCGTGCCAACCCTAGCCTGTCGCGAGCATGCAGATGGATAACTACTCACAACTGCTGGCCTTCATCTGGGCGACCGAACATGGCAGCTTTTCGGCCGCAGCGCGGGCCAACAACCTGACGCCGTCGGCCATCAGCAAGCTGATCACGCGCCTTGAGGACCGCTTGCAGGTGCGCCTGTTCCAGCGGGGCACTCGCGCGCTGACCTTGACCGAGGAAGGTTCGGCGTATCTGCTGAGTGCGCGGGCGGTGATCGAGGCCATGGCCGAAGCCGACTCACTGGCCGAGGCGTTCCCGGACCGGGTCAGCGGCTCGCTGCGCATCCACACCATGACGACCTTCGCCAAGCATCAGATCCTGCCCTGGCTGCCGGATTTTCTGGCGCTGTATCCGGGCCTTGCGGTCGATGTGCAGGTGGGGCCGCAGTACGTCGACCTGTTCGATCAGGGGCTGGATATCGCCATTCACAGTGGCGGCCTGGCCGATTCGTCGCGGGTGGCGCGCAAGATCGGCGAGAGCGCCTGGGTGACCTGCGCCTCGCCCGACTACCTGGCGCGCCGGGGCACGCCGCAACGCCCCGAGGATCTGCTGGCCCATGACTGCTTCAACTTCGGCTTCACCAGCGCCTGGAACACCTGGCAGTTCGTCGACGGCCAAGGGCAGATCAGCACCGTGCCGATCACGCCCAAGGCGGTCTTCGGCCAGGGCGATCTGCTGCGGGAAATGGCGCTGGGCGGTGCCGGCATCGTCAAGCTCGCGCAGTTTCACATTGGCGAGGACCTGCGACAGGGCCGGCTGATACCTTTGCTTGCGGACTTCAACCTGCCAGGCAAGGAGCCGGTGTATCTGATTCACGCGAACCGCAAACACCTGAGCCCGCGCATTCGGGTGTTTCGCGACTTCCTGCAACGCAAGCTCGAACAACACCCATGGGCGTGACGGCCTGTATCAGAACGTTGGAGGCGACACCGCACTGACCACCACACAGATTTCGTCGAACGGGTTTCTCATCCGGTGCGGCAAGCGGCTGTCGAAGTAGTACGCATCGCCGGCCGAGAGGATGCGCACCTCATCGCCGACGGTCATTTCCAGCCGGCCCTCGATGATGATGCCGCCCTCCTCGGCTTCGTGGGAATACAGCTCCTCGCCTTCCTGGCCGGTGTCGGCACCGGGCTCGTAACGCTCGTGCAGGATCATCATCGAGCTGTTGGCCAGGTTCGCGCCCACTTGCCGATAAGACAGTTTCTTGCCGTCGGCCAGCTCCACCAGGTCGCCGGCCTTATAGAACACCGCGCGGTCGACCACCGCCGAATCGGAGAAGAACACGCTCAGGGTAACGTTCAGCGGTTTGAGCAGGCGCTTGAGGATACTGACCGACGGGCTGGATTTGTCGCGTTCGATGATCGACAGCGTGGCGTGGGGCACACCGGCGAGCTCGGCCAGGCCACGAATCGAGAGGCCGCGGCTCTGGCGCAGGGCCTTGAGGCGTGCGCCCACCGAGGCGCTGTCTTCGCCTGCGCCTTGTTCGACCGGCTCTTCCGGCGCGTGGGGGTTGCGGCTGATCGCCGGCGTATCTGTCACGGATTCTGTTCCTCGCATGGACTCGCTCGCATGGGCGCGCTGCACGGGCTTGCGCACCACGCTGGGTATTTCGCACCAACACGCGTCAGCTGACAAGCGCAAAAGTAACAGCGTCAGGTTGCAGCATGGCTGAGCGAATGGGTTCGTGCGGGCGCTTCAGGTGCGCGATGGGGTTCAGCGGTGTGCATCGAGGGCGCCGTGCAGGCCGGCGATAGAGGGATTTGCGGCGCGCAGAGAAATAAGACTTGCCTCGCAGAATCGGCAGTGGTAATTATTTTTACCACCCAACACCCACACTCTGCGTCGAGGTTTCAAATGCACAAGAAGCACAAGCCGTGCCACGCTTTAGCCGCTCTCGCGTTCACCGTTGCCAGTCTGGCAGCCGCCCAGTCGGCCAACGCCCGCGACCTGACCATCGTGTCCTGGGGCGGAAACTTCCAGGACGCGCAACGGGAGATTTTCTTCGTCCCCTTCGGCCAGCAGATCGGCAAGAAAGTCCTCGACCAGAGCTGGGATGGCGGCGTCGGCGTACTGGACGCCAAGGTCAAGGTCGGCAACCCGAGCTGGGACGTGGTCGAAGTGGAATCCGAAGACCTGGCCCTGGGCTGCGAGTCGGGCCTGTACGAGAAAATCGACTGGGCCAAGGTCGGCAACAAGGCCGACTTCATCCCTGAGGCGGTGCACGACTGCGGCGTCGGGGCGATCGTCTGGAACACCGGCCTGTCGTGGGACGCCGACAAACTGAAAACCGCGCCCACCTCCTGGGCCGATTTCTTCGACACCACCAAGTTCCCGGGCAAGCGCGGCCTGCGCAAGGGGCCGAAATACTCACTGGAATTCGCCCTGATCGCCGACGGCGTCAAGCCCGCCGATGTCTACAAGGTCCTGCGCACGCCGGAAGGCGTTGACCGCGCCTTCGCCAAGCTGGGCAGCATCAAATCCAGCATCGTCTGGTGGGAAGCCGGCGCGCAGCCGCTGCAGATGCTCTCGGCGGGCGATGTGGTCATGAGCTCGGCGTACAACGGGCGCATCACCGGTTTCAACCGCAACGAAGGCAAGCACTTCAAATTCCTGTGGAACGGCAGCGTGTCAGCCATCGACTCCTGGACCGTGCTCAAGGGCAGTGAAAACAAGGCCGCCGCCATGGACTTCATCGGCTTCGCCAGCAAGCCGGAGAACCTGTCCAAGTTGCCGAAGTTCATCGCCTACGGCCTGCCGAACACCAAGGCCAACGACTTCGTACCGGCTGAGCTGAAGGCCGACCTGCCGACCACCCCGGACAACCTGGCAGCGGCCCTGCCACTGGATGTCGAGTTCTGGGTCGACAACAGCGAATCGCTGACCGAGCGCTTCAACGCCTGGATCGCGCGCAACTGACGCTCAGGCGCAAGAACGCAAGCGGCTGAATGTTCCAAGACACACCGGGCCCCAAATGGGGCCCCTCCCAATTTCTGTGAAGCAGCCGCGAGGCTGCAGATGAACGTCCGGATTTCGAGGTTGAAAATGGCTAACTTAGTGGGCGATGTCTCCAGTGCAGCGCGCATCCTGCCGGAGCTGAACGGCGAAAAGCTGTTCATCCAGCGCGGCAAGGGGCCTTGGCTGTGGGATGACAAGGGTCGCCAGTACATCGATACCGCGCTGGGCTTCGGCGCCGTGTTGCTGGGGCATGCCAACGACTCGGTCAATGCCTGCGTGGCTCAGGCCCTGGGTGACAGCGCGTCGCCGTCCTGGGCCCACGTGCGCGAACATGGCGCCGCCAGCGCATTGGCCCGGCACACCGGCGAGCTGAGCAAAGTCATCTTCACCAACTCCGGCAGCGAAGCGGTACACCTGGCGTGTCGCGCGGCACGTGCCTACACCGGCCGCGGCAAGATCGCCAAGATGGCTGCCGGTTTCGACGGCTGGTTCGACGACGTCAGCTACGGCAACGTGACGTCCAGCGAGGCCAGCTTCGATAACGGCGCGCGCCCGTCCACCGAGCGCACCACGCTGCTGCGCTTCAACGATTTCGATGATGTCGAGCGCCTGTTCGCCGAGGACCATGACATCGCCGCAGTGATTCTCGAACCCATGCTGGCCAATGCCGGTTGCATCATGCCGTTGCCCGGGTACCTGCAGCATGTGCAGGCAGTCGCTCATCGCCACGGCGCGCTGGTGATCTGCGACGAAGTGCTGATGGGCTTTCGTTTGTATGCCGGCCTGGCGGGCCTGCGTGACGGACTGGACCCCGATCTGGCCAGCGTCGGCAAGGCCATCGGCAACGGCGTGCCGGTGTCGGCGGTGGTCGGCAAGCCGCACATCCTGGCGGGCTTCGAGGAAGGCCGGGTGGCCCGTGGCGGCACCTTCAGCGGCAACCCGCTGGCCTGCGCCGCTGTGACTAGCACCCTCGCCCTGCTCGACCAGCAGGACTACGCACAGCTGATCCAGCGCGGCGAGCACCTGCGCCTGGCCATCGAGCGTATTTTCAAGGCCCAAGGCATCGCCATCGCCACCAGCGGCTACGGCAACGTGTTCGGCATCTGGCCTGCCGCCGCAGCGCCGCAGACCTATGAACAAGCCGCACAGATCGCCAACCCGGCCTTCACTAAGGCCCTGCACCTGGCCCTGCGTGAAGCCGGTGTGTTGATGATGCCGTCGCCCTATGGCCGTATCTATATTTCCTTCGAGCATGACGAGCCGGTGATCGAGCAGATGAAAGCAGCATTCGACATCGCCGCCCGGCAACTGCGTGCCGAGTTCGCCAGCGAGTAAGCCCTCACGCACCGACAATACAAAACCCCGTAGCAGTCCGGCTTGCCGGCGATAGCGATCTTGCGGACGCTGGGCAAGCCGGACTGCTACGGGATGGTTGTTTTCATCACGACCAGTAGCGCCCGGACGCACAAAAGCAACACGATCCGCTTCTGCCCGCAGGGCGTGGGAGCCCGGCTTGCCGGCGATCTGCCGCGCAGCGGCAGCACATCCAGACGCCTTGGCCGTGTCAGACACACCGCATGCGCAGGTCTTACTGCCGCTTCGCGCCAGATCGTCAGCAAGCTGGACTCCCACGGCCTGCGGCCAGAATCAAAAGCCTGACCAATACCACGCCCCCCGTAGCAGTTCGGCTTGCCGGCGACAGCGTCCGCAAGATCGCTATCGCCGACAAGCCGGACTGCTACGGGGTGTGCGTCGTCAGATTTCTCCCGGGTGTTCCTGGACAAAAGTGTTGTTTCTTTCGACCTTCTCGACGTCTTTCTCCAGCGGCGCGTCGTCGTCAGGTTCAAGCGGAATATCATCGTCTCCCCCAATGTCTTCGACGGGCGGAACCGGAATGACGTCCGGCCTGCCCGGCTCCAGCGGCTCGATGGAATTCACTGCGTTTTCGGTACCGCCGGCAATGCCTGTTGAACGGTTCATGTGCACCTCGCTCAGGCCACGAATCGGTCATGACCTAAACATGTCGAATCCGCCCTGCGCCGAGGGTTCGATGAATTTGCGCGAGCGGCACGCCCGCGGTTTACCCGCCGCGTCATGCCGGGCACTATCGCGTACTGGCAAAAAGCACCCAAGGAGCTTCAAGTGACACAGCAAGACATCCGCATCGAGCGTTACGCCGCCGGTGACGAGCACGGCATCGTTGACCTGATCGTGCCGATCCAGCGCGAAGAATTCGGCATCGCGATCACCGCCCAGGATCAGCCGGACCTGATGGCGATTCCGGCCTTCTACCAGACCGGCAGCGGGGATTTCTGGGTGGCCAAGGAGAATGGCGTGGTGGTCGGCACCATCGCCTTGAAGGACATCGGCAACGGCGATGTGGCCTTGCGCAAGATGTTCGTCGGTGCACCGTGGCGCGGTCGTGAACTGGGCGTTGCCAGGCAACTGCTCGAATGCCTGATCGAAGCCGCCAGGGCCCGCAGCGTGAAGCGGATCTTCCTCGGCACCACGGCGAAGTTTCTCGCCGCCCACCGCTTTTACGAGAAACACGGTTTCAGGCTGATCGACCAGCAGGAACTGCCATCCAGTTTCCCGCTGATGGTGGTCGATACGCGCTTCTACGCCATGGATCTCTAAATCGCGCTGCGCAGAAAAAACGCCTCGTCAGAAGTTGGCGGGGGTGTTGGCGCTGATGATTTCCGCCTCATCCTGGCCGATGTTGCGAAACCGGTGCGGCAGCGTGGTCGGAAAGTAATAGCCGTCGCCTGCCGTGAGGATGCTGATCTGGCCGTCGACAGTCAGCTCGATGGTGCCCCGGGTGACCAGCCCGCACTCCTCGCCCTGGGCGTGGACGATCGGCTCGGCCCCTGAGCTGGCGCCGGGCGCATATTGCTCGCGCAGCATGCGCATCTGCCGGCTGGGCACCGAGGCGCCGATCAACAACAGACGCAAGCCATCCCGGCCCAGGTCCGGCTGCTCGCCGGCGCGGAAGATGTAGCGTTGTTCCTGTGGTGGCTGGTCGAACGAGAAAAAGTCCGCCAGGGTCATGGGAAACCCTTCGAGCAGTTTTTTCAGCGAACTGACCGAGGGGCTGACGCGATTCAACTCAATCAGCGAGATCGTGCCGTTGGCGACGCCGCTGCGTCTGGCCAGCTCCCGCTGGGACATCTTGTAGCTTTCCCGCACTAACTTGAGTCGTGACCCCGTATCCATGACAGCCCTTTGTGAAAGCCCGAGGGTATCGAGGGACGCGCCGTGATCGGGCGCTACCCCCACTTGAGTGGGGGTGATTAGAGCACGTTTGCACGCCACGAACCTATACGCGCAAGCGACATCCACAGGTCGCTTGCGCACAGTCTTCAAGCAGACACGGGCGGATACTCGGCCATGAACTGCCCGATCACATCGGCAAAGTCGTGATCGGCGGTAAACCCCAGGTCCCTGGCATAGCGCGCAGTGAACGAGCCTGGCCAGGAGCCGACGATGCGCTCGATGGCCGGGTTGCGCTCCAGCCGAATGCGCGCGGCAACGTCGTCCCCTGCCGTGCGGCGCAGGGCATCGATCATGCGCTCGACGGTGATCGACAGCCCCGGCATGTTGATCACCCTGCCCCGGGTCAACAGCTGCGCCTTGAGCTCGTGGCCGTGAATCAGGTTGGCGATCGCCTGGCTGGGCGACATCAGCCACAAGGGCGTCTCCACCGCCACCGGGCAGACGCTTTCCAGGCGATTGAGCGGCTCGCGAATGATCCCGCTGGCAAAGCTCGACGCGGCCATGTTCGGTTTGCCGGGGCGTACCACGATGGTCGGCATGCGCAGGCTGCGGCCGTCGACGAATCTACGGCGGCTGTAGTCGGCCAGCAGCAGATCGTTCATGGCTTTCTGGGTGCCGTAGGAGCTTTGCGGCGCCCAGACCTGATCGTCTTCGACCTGCGCCGGCAGTTGCCCGCCGAATACCGCCACCGAGCTGGTCATCACCCATTTGGGGCAAGTGCCCAGCTGGCGAATGCGCTCCAGCAGGTTGTGCGTCGCGCTGAAGTTGATGCGCATGCCCAGCTCGAAGTCCTGTTCGGCCTGGCTGGAAACCACCGCCGCCAGATGGAAGATGCTGTCGGTGTCGGCGTTCACCAGGGTTTCCAGGGTCTGCGGGTCGGCAATGTCGCCGCACACCACCTGCACCCGGGCGTCGTTGATGCCGCTCAAGGGCACCACGTCGAATGCGACGATCTTGCCGATGTTGCGGCTCACGCCCTGGCGGTCGCTCAAGGTGCCACGTTCGAGCAGCGCTTCGATCAGGCGACGGCCCAGAAAGCCGGCCGCACCGGTCACGAGAATATTCATCGATTGCTCCTAATGCTCAGCGATTCACGAGTTTTGCAGGAATACGGAAGATCAACGCCGCGCCCAGGAACAGCGCGCTGGCCATGACGTACATGCCGATGGTGGTGCTCTGGGTCATGTCCTTGAGAAAGCCCATCAGGTACGGCGAGACGAAACCGGCCAGGTTGCCGCAGGAGTTGATCAGGGCGATCCCGGCCGCGGCTGCGGTGCCGCCGAGAAACGCGGTCGGCAGCGGCCAGAACAGCGGCAGCGTGCTCAACGCGCCCATCGCCCCGAGGGTCAGGCCGATCATCGACAGAGTGAAGTTGTCGCTCCAGGTCGCCGAAATGATCATGCCGATGCCGCCGACGATCGCCGTCAGCGCCAGGTGCCAGCGCCGTTCGCGCAGGCGATCGGCGTTGCGCGACACCAGCATCATGGTCACCACCGCGGCGCCGTAGGGAATGGCCGTGAGCAGACCGATCTGCAGCACATCCGTGACCCCGGCCTGACGCACCAGGGTCGGCAGCCAGAAGCCCACGGTGTAGAAGCCGGCAATCAGACAGAAGTAGATCGCAGTCAGCAGCCAGATCCGCGGCTGGCGGAACACTTCACGCACGCTGTGGGATTCATGAACGTGGCTTTCGGCATCGATGCGCGACTGCAGCAGGGCCTTTTCATCGCGGCTCAGCCAGCCTGCGTGGGAAATCCGGTCACTGAGGCAAAAGATCACCACGATCCCGATCAGGATCGACGGCAGCCCCTCGATGAAGAACAGCCATTGCCAGCCGGCATAACCGTGGGCGCCGTCGAAAGCCGTCATCAGCCAGCCCGATAGCGGCGCGCCGATCAGGCCGGAGAGTGGCACTGCGGTGGCGAACAGCGCGAACATCTTGCCGCGCCGGTGCGAGGGGAACCAGTACGACAGGTAAAGGATCACGCCGGGATAGAACCCCGCCTCTGCCAGGCCCAGCAGAAACCGCATGATGTAGAACGACATCGGCGTGGTCACGAAGGCCATGCACGACGAAATCACGCCCCAGCTGATCATGATCCGGGCGATCCACAAGCGGGCGCCAACCCGGTGCAGAATCAGGTTGCTGGGGATCTCCACGAGAAAGTAGGCGATGAAGAAAATCCCGGCGCCCAGGCCGTACACCGCTTCGGAGAAATGCAGATCATCGGACATTTGCAGCTTGGCGAACCCGACGTTGACCCGATCCAGGTAGGCCATCAGGTAGCACAGCAACAGCAGCGGCAGGATCCGCCAGGCGGCTTTGCGGTAGGCCGCGTCTTCCGACACGCCAGCGGACGTGCCGATCACATCTTGAGCCAGTGATTCACTCATGTCTTTCCCATCCCGTTGTTTTTGTAGTGGGTGTCTTTGGGGGTAGAACGGTGCGCGACAAAACAAGTAACATAATACGTCATACGAATTCAATGGCGATTCGAGACAGGACGCCGACGCCCAAATGCAGTAACGTTCGCTGATTTGCAGCAAGAGATCGCCATGGCCCCGCTCGACCCTTCTCTACCGCACAATCCGGCGCCCGCGCTGAAGGACGCCTCCAAGGGCACCCTGGCCGATCAGGTGACCGCGGCGCTCAAGGCGCACATCGCCAGCGGCGAAGCCCTGCCCGGCTCGCGCCTGCCCACCGAGCCTGTGCTCTGCGAGCGCTATGGCGTCAGCCGCACCGTGGTGCGCGAGGCGATTTCCCGGCTCAAGTCTGCGGGGCTGGTGGAAGTGCGCCAGGGCAGCGGCACGGTGGTCAGCGAAGGCGCGCACATCAAGGCGTTCACCATCGACCTGGACGTCAGCGGTTCGATCGAGGCGGTGCTGCGGGTCACTGAACTGCGGCGCGGCATCGAAGGCGAAGCGGCCGCGCTGGCGGCGCAGCGGCATACTCCCGAAGAACTGGCGGCCATCGAGCGCGCGTTGAAGGCCATCGACGAAGCCGAACAAGCCGGCCGTGATGGCGTCGAAGAAGACCTGGCGTTTCACCTGTCGATCTCCCACGCCACCGGCAACCCGCTGTATCCGTCGCTGCACGAGTTCATCGCGCAGTTCGTCAAGGAGGCGATCCGCATCACCCGCTCCAACGAAGAACGCCGCAGCGAAATGGCCAGCACCGTACGCATCGAGCACGTCGCCATCTACGACGCCATCGCTGCAGGTGATGCCGACGCAGCACGCTTCGCCGCCCTCACCCACATCCACAACGCGGTGGAACGGCTCAAGAACGCCGACCCTGCGTTCTGGCAGAACCCGGGCTCGCGCAAGGCATGAGCCCGTGAAAATGACCGTTCGTCGCCATTTTCCAAATGAGAATTAGTTATAAATCGGTTTTCACAAAATATTCACGCCTCGGGGTTCAGTCTAAACCCACTCCTTTTGATCCTCTTTAAAGCCCGTCTTCCCCAGCGGGCTTTTTTTCTGCCTGCGATTTGTGTGGACCCATCCACAGCCGCGACACCTTAGCCACCCGCCCTGCTGGCGCTTTGCGCTCATTGGGCAATGTTGTGCTACACCTATTTCGACGCACTGTTCAGCTTTCAGGGATGACACGATCCATGCGTATGAATTTGCCGGTTACCCAGCAGGAACGCACTTTTGCCGCCCATGAGCGGCTGATTTCCACTACTGATCTTTCCAGCCGCATCACCTATTGCAACGACGCCTTCGTTGACCTGAGCGGCTTCACCCGCGAAGAGCTGATCGGCCAGCCGCACAACCTGGTGCGCCACCCGGACATGCCGCCCTCGGTGTTCGCCCACATGTGGGAGACCATCAAGCAAGGCAAGCCCTGGATGGGCGTGGTGAAGAACCGCAGCAAGAACGGCGACTTCTATTGGGTCAGCGCCTACGTCACGGCGATTTACGAGAACGGCAAGATCGCCGGCTACGAGTCGGTCCGCTCGCTGCCCACGCGCGATCAGGTTCGCCGCGCCGAAGCCCTGTATGCGCGGCTGCGGGACGGCAAGTCTGCGGTGTCGAAGGCCAGTACCCTGCGTTATCACCTGCTGCGCCAGTTGCCGCTGGTGATCGCCGCCGTGGTGCTGGGCTTCTGCAATTATCTTTTGTCCGACCACGTCGAGCTGGTGGTGATGGTGCTGACGCTGATCGCACTGAGCGCGACCCTCGAGCTGCGCCAGCGCAAGGCCCTGCAGACGCTGCTCGATGAGCATCCGAAGGCCTTCACCGACCCGCTGATCGCCCTGACCTACAGCGACAACCGCGGCCCTCAGGCGCAACTGGATCTGGCGCTGGTCAGCGAGGAGGCGCGCCTGCAAACGGCCCTCACCCGCCTGGCCGACGCAGGCGAGAGCGTCAAGCAACGCGCCGGGCAGTCTGCCAGCCTCTCGCAGTTGCAGGCCGTGGCGCTGGATCAACAGCGCAGCGAGACCGATCAATCGGCCACCGCCATCACCCAGATGGCAGCGACCATTCAAGAGGTCACGCACAACGTGCAGAACACCGCCCACGCGGCCCAGGAAGCCGACACCCTGGCCCAGCAGGGGCGCGGACTGGCCGACGACAGCCTGCTGGCGATCCGGCACATGGCCAACTCGGTCACTGAAATCGGCCAGGCGGTGGGCGAGCTGGCGGGGGCGACCCAGTCCATCGGCAGCGTGGTGGACGTGATCAACGCCATCGCCCAGCAGACCAACCTGCTGGCGCTCAACGCAGCGATCGAGGCGGCCCGTGCGGGCGAACAGGGGCGCGGCTTTGCGGTGGTCGCTGACGAAGTCCGCTCACTGGCTTCACGTACCCAGACCTCAACCGAGCAGATTCAGGGAATCATCGGCGAATTGCGCGAGGGTGCGAGCCGTGCGGTGGCCACCGCTACCCGTGGTCAGGCCATGTCCCAGGAAAGCGTGGCCAGCGTCGAGGCGGTCCAGCAGGCGCTGAGCGGCATCAGTGAGGCGGTGACGCGCATCACCGGCATGAGCCAGCAAATGGCCGCAGCCTCTGAGCAGCAGACTCACGTCGCAGAAAGCATCAACCAGCAGATCAACCGCATCGCCCAGCTCTGCGATCAAAGCGCCGGCCAGGCCCAGCAAGGCTCGAGCATCAGTCGCGAGCTGGAGCAGATGGCGCAGTACCTGCACAGCCTGGCCGAGCGCTTCAACCGCTGACCGTATCGTCCCGTCGTGCCGCGCCCCTCTGCGGGGCAGCGGTGTACTAAGCTTTAGTCACTTCGGGCCTCTGGTGGATATCCATGACGGCGCTGTTGCATCGACACACACCGCGCTTGACGGTCAGGGATCCGCGCGACCTCGTGGTGCGCACGATTGATTACCATCGACAAACCGTGAGCCAGGACGCGACGGAGCGCATACAGCGTCAGAGCTTCGCCACCAGGGTGTTCGACACCCGGCAGTGGGATGCTCGCAGGCTCGACGCCACGCCGATTCAGGCGCAGGCGATGCCAAATCTAGTCACCCAGTGCAGCCTCTCGGGACAGGTTCTGAGTTCACGAAGTACTGATTCGGGCTGGCGAGTGACCCTGCACGATTGCGCAGCATCAGTACGCGAGACATGGGATGGCCGTCTGACCCACCAGAGCTTCGAGTACGACGGCTGCCTGCGCCGCATCGCGGTGTTTGAGCAGCTCGCAATCGACGCTTGTGCCCAGTGCGTCGAGCGCCGGCATTACGCCAGGGCGAACGAAGACTGGCATGACAACTGCCGTGGCCAGTTGGTCCGCCACTACGACAGCGCGGGTAGCGTTGAACGTAAAGGTTTTTCATTGTCGGGCCAGCCCATTATCGAGTCTCGGCGCCTGCTCGCATCGCTCACACGCCCGCAATGGCCCGATTCGTCCAGCGATCTGGAACCCGTCAGTTACACCACTCAGTGGCGGTATGACTCGACAGGGACGATCGTCGAGCAAATCGACGCCCTGGGGCACATCCAGCGTTATAGATACAACCTCGCGGGGCAGCCCGACTCGATCTCTCTGGACGCAGAACCACTCAAGAGCACGCAGTACAACGCGTATGGCCAGATCGACATCGAGCAATTCGGCAACGGTGTTGTGACGGCTGCACATTATTCGCCTGACGAAGCCCGACTCGTCAGGCTCAAGACCACTCACCCCTCGGGCAAGGCGCTCCAGGATCTGTCCTATCAATACGATCCGGTGGGTAATATCTGCTGTGTTCAGGACGATGCGCAGCCCGTGCAATGGTTCGCCCAGCAACGCGTTCAAGCCAGGCATGTCTATTCCTATGACACGCTGTATCAATTGATCCAGGCCACCGGCCGTGAGAATGCTTCACAGACCATCGGGCCGCAACTGGCAGGCCTGGTCATCTTTGGCGCTCAAGACGATAGTCGCTGGCGTAACTACACCCAAACCTATGATTACGACCCGGCAGGAAACCTGATCCGGCTCACACATGACGCAGGACCCGGTCATCTCCACGTTCGCCGGATGATCGTCGACGCACACAGCAACCGCAGCCTGCTCGATGACGGCTCAGCCATTGATTTCAACCAGAGCTTTGACGCCAATGGCAATCAGCGCCTTTTGGCACCGAGGCAAACCCTGACGTGGGATGCCCGCAATCAATTGCACAGCTTCACGCAAGGGGCACACCAGGGGTCCGTAAACAACCACGAAACCTATACCTACGACAGCGCCGGGCAGCGCATTCGCAAGTTATGCAGCGTCAAGGCAGGGAGTCGCGAACAGGTCAGTGAAACCCGCTACCTGCCAGGCCTCGAAATTCGAACCACAACCAGAAAACATCGTTTATCCGTCGCCGTCGTCAGCTTGGGCCGCACCAGCGTACGCAAGCTATATCGGGACGCAGCGCTGTCCCGACGTCGGGGCAACGCGCAGTTGCGCTACAGTCTCAGCGATCACAGTTGCAGCAGCGTACTGGAACTGGACCAGTGCGCCCGGTTGCTCAGCCAGGAAAGCTACTACCCCTATGGCGGTACGGCGTGGTGGGCCGCCAGGAGCGTGACTGATGCGAGATACAAGACCATGCGTTATTCGGGAAAAGAGCGTGACGCGACCGGCTTGTACTATTACGGATTCAGATATTACGCACCCTGGCTGCAACGCTGGATGAGCCCCGACCCGGCAGGCGAAGTGGAAGGCTTGAATCTTTATCGCATGAGCAGCGGCAATCCTGTCTGCCGACTGGATCGCACCGGATTGCTGAGTGAAGAGGCCCAGCAGATCAAGTTGAGAATGAGCCGACATCGAAAACTGCTCTCAGTCATTACCGCGCAAGCCGCCCGCGTAGAACCGACCATCCGCCACCATGAATCGATGGCTGGCCGTCTGACGGCTGTCAGTCAGCGTATGAGCACGGTGTTTGTGAAACAGCTAGTGAGTACCGTTGGCAAAAGTGCAGGCGCCACCGTGGGCGCTGTGGCCGGAGGCATGTTGGGAGGAACTATCGGGGCACTGGCAGGGGGAGCGTTAGGCAAGACCTACGTGGACAAGCGCGTCGGCAAATATTTTGCCACGTTCATCAAGGCGTACGATCTGCAGCCATCCAGACTTCACATCACCGGGGCGGAAATGGATCCGGCCAGGATTGTGAGATCGGCGTTGTCCAAAAACAAAGCGGCCAACACCCCAGACAAAATATTCAAGAAGGCCTTCAAATCGATAGCCGCACCCTTGGTGGGGAAAGCGTTCAATGAACGAAACCTTGGGATCCTGTCTGCACTCAGCGAGTTTCAGCAAGCATCCACTCCCATTCGAGAAGTGGATCTGACGACGTTGGAAAATGACATCCGCACCTTGCACCAATTCGTCAAAACTCAGATGCTCAAGTTGAATAACGCAATCGATGAACTGGAAGATGAAGCGTCCACATTGCTCGCCGACAGGGATCGCCTGGTCGATCAGACGCAGTCAGTCGTACGGGCGTTGGTCACATTAAGAGAGGTCACCAACGCCTATCGTCTTCGTCACTACCCAGGTGTCGCGCCGCTCACTTGAGTGCGGGGCGAGGATCGGACACCGCTGTGCACCTGCCCCCAGGCCAGACCTGAGAAAAGGCACGGGCGAGGTCTGTCTGGTTGAACGGTTTGGGCAGCCGCAGCAGCCCTGATGCAGCCACCGACGGCGAGTCGGCAAATCCGGAGCAGATGATGATCGCAAGCGCTGGAAACAGTGCCCTGATGTGCTGAGCCAGTTCCGATCCGGTCATGTTCGGCATGACCTGATCGGTGATCACCAGGTCGAAACCCTGCTGTTGGCCAATCATCTCCAGCGCTTGTGCCCCTTCGCTGGCCGATACGACCTGATGCCCAAGGTCCTCAATCATGGCGCGGGTGTTCAGCAGCACCAATGGATCGTCATCGACCAACAGCACCTTGAGTGCGCGTGACTGCTCCGCAGGTTCAGCCTGGCTGACGACCTCGCTCATCTGGCCGGGCATGGCTGTGGAGACCGGAAGCCAGAGCTCAGCGGTCGTTCCATGGCCTGGCTCGCTCTTGAGCAGCAGTTTGCCGCCAGACTGTGCAGCCAGCCCATGGATCATCGACAGCCCGAGCCCTGTGCCTTTGCCCAGTCCCTTGGTGGTGAAGAACGGTTCCATTGCGCGCTGCAGCGTGGCGGGGTCCATTCCGGTGCCGGTGTCGGTCACGCAGATGCACACGAACGGTTCCTGAACGCCGGATTCACCGGCCTGATCCGCCATCACTTGCGCCGCCGACACGATGATGTTCCCGCCGTCGGGCATAGCATCCCGGGCGTTGATCATCAGGTTCATGATCGCCATTTCCAGTTGCCCGGCGTCGACGAACACCTGCGCAAGCATCAGCGGAAAACGGGTTTCCACATGAATGCGCGGCCCCAGCGAACTGCCGAGCAATTCCGACATGCCGCGCACCAGCGCCACCACGTCCACCGAAGTGGGGTCCAGTTCCTGACGGCGGGCAAACGCCAACATGCGCTGGGTCAGGGACGAGCCGCGATGGGCGGCGGCCAGTGCGTTCTCCAGCAACGCGAGGGTTTTCGGGTCATCGCCCAGGCGCTTTCTGACCAGACCCAGGCTGCCGAGAATCACCGTCAGCAGGTTGTTGAAGTCATGGGCGATGCCGCCGGTGAGCTGGCCGATGGATTCCATTTTCTGCGACTGGTACAGCGCTTCGCGGGCTTCCTTGAGTGCGGTCTGCGCCTTGACGCTGTCGGTGATATCGCGGGTGATCTTGGCAAACCCGATGATCCGCCCGGCGTCGTTGCGAATCGGGTCGATGACCACATGCACGAGAAACCGCGAACCGTCCTTGCGCACCCGGCAGCCCTGCCCCTCGTAACGCCCTTCGCGCTCGGCGATTTCCAGCGAGCGCTGGGGCATGCCGGCCTGGGCGTCGGCAGGTTCGAAAAACAGTGAAAAGTGCCGGCCGATCACTTCGACCGGCTCATAGCCCTTGATCCGCTGCGCGCCGGCGTTCCAGGTGGTGATGATGCCGGTCGGGTCGAGCATGTACAGCGCGTAGTCGGTCACGCCCTGAACCAGCAGGCTGAACTGCTGCTCGCTGTAGCGCAGCGCTTCCTGAGCGGCCCTGCGCTCGGTGAGATCGCGGGTGACCTTGGCAAAACCGATCAACGAGCCATCACCGGCGTAGATCGGATCGATGACCACCGACGCCCACAATCGGGTACCGTCCTTGCGCACCCGCCAGCCCTCGCCCTCGAAGCGCCCCGAAGTGGCCGCGATCTGCAAGGCCCGGGCGGGCATGCCGGCCTCGCGGTCTTCTTCGGTGTAGAACAGCGAAAACGAGCGGCCGAGGATCTCTGCCTCGTCGTACTGCTTGATCCGTCGCGCACCGGAGTTCCAGCTGCGCACCAGGCCTGCGGTGTCGATCATGTAGATCGCGTAGTCGAAGACCGCGTCGACCAACACGCGGTAGCGGTCTTCCTGGGAGATCAGCGGCGATGGATCGGCTTGTTGCATGTCAGCCTCGGGCAACGGGGTACGACGCTCGCTCATTCTGCGATCAGGCCTTGTGGCCGTCGGGCTTGACCTGCCTGGCGACGCTGGCCAGCACCGCCTGAATGTCGAACGGCTTGTCGAACACTTCCACGAACAGATCGGGCCGGGCCACGCCCAGGTGCCCCTGAGCGCCGCTCATGAGCATGATCGGCAGGTCACCCAGCTTCTTGTGCTTGCGCACTTCTTCGGCCAGCTCGATGCCGTTCATGCCCGGCATCATGTAGTCGGTGATGATCAACTGCGGCTTTTCCCGGTCCAGAATGCTCAGCGCCTTGGGGCCACTGCCGGCGGTCACGGTGAGATAGCCGACATCCTCCAGCGCAAAGCTCAGGATGTCGGCAATCAGGTACTCGTCATCGACAATCAGAATCGTGGTCATGGCGCCCTCTTTCCGCTCACTCGATTGCGAGCGTGGTGGCGACCGCGATGGTTACGCGTTGCTGGTATCGCCAAGGGCATGGGTATCAACCTTTTTCACGTCCAGGCCTCGCGTGCCGATGGTGACTTCCAGCAGCGCGGGGTCGTAGGGGTTATCCCTGATTTTAAGAATCGAAAGCTGGCGCTTAAGTTCACGCGATGTCTGCACGAAGCGCAGCAGCATCAGGTTGTCGACGATGCAGGAAAGATCCGGCGCCGGTGCATCGACCTCCGAGCCCAGCAGCGTGAGGACTTCCCAGGACGCGACCACGGTGACATTTCGGGCCCGCAGCTCGTTCATCAATGCGGTGTACAGATCCAGCACCCGGGACTTGTCGGCGGCGGCGCGAGCCATGCCGGCCAGGCTGTCGATGAACACACGCTTGATCGACTTTTCTTCGACGATGCGCAGAAGATCCAGCGCCAGCTTGTCGATCAGCTCGATGGTGATGGATTTCCAGACGATGGTCAGCGCGCCGGAATCCTCCAGCGCCTTGAAGTCCACACCCAGGGTCAGGGCCTTCATGCGCAGGCGCTGGGGCGATTCATAAAAGCCGAAATACAGGCCGGGGTCTTCGACCGTCGACTGATTGAGGAAGGTGATGCCGAACGAGGTCTTGCCCGATCCGGACGGCCCGATCACCAGCGACACCGAAGACGTCATCAGCCCGCCGCCGATCAAGGGATCGAGGGACACCAGACCGCTGGAAACCATGGAAAACGTGTCGCTGTCGCGCGTGCCCGATTTGGTGACGACACTTTCAAGGCGAGGGTAGACCACCAGGCCATCGTCGGTGATTTCGCACTCGTGGGCCCCGGAAATGGCGCCGCTGCCGCGAGTCTTGCGCATCTTGATGCGCCGCACAACGCGCCCGCCGACCAGTTCTTCACCCATCTCCAGCACGCCATCGACCATGGTGTGCTCGGGGCTGCCGTCGTCCAGTTGCGAACTGGTGAGGAAGAACACGGTGCAGCCCGCGAAGGCCGCATGACCCTGCAGATCGGAAATGAAGCGTTTGGTATTCAATGGCGAATCGGCCCGGGACCTGGCATTGAGCAGGCCGTCGAGAATCAGCACGGTGGACTTCTGCCGCACGATCTCGCGACGCAGCAGTTTGACGACCTCGTCCAGGCCGTCGTTTTCCATGGTGTCGAAGGCGCTGACGAATTGAATCTGGTCGCCGACCTTGTCCTTGTCAAAGAAGCTCATGGTCGACAGGAACTGGAACAGCCGCTCGTGGGGCTCGGCCAGCAGGGTCGCGAACAGCACACGCCCGCCGTTGCGCGCGTGATTGAAGCCTATCTGGTTCGCCAGGATCGTCTTGCCCGATCCGGGGCGCCCTTGAATGATGTAAGAGGAACCGGCGACGAATCCTCCCTTCAACAACTCATCCAGCCCGATGATTCCGCTCTGAAGGCGTTTTAGCTGGTTCAAATTCGCTTCCTCCACGTGGAGCGTTCGGGCACGGCGACTGGTGCCAGTCGTGCCCACGCGCAATGAACGCATTCTTTCGCGTTTGGAGGCGTATTCCAAGAACAATTATCTTGGGTGGCGCAGGATTGCAGGCACTTTGCTCCCCTGGCTGTCATCGGACGGGGCGCAACAAAGATGGGCAACAACACTTGAACAATCGAGTCACCGATCAAGTATCTCGCTTTACTTTTCCAACAGAAACGCGACAGTACAGAGTTACCAATACAAGCATGCAGTCATCACTACTTGCCCCCTGACCCGTAACATCCAGACGATTTTATTTCCCTTTCAGTTTTCGTTCAGCTTCACCGGCGTAGGCTCTCCCTCATTCCCGCAAAAGGGACTAAACCCTTGAACGGCCGAGCCACTAGCAGGGCTGTAACGTAAGGATTCCGTGGCCTTGCGCAAAGCGGAGCGAAAGGATAGACGAGTTTCATGACTTTTCCATTTCAGAAAAAACATTTATGAAACATGTTGCGAAAAATCGGCCAGCCCATGAAAAACCAACATCGACTAAACGGAATTTTCATAATTAATCTTCTATTGTTCTGGCACTCATAGTTCGCGCTCTCTTTATTTCTCGACACGGATGTAAATGCGTTGGCCCACGGAGTGGTCGCTTTGTTCAATTCCGCTATTCGCGCAGTTGTTGCGCCTGAGTCATCTCATTAACGAGCCCCTTGGTCACAGAGGCGCACGCAGCTTGCGCTCGCCCTGAATTCGAATAACTGGCGGAGGATGTACATGAATCTGGATTTTCTTCCTTTTTCCCGCCCCAGCATGGGCGATGAGGAAGTCGCGGCGGCGACGCGGGTGTTGCGCTCTGGCTGGATCACCACCGGCCCCGAATGCCAGTGCCTGGAGCAGCGATTCGCCGAGCGCTGTGGCGCCAAACATGCGGTGGCGCTGTCATCGGCCACCGGGGCAATGCACATCACCCTGCTGGCGCTGGGCGTGGGCCCGGGCGATGAGGTCATCACCCCGTCGCAGACCTGGGTTTCGACCGCCAACATGATCTGCCTGCTGGGCGCCACCCCGGTGTTCGTCGACGTCGACCGCGACACGCTGATGGTCGATGCCACTCGCATCGAACAGGCGATCACCCCGCGCACCAAGGCCATCGTTCCCGTGCACTACGCGGGGGCTGCGCTGGACCTCGACCCGATTTGCGCACTGGCCCGCAAACACAGCATTCCCGTGATCGAGGACGCCGCACACGCTGCCGGCACCGCCTACAAGGGCCGTGCAGTAGGCAGCAGCGGCACGGCGATTTTTTCCTTTCACGCCATCAAAAACATGACCTGCGCCGAAGGCGCGATGTTCGTCACCGACGACGAACAACTGGCCGACCGGGTGCGCCGTCTGAAATTCCACGGCCTGGGCGTCGACGCCTATGACCGCCTGACCCATGGCCGCAAGCCCCAGGCCGAGGTGATCGAGCCCGGCTTCAAATACAACCTGGCCGATATCAACGCCGCGGTGGCGCTGGTGCAGTTGCAGCGCCTTGACGCCATCAACGCCCGCCGCACCGAACTGGCCAACCATTACCTGGAGCGCCTTGCGGGCAGCCCGGTGCTGCCGCTGGCCCAACCGCACTACGACCAGCAGCACGCCTGGCACCTGTTCATCCTGCGCATCGACGCCGAACGCTGCGGCATCGACCGCGACGGCTTCATGAAGGCCCTGCAGGCGCAGAGCATCGGCAGCGGCATTCACTTCATCGCCACCCACCTGCACAGCTACTACCGCCAGCGTTTCCCCCAGGTGCACCTGCCCGACACCGAATGGAACTCGCAGCGGCTGTGCTCCATCCCGCTGTTCCCGGACATGACCTTCGCCGATGTCGACCGCGTGGTCAGCGCCATTGAATCGATTGTGGAAGCCCGCTCGTGAAACCTTACCCTATCAACCTCGTGTCGATCATCATTCCGGTCTACAACGAGGCGCAAAGCCTGCCAGAGCTGCTGCGCCGCACTGAAGCGGCCTGCGCGCAGGTCACTCAGCCCTGTGAAATCATCCTGGTGGACGACGGCAGCCGCGACGACTCCGCAGAGATTCTGCTCGACGCCAGTCAGCGCCCGGGAAGCCCGGTGGTCGCCGTCATCCTCAACCGCAACTACGGCCAGCACGCGGCGATCATGGCCGGATTCGGCCAGTGCAAAGGCGATCTGGTGATCACCCTGGACGCCGACCTGCAAAACCCGCCCGAGGAAATCCCGCGTCTGGTAAAAGTGGCCGAACAGGGCTACGACGTGGTCGGCACCGTGCGTGGCGATCGCCAGGATTCGGCCCTGCGCCGCTGGCCGTCAAAGCTGATCAACCTGGCCGTGCAGCGCTCCACGGGCGTGGCCATGACCGACTACGGCTGCATGCTGCGCGCCTACCGCCGCACCATCGTCGACGCCATGCTCGCCTGCAGCGAGCGGAGCACCTTCATCCCGATTCTGGCCAACAGCTTTGCCCGTCACACCACTGAAGTATTGGTGACACATGCTGAGCGCGAGCATGGGGAATCCAAGTACAGCGCGATGAAACTGATCAATCTGATGTTCGACCTGGTCACCTGCATGACCACAACGCCTTTGCGGCTGTTGAGCATCATCGGCTTCAGCATGGCGTTTCTGGGTGTGGCCTTCGCTTTGATGCTGATCGTGCTGCGCCTGATTTTCGGCGCGTCCTGGGCCGGCCACGGCACCTTCGTGCTGTTCGCGGTGCTGTTCGTGTTCACCGGTGGCCAGTTCATCGGCATGGGCCTGTTGGGTGAATACCTGGGCCGCATGTACAGCGATGTGCGCGCCCGCCCACGGTACTTCATCGAAAAGGTCGTGCACAGCCAGCCTGCGCCGGTCGCCAGCAGCGCTTGCAACACCAACGATTCCCCCGCTCCTCTCTTGAATAAGGTCGCACCATGAGCCTCAAAGCCGTTGTTTTTGCCTATCACGATATCGGTTGTGTCGGTATCGAAGCCCTGCTCAACGCTGGCTACGAGATCTCGGCGGTGTTTACCCATGCGGACGATCCGAAAGAAAAGACCTTCTTCGGCTCCGTCGCGCAACTGTGCGCCCAACACGACATTCCAGTGCACGCGCCTGAAGACGCCAACCACCCGCTGTGGATCGAGCGCATTGGCAAGCTGGCCCCGGATTTCATCTTCTCGTTCTACTACCGCAATCTGCTCGGCGAGGAGCTGCTGGCCTGTGCGAAACACGGCGGCTTCAACCTGCACGGCTCGCTGCTGCCACGCTATCGCGGCCGCGCGCCCGCCAACTGGGTGCTGGTCAACGGCGAGACTGAAACCGGCGTCACCCTGCACCGCATGGTCAAACGTGCCGACGCCGGTGCCATCGTCGCCCAGCAGCGCATTGCGATCAGCGCCACTGACACCGCCCTGACCCTGCACGGCAAGTTGCGCGCCGGCGCGGCCGACCTGCTCTCCGAAACCCTGCCACTGCTGGGCAAGGGCCAGTTGCCCGGCATCGAACAGGACGAATCCAAAGCCAGTTACTTCGGTCGTCGCACGGCAGCCGACGGCCTGATCGACTGGCAGCAGCCGGCCTCGCGCCTGTATAACCTGGTGCGCGCCGTGACCCAGCCCTATCCCGGCGCGTTCTGCCCGGTGGGCGAGCACAAGCTGATTGTCTGGAGCGCGAAAGTCCAGGCGGGCAACGACGGTCAGGTGCCTGGCAGCGTGATCAGTTGCGATCCGCTGCGCATCGCCTGCGGCGAAGACTCGCTGGTGATTGGCGCAGGCCAGCGCGGCGACGAAGGGCTGTACCTGAGCGGCCCGCAACTGGCCCGTGAGTTCGGCCTGGTGGACGGTTCGCGACTGGTCGGTGGCGAGAAACGAAAACAGCAGCGCCGCACCCGGGTGCTGATCCTGGGCGTCAACGGCTTCATCGGCAATCACCTGTCCGAGCGCCTGTTGCAGGACGAACACTACGAAATCTATGGCCTGGACATCGGTTCCGACGCCATCGAGCGCCTGCGCAGCCATCCACGCTTCAATTTCATCGAAGGCGACATCAGCATTCACACCGAGTGGATCGAGTACCACATCAAGAAGTGCGACGTGGTCCTGCCGCTGGTGGCCATCGCCACACCGATCGAGTACACGCGCAACCCGCTGCGGGTGTTCGAGCTGGACTTCGAAGAAAACCTGAAAATCGTCCGCTACTGCGTCAAGTACAGCAAGCGGGTGATCTTCCCGTCGACCTCGGAAGTCTACGGCATGTGCCAGGACGCCCATTTCGACGAGGACAGCTCCAACTTGATCGTCGGCCCGATCAACAAACAGCGCTGGATCTACTCGGTGTCCAAGCAGTTGCTTGACCGGGTGATCTGGGCCTACGGCCAGAAAGGCCTGCAGTTCACCCTGTTCCGTCCGTTCAACTGGATGGGCCCACGCCTGGACCGCCTGGACTCGGCGCGCATCGGCAGCTCCCGGGCCATCACCCAGCTGATTCTGCACCTGGTGGAAGGCACGCCGATTCGCCTGGTCGATGGCGGCGCACAGAAGCGCTGCTTCACCGACGTGGTCGACGGCATCGAAGCCCTGGCGCGGATCGTCGAAAACCGCGACGGCCTGTGCAACGGCCAGATCGTCAACATCGGCAACCCGGACAACGAAGCCAGCATCCGTCAGTTGGGCGAGGAGCTGCTGCGCCAGTTCGAAGCGCACCCGCTGCGTGACAACTTCCCGCCCTTCGCCGGCTTCCGCGAGGTGGAGAGCCAGGCGTTCTACGGCAAGGGCTATCAGGACGTCAGCCACCGCAAGCCGAGCATCGACAACGCCCGCCGCCTGATCGACTGGCAGCCGACCATCGAACTGTCCGAGACCATCGCCAAGACGCTGGATTTCTTCCTGCGCGAAGCCATGGCTGAAAAAGCGGAAGCCAACTGATGCAGGCGGGATTGCGCATAGACGTCGACACCTACCGTGGCACCCGCGATGGCGTGCCACGCCTGCTCGATCTGCTGGATGAGGCACGGATCAAGGCCACGTTTTTCTTCAGCGTGGGGCCGGACAACATGGGGCGCCATCTGTGGCGGCTCGCCCGGCCGCAGTTCCTCTACAAGATGCTGCGTTCCAAGGCGGCGAGCCTGTACGGCTGGGACATCCTGCTGGCAGGCACGGCCTGGCCGGGCAAGCCGATCGGCCGCGATCTGGGGCCGCTGATGCGCCGCGCGCAAGAGGCCGGGCATGAAGTGGGTCTGCACGCCTGGGATCACCACGGCTGGCAGGTCAATGCCGGGCGCTGGACGCCGGAACAGCTCAACAGCCAGATTTCCCGTGGGGTGGAATGCCTGGGCGATATCCTCGGCAATCCGGTGACCTGCTCGGCTGCCGCCGGGTGGCGCGCCGACGAGCAAGTGGTGCAGGCCAAGCAGGCCTTCGGCTTTCGCTACAACAGCGATTGCCGCGGGCACAGCCTGTTTCGCCCGCTGCTGGACAATGGCCGGCCCGGTACGCCGCAGATCCCTGTGGACCTGCCCACCTTCGATGAGGTGGTCGGCCCGCAGGTGGCCGCCGATGCCTACAACGACTACCTGCTGCGCCAGTTCATCCCCGACCGGCTGAACGTCTACACCATTCATGCCGAAGTGGAAGGCATCGTCATGGCCGCCCCGTTTCGCCAGCTGCTTGAGCGGGCACGCCAGAACGATGTGCAGTTCCAGCCGTTGGGCCAGTTGCTGCCGTCCAACCTGCGTGACATTCCCCAAGGACACCTGGTGCGCGGGCTGCTGCCCGGGCGCGAAGGCTGGCTGGGGGTGCAGCAACCATGAACCGCCATGTCCATCTCATCTGGCTGCTCGCAGCCTTCATGCTCGCTTATCTGCTGCCACTGGGCAGCCACGGCCTGTGGATTCCCGACGAGACCCGCTATGCGCAGATCAGCCAGGAAATGCTCCACAGCGGCAACTGGGTCGCGCCACACTTCATGGGCTTGCGTTATTTCGAGAAGCCCGCTGCCGGTTACTGGCTGATTGCCATTGGCCAGGCGATCTTCGGCGAGAACCTGTTCGGGGTGCGCATCGCCTCCGCCCTGGCCAGCGGCCTGACGGTGCTGCTGGTCTATCTGTTCGCCGGCAAGCTGTGGAGCGATCCGCGCAAGAGCTTTGCCAGCGCCCTGCTGTTCATGAGCTACATGCTGATCGCCGGTCAGGCGGGCTACGCCAACCTCGATCCACAGTTCATGTTCTGGGTCACGCTGTCGCTGGTTGCCTTCTGGTACGCGGTGCACAGCGAGGGGCGGCAACGGCTGCTGAGCTGGGGCGTGCTGGGCGTGGCCTGCGGCATGGGCTTCATGACCAAGGGCTTTCTCGCTTGGGCACTGCCGGTGATCGTCGCCCTGCCCTATATGGTCTGGCAACGCCGCCTGCGTGAACTGCTGGTGTTCGGGCCGCTGGCCATTGCGGTCGCCGCACTGGTCTGCCTGCCGTGGGTGTTGGCCGTGCATGCCCGCGAACCGGACTACTGGCGGTTTTTCTTCTGGCATGAACACATCCGCCGTTTTGCCGGCGACGACGCCCAACATTCACGGCCATGGTGGTTCTATCTGCCGTTGCTGTTCGCCTCCAGCATTCCCTGGGCCGTGCTGCTGCCCGGCACGTTGAAACAGACGTGGCAGGAGCGCCGGGTTCCGGCCTACGGTTTCCTGCTGGCGTGGCTGGTGCTGCCGCTGGCGTTCCTGAGCATGAGCCGCGGCAAGCTGCCGACCTACATCATGCCGTGCCTGATTCCGTTGGCACTGATGATGGGCAGCGTGCTGGTCGAGCGCCTGCGCCAGGCCAGGACCGGCACCCTGCGCAGCAACGGCCTGCTCAACGCCGTACTGGGTGTGGCTGCGCTGATTGCCCTGCTGGTGGTGCAGCAGCGCAATCCGATCTACCAGGACCAACCGCTGCACATGACCCTGGCGGTGGTGATTCTGCTGGTATGGATCGTTGCCAACGCCCTGCAGGGTGCCCGACCGCTGCGCTTCTGGGCCGTGCCTGCGGTGAGCGCCTGGCTGGCCGTGGTGTTGATCCCTCTGGCGTTGCCCAACAGCGTGGTGTTCAACAAGAACCCGGATCAGCTTGTGCTGCGCCATTTCGACGAGCTGAACTCGGCCACTCACCTGTTGAGCAACGATCTGGGCGGGGCCTCGGCCTTGTCATGGCGCCTGAAGCGTAATGATGTGGTGCTTTACGACACCCAGGGCGAGCTGAAGTACGGCCTGCAATACCCTCAGGACAGCACCCGCGCCGTCGACTGGAATCAGGTCCAGGCCTGGATGACCCAGGCCCGTCGCGAAGGTTCGGTGGCCGTGTTGATGCGCGGCGATGAAGCAGACAACGCCCACGAGTTCAGCCTGCTGCCCCAGGACGGCAAGCGCTACGAGGAAGGCAACCTGACCCTGCTGATCTTCGACAGGACGCCGTCATGACCTTCGCTCTGCTGCTGTGCGCATCCCTGTTGACGTGCCTGGGCCAGATCGCCCAGAAGCTGGCGGTCGAACAGTGGCAGGGCCGGTTTCCAGGCGTGGCAGCCATGCTGCGCAGCGCCTGGCTGTGGCTGGCGCTGGTCTGCCTGGGCAGCGGCATGCTGCTCTGGCTGCTGGTGTTGCAGCGCCTGGAAGTGGGCATTGCCTACCCGATGCTGGCGCTCAATTTCGTCTTCATCACCCTGATTGGCCGCTACCTGTTCAACGAGGCCGTCGACCGGCAGCACTGGATGGGCGTGGCCATGATTCTTTTGGGCGTGGTGTTGCTGGGGCAGCATTCATGAGCCTGCAACCACGCGTAGGCAGAGGTTTGCTGCTGGCCAGCGCCAGTGTGCTGCTGGTCAGCTCGGCGCAGTTGGGCATGCGCTGGAGCATGGTTCGGCTGCCGCAACCGGCCCAGTGGCTCGATGCAATTGAAGCGGCTTCTGTCGATATTCACGCGTTGGGCGTGGTCATGGCGTCGATCGCCGCCTACGCCCTGTCGATGCTCTGCTGGCTCGGCGCGCTGCGTGATCTGCCGCTGAGCCGGGCCTACTCGCTGCTCAGCCTCAGTTATGCGCTGGTGTACCTGAGCGCGGCGTTCCTCCCCTTTTTCAATGAATCGCTCAGCGTCTCCCGGACGCTGGGCGTCACCCTGATCGTGCTCGGTGTGGTGACGATCAATTTCCGGCGTAGCCACAGCGATATCGCTCACAGCGACAAGGAGTTTTCCCGATGAAAATCAGCGTCTTCGGTAGCGGATATGTGGGTCTGGTACAGGCCACCGTGCTGGCAGAAGTCGGTCACGACGTGGTGTGCATGGACATCGACCCGGCCAAGGTCGAGCAACTGAGCAAAGGTCACGTGACCATTTACGAACCCGGTCTTGAAAACCTGGTGCGCGAGAACCTGGAAGCCGGGCGGCTGCACTTCACCACCGACGAACAACGTGCGGTGGTGCATGGCGAAGTGCTGTTCATCGCCGTGGGCACGCCTTCCAAGGCCGATGGTTCGGCGGACCTGAGCGGTTTCTTCGCCGTGGGTGAAGCCATCGCCCGGCATCGCGTGACGCCGGTGATCGTGGTCGAGAAGTCCACCGTCCCTGTCGGCAGCGGCGACGCCCTGCGCGAGCACATCGAACAACACCTGCGTCAGTCGGCGCGGTTGCTCAAGTTCGATATCGTCTCCAACCCCGAATTCCTCAAGGAAGGCTCGGCCGTCAAGGATTGCCGTCGCCCCGACCGTATCGTCATCGGCTGCGGCAACCAGGACGTGTTCCCGGTGATGCGCGAGCTCTACGCGCCATTCAACCGCAACCACGACCGCATGATGTTCATGGACCTGCGCAGCGCCGAGCTGACCAAATACGCCGCCAACTGCATGCTGGCGACCAAGATCAGTTTCATCAACCAGATCGCCGAACTGGCCGAACACCTGGGCGCGGACGTCGAGTCGGTGCGTTTAGGGATAGGCGCTGATTCGCGCATCGGCTACGACTTCATCTACCCCGGCTGCGGCTACGGCGGCTCGTGTTTCGGCAAGGACATCCGCGCGCTGATCCACAGCGCCCGCGAAGCCGGTTGCTCGAATGACCTGCTCAACGTTGTGGAAGACATCAACGAGCGGCAGAAACACAAGCTGTTCGACCGGGTCAACGCGTTCTACAAAGGTGAACTGCGTGGCAAGACCTTCGCCCTGTGGGGCCTGGCATTCAAGCCCAACACCGACGACATGCGTGATGCCCCCAGCCGCGTGCTGATGGAAGCCCTGTGGGCGGCGGGCGCCACCGTGCGCGCCTTCGACCCCGAAGCGATGCAGGAAACCCAGCGCCTGTACGCCGAGCAGCCGAACCTGATCCTGATGGGCACGCCCGAATCGGTGCTGCTGGGCGCCGACGCGCTGATCGTCTGCACCGAATGGCAGCAGTTCAAGGCCCCGGACTTCGACCTGATCGCCACGCGCCTCAAGGCCCCGGTGATCTTCGACGGCCGCAATCTGTACGACACCGAGCGCATGGCCAAACGTGGCTTCCAGTACTTTCCGATCGGTCGCGGCGACTCCTGCAGCCTGCCTATCCCCCAGCAGCAATGGGCGCCGTATGAGTTGCTGGCCAACCATCCGGCGGTCTGACGTCGCCTGCTACAAAAACGCCCGGCTTGCCGTCGCTGGCAAGCCGCGATGTTCTGGCTAACGTCAGACCTGTTTTGAGTTCGTCGGATCAAGATCAAGATCAAGATCAAGAGCGCTCTTCCTAACGTCAGATCTGTTTCGACTTCGTCGAGTTACTTGGAAAGGACACCCCCTCTCTGTTTCAAGAGCAGCCAAGGTGTCCTGCTCCTGGTTTGGCCTCGACTTCGTCGAGGTTCCTTCACTCCGGTCCCGCTCCGTGGGCCCGGCGCGAATGGGCCATCCATGGCCCCGCGCCTCGCGCGGCATCCTGCCGCTTGGCCCACTCCGCGAGACCTCCGTTCAGCCTGCACCCAAGTCGCGATTTGTGTCGTTTGTGGGATCTGCACACGAAGATCAAAAGCCAGATCAACAGCTCGAGGGCGATGCCCTCCGTAGCAGCCGAGCTTGCTCGCGGGTGGTCCTCAAGATCGCTCCCGCCAGCAAGCCGTGCTGCTACGGACGGTGTTGCTCAATCGCTTTTGATCTGCCTTTGATTTTGATCTTCTTACGCGGTAGTCCAGACGCCACAAATCGCGACTTGGGTGCAGGCTGAATGGAGGTCTCGCGGAGTGGGTCGAGCCGCATGGATGCGGCGAGAGGCGTGTGGGCCATGGATGGCCCTTTCACGCCGGGCCCACGGAGCGGGACCGGAATGAAGGAAGTCCGACGCAGTCGGACCCAAACCAGGAGCAGAAGGACTTGGTTACTTGGTCCTTTCAAGTAACTCGACGAAGTCGAAACAGATCTGACGTTAGGAAGAACGCTCTTGATCTTGACCTTGGCAACGTCCACCCCAACCCAAGTTCAAGCCCCTGGCACGCGCAGCAGCACATAGTCCTCCTTGTCAAAGCGCCCGCTGAGCGCCACCGGCAGCCCGGCGAAGCGGGTGCCGTGCAGGCGCTGGAAGTCGCTGTTGCTCATCACCACATTGGCGGGCCCCTGCACCGCATCGAGCTGTTCAGGGGTTTCGGTGAACACCGGCAGCAAGTCCTGATCGACATTGACCATGAACTTGATCGCCTTGGCGTCCTTGCCCATCGAGTGCAGGACCAGCGGCGCGCTGTCGTTCTGGATCAAGGCCATCACCGCCTCGGTAAAGCGATGGGTGTCGTAAAGATTGCGCTGGACCTTCTCGTACACACCGATGTAGCTGATCCACACCGCCAGCACCGCGCACGCGGGCAACCCGTACAGGCGCAGGCGCGGGCGCATCAACAGCGGCAGCGCGATCAACTGCAGCATGCCCAGCACAATCAGCACCGGGCCGATATCGCCCAAGGCTTCGGGGAAGCGCGGGCGCACTGCCAACAGCCCCGCCATCAAAGCGCCGGGGATGAAGCAGTAGAGCGTCAGCATCATGCCCCGCAGCCACCAGAAGGCGCTGCCGATACGCATCTGAAACGGGTAGCCGGCGATGATCGCCGCCATGGGCGCCATCGACAGCACGTAGCGCGATTTCTTGGCCTCGGGAATCGACAGCCCGACCATCACGGTCAAGGCCGCAAAGGCGCACAGCCACAGCAGTTTCTGCGTGGCGCTGCGTTCGGCTCGGGCGCCGATTGCCACGGTCGCCAGTACCAGCAGCGCCAGCGGGTAGGCCAGCGCGTAATTGCCCAGGGAACTTGAGAAATACCAGAGCATGGGGCTGGCCCCTTCACTGCCATCCATGCGGCCGGTGATCTGCATGCGGATGACTTCACTGACCAGCGCCTGGCCGCCTTCGACACGCGCCATCAACAGCAGCACCAGCGTACACGCCACCAGCAATGCCAGCGCGGCAACCCCCGTCAGCAACAGCCGCTTGTACTGCCCGCTCAACAGGTAATAGCTGCAGGCAACCCCGGTGGGCACCACCAGGCCGATCGGGCCGCGGATGGCGAACCCGAGCAGCAGCAACGCAAACACCAGCCACAAACGTCGCGATGAGCCGAAATGATCGGTGGCATAAACCAGATAGAACACCGCAAACACCACGGTGGCCAGCATCTGGTCGAGGGACACGGCGCGGGTTTCGCTGATAAAGGTATTGCTCAGCAACAGTGCGGCGATGCTCAGCCACGCCCAGCGCCTGGAGTACGGTGCGAGCAGCCGGTACATCAGCCCGACCATTACGGCGCTGGCGATACAGGTCGGCAGCCACGCGGTGAAACTGCTCACCTGCCCCAGCGGCAACGAGGCCAGCCAGATCAGCCAGGTGGAGAACGCCGAATAGTCCGGATAGGGCTCGCCATAGGTGGTGGGAAAGAAGCTCGGGCCGTGGCGCAGCATTTCCTGGGCGAACATCACGAACCGCGAGTCGAAGCCAATGATCGTCTGGTGCCAGCTGGCAGCGATGAACAACAGAAAGGCCAAGCCGCCGGCGCTCCAGGCCTGGCGCCGGGCCTGGGCGGGCGAGACACCGGATAAAAACTCGGTAACGATCGATGTCAACGCAGGATCCTCATGGCAATTGGGCATGGCCTGACTCGTATCACGATTGACACAAGCGTAGACGCGATCTTCCGGTCTTATTCGACGGCCGGTCTCCACCTGCTCGGATCCGGTACATATCAAAGTTTTTTCACATCCACTTCACTCACCCTTGACCGCTGCATCCCTAACCTTCAGCGCCATGTCTCCCGCCTCCAACCGGCCACATGGACCGCTCATGACTTCGAACTTCAGCCACACCCTGGACATGCTGACCGCGCGTTTTCACGTGCGAAGAAAAACCGTACGACTGGCCGCGCTGTTCCTGGGCAGCCTGTTGTTGATCGGCGCCACGACCACTGCCGTGCGCCCGGCGCCAATGACCGACCTTGCCGAGGCGCACCATGCGCTCAAGGCCGATTTCTATTCGCTGTGGGACAAGGGCGAACTGGTGGTGCTCATGCGCCACGTCGAGCGCTGCGATCATTCGACCAATCCGTGCCTGAGCGCACCTGATGGCATCACCGTCAAGGGCCGTGGCATCGCTGAGCGTCTGGGATTGTCCTTCCAGCAACTGGGGCTCGGTCATGCCGATATCTTCAACAGCCCGCTGCAACGCACCGAGCAGACCTCGCGCTACGCCTTCAACCAGAAGAGCCAGTCCCAGGACTGGCTGATCAACTGCCGCCGCTCGATGCTCGATGATGTGCTCAAGCACAAGCAGGACCAGCACAATCTGGTGCTGGTGACCCACAGCGAATGCATCACGGAACTCGAGAAGTCGCTCAAGGTGCGCGCGCCCTGGTCAGCCGAGTACGGCTCTTCGTTGATCCTCTCGGTCGACCCGGTCGATCACAGCACCCACGTGCTGGGTTACATCGACGCGCAGGACTGGACCAAGGTCCTGGCCCGGCGCCCGTGAGTTCGCGCCTCCTTCCTTTCCCCCTCTGACGGACGATTAGACCGTGCCCGATAGCAGATCCCGTTTCTACCTCAACCACGCTGGCCTCCCGCTGCTGCTGGCGCTCCTGTTGTTCGGCAGTTTCGACCTGACTGGCCTCGATGTAATGTTCAGCGACTGGATGTACAACAGCGCTACTCACGCGTTCCCGCTGCAGCACAGCAAGCTGTTCGAGACCATCACCCACAAATGGGCGCGGATCATCCCGAACTGGACCGGCGAGGCAGCGGTAGTGGGTGCGGTGCTGGCGTTCGCCTGGTCACTGCTCGGCGTTGAAAAACATCCACGGCTGCTGGCTTGGCTGGAAAAGATCCGGGTTGCGCCGGTGCTGCGCTTTTTACATCGCCATCGTCGCGATCTGCTGTTCGTGGTGGTCGCCTTCTCCATCACCACCGGCGCCATCCATTACTTCAAGAGCCACACCAGCATCTATTGCCCGGTGGAAACCACGCTGTATGGCGGCACCGAGCAGAAGAAAGAATGGTTTGAAAACTTCAGCCTCCTGCACGACGCCGGCAAGGGCCGCTGCTGGCCCGGCGGCCACGCATCGGGCGGGTTCACCATGATGGCGCTGTTCTTCGTGGCCCGCCGTTATCGCTGGCGCCATGCACGCAAGCTGCTGGCGTTCTCCCTGGCGCTGGGCATGGTCTATGGCACCACGCGGGTGCTGCAGGGCTGGCATTTCATGTCCCACACCTTCTGGGCGGGCATCATCGTCTGGTTCTCGATGTTCCTGACCGCCATGGCCTTCTATGGCCGCAAGGGGCTGGATCCGGCGCTGCCGTTCCAACGCCCAGAGCCTGACGCAGCACTCAAACCGGCGGCATACCCGGTGCCTGAAGCACAACCGTAAAGCGGCAACCGGCAGGCTCGCGACTGGCCAGCGTCACACTCCAACGCTGGTTGGCGCAGATGCGCTGCACCAGCGACAATCCCAGCCCCAGCCCTTCCCCGCGCTGCTCGTCGCCGCGCACGAAGGGCTGGAACATCGCCTCCTGTTTCTCCAGCGGAATGCCGATGCCGCTGTCTTCGACGCAGAAACCGTCCGGACTGAGGGTCAGGCTGATCGCGCCGTGATCGGTGTAGTGCCAGGCGTTGCGCAGCAGGTTGCCCATGACCGAGCGCAGCAGAGGCGCGTTGTACAGGGTGTCAGCGGGCGTTGCGCAGCGGTGAAACGCGAAGTGCAGCCCTTTGTCCTCGATGGGCTGTCGCCAGGTATCCACCAATTCTTCAGCGATCTGCGCCAGTGTTGCCTGCTGGCCCTGGGGCGCATTCTTGCCCTCGGTGCGCGCCAGCAACAGAAAGGTTTCGACCAACTGGTTCATACCCGCCGTGGCCTTGCTGATGCGCCCCACCTGCGTGCGTGAACGATCGTCCAGGCGGGGGTATTCCAGCAGCAACTCGCAGGAGGTGGCGAGCACCATCAGTGGTGTGCGCAGTTCGTGGCTGACATCGCTGGTGAAGAGTTTTTCCCGACCCAGCGCCGCGCGCAGGCGACCCAGGGTTTCGTCGAAGGACCGCGCCAGCGCGCCGACTTCGTCCCGGGCATAGTCATCGGCCAGCACTGGCGCGCGTTCCAGCACCTGGTCACGGTGACGCACCTGCCCGGCCAGACGCGACACCGGCGCCATGACCCGCGAAGCCAGCAGGCGCCCGAGCAGAATCGCCAGCAGCACGCTGAGAATGAAGCCCACCAGCACAATCCCCAGCAGAATCCGCTCGCGCTTGGCCGACTTGCGCTGATCGCGCAGCAGCACATAACGCCGCTCGCCTACGGCTTCCACCAGCGCGTAATAGGATTTCTTGCCGCGCACGAAGGTCTGAAAACCCGGCGCCAGCCCCTTCAGATCGTCGCTCATCGCCACTTCATCCAGGCCGTCGTCGGCATAGAACAACTCTTCCTTTTCAGGCCGGTGGCGCCAGTCCTCGATCCGGTCCTGAGTCAATTGCCGGTGCAGGTTGCCGCCCATGCTGATCATCGTCAGGCGGTTGCCCACCACATGAACGGTGGCAATGATGCCGACCGCGAAGACCCCGGCCACCAGCGCGCTCATCAACGCAAAAACGATGACGATCCGTTGTTTCAGGCTGTGCTTGATATCCATGATTTTCCGTACATCGAAATACTCGGGGCCGCCATTGCAGGCAAGTATCCGAGAACGCATGTCATGGTTTCGTCAACGCAGGCGCGCTTTTGCGGAAAGATGCCTACCGGCTTCACGTTCGGCCTACAAGGTTTTAACGATTTTTTCTCGCGAGCGACTCTAATTTGCCACTCCCTCCCATGCGCTAATGATTCGCATTGAAGGATTGAGTCCTACACTCATCACACCGCTGTCGCACCTGGCGGTCTCACGACTCCCACACCTCTTCGGGAAGCATAAAAATGACTCTGCACCGACCCGCTTTCGCCAAGGCCGCACTGGCCGTCGCTCTGACCTGGTCCTGCGCCAGCGCCCATGCCGATGACGGCATCGTCGTGTACAACGCCCAACATGAAGGCCTGACCAAGGCCTGGGTCGAGGGGTTCACCAAGGACACCGGCATCAAGGTCACGCTGCGCAACGGCGATGACACTGAAATGGCCAACCAGATCGTGCAGGAAGGCAAGGCATCGCCGGCCGACGTGTTCCTGACCGAAAACTCGCCGTCGATGGTGCTGGTCGACAACGCCGGTCTGTTCGCACCGATTGCGCCGGCCACGCTGTCGCAGGTCTCTGAACCTTATCGTCCGGCCCACGGCAACTGGGTCGGCATCGCCGCGCGTTCGACGGTGTTCGTCTACAACAAGGAAAAGCTGGCCGAAAACAAGCTGCCCAAATCGATCCTCGATCTGGCCAGCCCTGAATGGAAAGGCCGCTGGGCCGCCTCGCCGGCCGGTGCCGACTTCCAGGCGATCGTCGGCGGCATGCTCGCGCTCAAGGGTGAAGCGGCCACGCTGGACTGGCTCAAGGGCATGAAGGCCAACTTCACCGCCTATCGCGGCAACAGCGCGGTACTCAAGGCAGTGAACGCCGGGCAGATCGAAAGCGGCGTGATCTTCCACTATTACAGCTTCGTCGATCAGGCCAAGACCGGCGAAAACAGCAAGAACACCGCCCTGCACTACTTCAAGCACAAGGATCCGGGCGCCTTCGTGAGCATTTCCGGCGGTGGCGTGCTGGCGTCCAGCAAGCACCAGGAGCAGGCTCAGGCACTGATCAAGTGGATCACCGGCGCCAAGGGCCAGGCCGTGCTCAAGGACGGCAAGTCGTTTGAATACGCGGTGGGCCAGGGCGCGGCGTCCAACCCGAAACTGGCGCCGCTGGCTGATCTCGATGCCCCGGCCGTCGATGCTTCCAAGCTCGACAACAAGAAGGTGGTCGAGCTGATGACCCAGGCCGGGCTGCTGTAAACCGTGCAACCGGAACCCTTGCCTCATCTTGCAACAAAAGCCACCGGGGTCGTTTCGGCCACCCCGGCGGCCCTGCACAGGCGCAGACCCGGGCGGCGCATGGCGGCGTGGATCACCGGCAGTTCGCTGTTGGTCTCGCTGCTGTCGTTGCTGCCGCTGGGCTTTGTCATTTACATCGCCGTGATCAGCGGCTGGGACAGCATCGTCCAGTTGGTGTTTCGCCCGCGCGTGGCCGAGCTGTTGCTCAACACCCTGCTGCTGGTGCTGATCACCTTGCCGCTGTGCATTGCGCTGTCGCTGGCGCTGGCCTGGCTGACCGAGCGCAGTGATTTGCCGGGGCGTCGAATCTGGTCGCTGCTGGCCACCGCGCCCATCGCGGTGCCGGCCTTCGTCCACAGTTACGCCTGGGTCAGCCTGGTGCCTTCACTGCACGGCTTGCCCGGTGCGGTGCTGGTGTCGGTGCTGGCCTATTTCCCGTTTCTCTACCTGCCGGTGGCCGCGACGCTGCGCCGGCTGGACCCGGCCATCGAAGATGTTGGCCAGTCGCTGGGGCTCAAGCCTGCGGCGGTGTTTTTTCGCGTGGTGCTGCCGCAATTGCGTCTCGCGTTGTGCGGTGGGTCGCTGCTGATCGGCCTGCACCTGCTGGCCGAGTACGGGCTGTTTGCGATGATTCGCTTCGACACCTTTACCACGGCGATTTTCGATCAGTTCCAGTCGTCCTTTAACGGCCCGGCGGCGAACATGCTCGCCGGTGTGCTGGCCCTGCTCTGCCTGGCGCTGCTGACCCTTGAATCCGCCGCCCGCGGCAAGGCGCGCTATGCCCGGCTGGGGTCGGGCAGCGCCCGTGAGCCGCAACTTCAGCGTTTGAGCCGTTCGGCCACGTTGCTCTGCCTGACGCTGCCCTTGCTGGTGACTGCGCTGGCGCTGGGCGTACCGTTGATCACCTTGGCGCGCTGGCTGATCGCCGGTGGCGGTGAGGTGTGGCAGCAGGACGGTCTGCTCGACGCCGTGCGGCAAACACTGGTACTCGCCAGCACCGGCGCCGTTCTGATCACTGCGGCCGCCTTTCCCATTGCCTGGCTGTCGATCCGCGCGCCGGGGCGGTTCAACCGTGTGCTGGAAGGCTGCAATTACATCACCAGTTCATTGCCCGGCATCGTCGTTGCGCTGGCGCTGGTGACGGTCACGATCAGAGTGGCGCGGCCGATTTATCAGACCGAAATCACCGTGTTGCTGGCCTACCTGCTGATGTTCCTGCCACGGGCGCTGGTCAGCCTGCGTGCGGGGATCGCCCAGGCGCCTGTCGAGCTGGAAAACATCGCGCAAAGCCTGGGACGTTCACCGGCCCAGGCGCTGTGGCAAGTGACCTTGCGCCTGACGGCACCCGGCGCGGCGGCCGGCGCCGCGCTGGTGTTCCTGGCCATCACCAACGAACTGACCGCGACCCTGTTGCTCTCCCCCAGCGGCACCCGCACCCTGGCCACCGGCTTCTGGGCCATGACCAGCGAAATCGACTACACAGCCGCAGCGCCCTACGCGCTGATCATGGTGCTGCTGTCGCTGCCGCTGACCGCCCTTCTCTATCACCAATCCCGACGCACGGCTGGCCGATGAACGCCCTTGAATTGCACGCTTTGCACAAGTCCTTCGGCAGCGTCGTTGCCCTGAACAATGTCAACCTGGCCATCGCCCCCGGCAGCCGCACGGCCATCGTCGGGCCTTCGGGCTCGGGCAAGACCACGCTGTTGCGCATGATCGCCGGTTTCGAATTCCCCGACAGCGGACGCATCACTATGCACGCCAAGCCGCTGGTGGACGAGACCCGGCAAGTGGCCGCCCACCAGCGCAATATCGGCTACGTGCCCCAGGACGGCGCGCTGTTCCCGCATCTGTCGGTGGCGGCCAATATCGGCTTCGGCCTTAGCGGTGATCGCTCCAGCAAGCGCCAGCGGGTCCTTGAGCTGATGGAAATGGTCTCGCTGGAAACCTCGATGAGCGAGCGCTGTCCCCATGAACTGTCGGGCGGCCAGCAACAGCGGGTCGCTCTGGCCCGGGCGCTGGCGCAGAACCCGGCGATCATGTTGCTGGACGAGCCGTTCTCGGCGCTCGACACGGGCCTGCGCGGCAGCATGCGGCGGGCCGTGAGCAAGCTGCTGTCCGACGCCGGAATCACTACGATTCTGGTCACCCACGATCAGGCCGAAGCCTTGTCGTTCGCCGATCAGTTGGCGGTGATGCGCCAGGGCCGGCTGGTGCAGGCCGGCCCGCCGATGGCGCTGTACCGCCAGCCGGTGGACGAGCAGACCGCGCTGTTTCTCGGTGAGGCCATCATTCTCCCGGCGTGGGTGGAAGGCGAAACCGCCACCTGCGAGCTAGGCACGATCCCGGTGATCAAGCCGCGCCGTCAGGGCACCGCACAGATCATGCTGCGGCCTGAACAGCTGAAGGTGTCCTTCGCCCACGACGACGCCGACCATGGCACAGCAGGCTGCGTCAGCGAAATCGATTTCGCTGGAGGCTCCTGCGTGCTCACTCTGGAACTCGCGCCCAGGCTAGGCGCCAACGGCGAGCAGATTCCCCACCGCAGCTTCAACGTGCGCAACCCCGGGATCGATATCCCGGCGCTGGGCAGCATTGTCCGAGTCTCCGCGGCCGGCCAGGCCCACGTGCTGTAGCGGTCAGGCCGGGATCGTGACCGGTTTCATGACCAGCATCACCACGGCGCACGTGGCCATCAGCACACAGGTGACGATGAACACGATGGGCATGCCAAAATGCCCGCCCAGATAGCCGCCGGTCAGCGGGCCCAGCACCTGGCCGACGTACTGGCTGGAGGTGGAATAGCCCAGCATGCGCCCGGCAACGATGTCCGGTACTGAATGGCGGATGATCGCGGCAATGCACGGCAGCAACCCGGCCAGGGCGATGCCCATCAGAAAGCGCAGCACCAGCAACTGCCATTCGTTGCTGACGAACGCCTGGGGAATCAACAGCACTGCCGCCGTGGTCAGGCAACCCATCACCACTTTCCAGTGGCCGATGCGGTCGGCCAGCTTGCCGATGCGCGAAGCTGACAGCACGCTGGCCAGCGCCGTGGCCGACATCACCAGGCCGGCCATCAGCGTCACGTTCTGGCTGTGCAGTTGCGTCAGGTAAACCGTGATGATCGGCTCGATGGACATGATCGAAAACATCACCAGGCTCGCGACCACGAACATGGTGATCACCGGTTTCTTGTCCGGAATCACGTCCCAGGCCCGCACCGTGGCAGGCTTTGGCGCCCCAGCCGCCGCTTTGGGACGCGGCGCTTCCTTCATCAGAAACAAGGTCGCCAGAAAGGTCAGGAAAATCACCCCACCGGCGAGAAAGAACGTGCTGCGAATGCCGATCAGCGGCGGCAGCAAGCCCCCGATCAAGGGCCCGGTGAGATTGCCGGCCATGATGCCCGACGAAAGCATGCCCAGCGCCCAGCCCGAGCGCGCCTTGGGCGTCTGGGTCGCGACCAGAATCGTCGCACCGGAGGCGTAGCCACCGAGCAATCCGGCCAATAGCCGCAACCCCACCAACTGGTAGATGTTTTCCGCCAGACCAATCAGCGACATGGCGATGGCCATGCCCAGGCTGGCGCGAATCAGCATCAGCTTGCGCCCGTAGCGGTCCCCCAGCCGGCCCCACAAAGGCGCGGTCAATGCAGCGGAAAGAAAGGTCGCGCCGAACGCCACCCCGGACCATTGCACGATGGCCGCCGGATCGCTCACCCCCAGATGCTCGACATACAGCGGCAGAAACGGCAGCAACAGCGTCATGGCGACGATGGTGGTGAACGCGCCCATCACACAGACGGCCAGGTTGCGTTTCCAGTGCAGTTCGGCGGGATTCTCGGCCTTGTCTTCGGCGGTGCGCTGCTGAGCAGTCATGATGGCTCCACGGGTTCGGAATCCCGTCACGGTAAGACCCGCAGCGCCATAAATAAAATTCATGTTTTTTATGCAGTGGATTCCTGTGCGGAATAGCCAGGACTGGGCCCTGGCATCATCGACAATGATGACGTTTATCGACAGACCGTATTTCTATGCACGCGGCTGGCTTACTTAAACTTCTTCCATCAGCAAGCCCACCCCGAAGTCGCTTGCTCTAATCGGAAAGTTGGAGCTCGTCATGAAATACGCACTGTTTGCCGCACTGTCTCTGTTCAGCCTGTTCGCCTCGGCCAATGACACGGTCAACACCGCCCCGGCAGCGGCGACTTCGAACAATCAATACGATTACACACAAGACCTGGACATCGCCAAGGTCGTGCGTATCAGCACCGGCGCCAACGCCAGCAATGCCTGCGGCCCGGTCAAGGCGCAGATGGAGTACGTCGACAGCAAGGGTATGACCCACAAGCTTGAATACACGCGGCTTGGCGACACTTGCGAGAACGGTTGAGACCTGCTTTCAAGCGGCGATTGCGTGGTCTTTTCGCAACAGTCATTTACTTGAAAAGAAACAATTAGCCTGACAGTAACGCGTGCGTGGCATTTATCACTAACGATGATTGCGCGAATCAATATCGACCATTTTTGTAAATGGTACGACGCTCTTAGCATGACGACTAACAGCAAGACACTTCCCGTTTTGCTTGACGATTTCTGTGGAGTGAAATGATGAAATACGCACTGTTTGCCGCGCTTTCCATTTTCAGCGCGTTTGCTTCGGCCAATGGCAGCGTGGGCGGCGAGTCGACGCCTGCTGCGGTTGAGTACAATTATTCGCAGCATCTTGATATTGCCAAGGTGATCAGCATCACCAACGATGGCAACCTTGCGACCGAATGTGGTCCGGTGCGGTCGCACATGATTTACGTGGACAGCAGGGGCCAGACGCACAATCTGGAATACACCCGGTTGGGGGATGGTTGTCAGAATGGGTGATTTTGGCTTGCGCTGGCATGAGTAGTCAGGCCGCGGATAGTCAGTTGCTGCTTTAGCGGTTGTCAGAGTTCTGCCTAATGGCAGAAGCGTTTCGGCTTCGCCGAGTTACTTGGAAAAGACCCCCAAGTAACCAAGGGGTCCTGCTCCTGGTTTGGGTCCTCCTTCGTCGGGTTCCCTCTCTCCGGTCCCGCTCCGTGGGCCCGGCGCGAATGGGCCATCCATGGCCCACGCGCCTCTCGCCGCATCCATGCGGCTCGACCCACTCCACATCACCTCCGTTCGGCCTGCACCCAAGTCGCGATTTGTGTTGTCCGGGCTATCGCGCATGAAAATCAAAAACCAGATCAAAAGCTCACGGCTAACGCCATCTTCCGGCTGACGCCATCCCCGTAGCAGTCCGGCTTGCCGGCGGTCTGGCGCGCAGCGGCAGCAAATCCTGTGCATGCGGTTTTCTTGACACGACCAGGTCGCCTGATTTTACTGCCGCTTCGCGCCAGACCGCCGGCAAGCCGGACTGCTACGCCCTTCGGGCAGAATCAAAAGCAGATTGCACAAAAAACTCCGTTGCCGTTGCCGTTGCCGTTGCCGTTGCCGTTGCCGTTGCTTTTGATCTTCATGCGCAAATCTCACAAACGCCACAAATCGCGACTTGGGTGCAGGCTGAATGGAGGTCTCGTGGAGTGGGCCAAGCGGCAGGATGCCGCGCGAGGCGCGGGGCCATGGATGGCCCATTCGCGCCGGGCCCACGGAGCGAGGCCGGAATGAAGGAAGTCCGACGAAGGAGGACCCAAACCAGGAGCAGGACCCCTTGGTTACTTGGGGGTCTTTTCCAAGTAACTCGACGAAGTCGAAACAGGTCTGACGTTAGGAAGAACGCTTTTGATTTTGATCTTGATCTTCCTCTACTGAGCTTTTTTTACCCCCTGCAGCCCCCGCAAATCATGGCCTCGAGCCCTTCCGGCACTGCAGGGCTTCCGCTGCCCCAGCCATTTGCGGTTAGAGTAACGCATGCTGGCTTCGCGGATGGACCCCGTCCGCCGTGGAGCACTTTCCATTCAACTGCCTGAAGGAAGTCCCGCGTGAATCTACCGTCCAACCCTGCGAACATTGCCGAACTGATCGTCGACGCCATGCGCCAAGGTCAGAAAATCTCCGAGATTCGCCCCGATTACGTGCCAGCCGACGCCGCCAGCGCCTACGCCTTGCAGCGCGAAATCCTCAGGCTGCGCGATACCACCGTCGGCGGCTGGAAAGTCGGGGCCAAATCCATCAGCGGCGGCCCCATCAATGGCGCGCTGCTGCCCGAAGACGGGCTGTTCGCCAGCGGCAGCCAGCTGGAAATCGCCGATTACCCCTCGCCCATCCTCGAACTGGAAATCTCCTTTCGCCTGAACCGCACCTTCGAGCCGCGCGAACAGCCCTATTCCGACGAGGAGGTGCTGGCCAGCATCGGCTCGATGGGCACCACCATCGAAGTCGTCAGCAGCCGCTTCATCGCCTGGCCGAAGATCGAGCCACTGCTGGCGCTGGGCGATCTGCTCAATCATGGCGCGCTGATCGTCGGCGACTTCATCCCCTACGACGCCAGCTTCCCGTTTCTGGAACCGGCCCTGAGCTTCACCTACGCCGATCAGGACATCGTGCCCGGCGACGGCGCCAACCCGGCGGGCGATCCGCGCCGGCTGTTGCCGTGGGTGGTCAATCACCACACGCAAAATGGCCAGAGCGTGACCCCGGATCTGGTGATCACCACCGGCTCCTACACCGGCATGTACCTGACCAAGGGGCCGGGTCTGGCGGTGGGCGAAATCCGTGGCTTGCCGCCGATTTCGGTGGAGTTGATCTGAGCCGGCATGAACCTCGTCCGTAGCAGCACGGCTTGCCGGCGGGAGCGCACTCAAGATCGCTCCCGCCGGCAAGCCGTGCTGCTACGGGGCGGTGTCATATTCACCCCCGCGTCCAATACCCCGGCCGGTTGTACACCTCCTTCAGAAACGCGATGAAAAACCGCACCTTCGCCGGCAGGTAATGCTGCTGCGGGTAAACCCCCTGAATGTCGTAACTGGGCAGCGCAAACTCGTCCAGCACGGTGATCAGCTCGCCGTTGTCGATCTCGTTCTGAATTTCCCAGGTCGAACGCCAGCACAGGCCTAGCCCGCGCTTGGCCCAGTCGTAGAGCAACTCGCCATCGTTGCAGTACAGATTGCCCGCCACCTTGATCGCCACCTGCTTGCCATCGCGCTGGAAGGTCCAGCCGCGATGCTGGCCGCCCTGCAGGTTGAAGGTCAGGCAGTTGTGCTCGGCCAGTTCCTCAAGGCTTTTCGGGTAGCCGCGTTCAGCAAAGTACCCAGGCGAGCCACAGACCACGCGGTTGTTGGCGAACAGCTTGATGGCCACGTAGTTGGGGTCCAGCACCTCACCGATGCGAATGCTCATGTCGTAGCCCTCGCGCACCAGATCGACCACGTTGTCGGTGAGGTTGAACGACAGCTGCAAGTCCGGAAAACGCGCCTGGAATTCCGGCGCATGGGGCGCCACATGCTGGCGGCCGAACCCGGCAGGTGCCGACACCACCAGGTGCCCGCGCACGCTGCTTTCGTTCTCGCTGATGCTGGCGTCCAGCTCCTCGAATGACTGCAAAACGGCCTTGGCGTTTTCCAGGTACGACTCCCCGGCGTCGGTCAGGGTCAGGCCGCGCGTGGAGCGGTGAATCAGCTTGACCCCCAGGCGTTCCTCCAGCGCACTCAGGCGCCGCCCCATGATCACCGGTGTGACGCCTTCGACCAATGCCGCCGCGGCAAAACTGCCGCGCGTGGCCACCAACACGTAGCTGCGAATTTCTGTGTAACGGTCCATTCGATACTCCTGATACCGATAGAACCGATAAAAACAGCCATTCACAAAAACTTCAATTCAAATCAGGCTGATCCTGTACACAAATTCTGGTTTTACGTACCAAAACTATCGAGTTTCAGGAGAACAACAAAAATGACCATCATGAGAGCCATCGAAGCCGCCGTTCTGGTGATGCGTCGCGAAGGGGTCGATACCGCCTTTGGTATCCCCGGCGCTGCGATCAACCCTCTGTACGCCGCATTCAAGAAAATCGGCGGTATCGACCACGTGCTGGCCCGCCACGTCGAAGGCGCCTCGCACATGGCCGAGGGTTATACCCGCGCCATTGCCGGCAACATCGGCGTGTGCATCGGCACTTCCGGCCCGGCCGGCACCGACATGATCACCGGCCTGTATTCCGCTTCCGCCGACTCGATCCCGATCCTGTGCATCACCGGCCAAGCGCCACGTGCCCGCATGCACAAGGAAGACTTCCAGGCGGTCGACATTGCCGCCATCGCCTCCCCCGTCGCCAAGTGGGCGACCACGGTCATGGAACCGGGCCAGGTGCCTTACGTGTTCCAGAAAGCCTTCCAGCTGATGCGCAGCGGCCGTCCGGGCCCTGTGCTGATCGACCTGCCGTTCGACGTGCAGATGGCCGAGATCGAATTCGACATCGATGCCTACGAACCGCTGCCGGTGACCAAGCCTCAGGCCAGCCGCAATCAGGTCGAGAAAGCCCTGGCGATGCTCAACGCCTCGGAGCGCCCGTTGATCGTCGCTGGCGGCGGCATTATCAACGCCGATGCGTCCGATGCACTGGTGGAGTTCGCCGAGCTGACCGGCATTCCGGTCATTCCGACCCTGATGGGCTGGGGCGCGATTCCGGACGATCACCCGCAGATGGCCGGCATGGTCGGCCTGCAGACCTCGCACCGTTATGGCAATGCGACGATGCTGGAATCGGACATGGTGCTGGGCATCGGCAACCGCTGGGCCAACCGCCACACCGGCACCGTGTCGGTGTACAGCGAAGGCCGCAAGTTCATTCACGTTGACATCGAACCGACCCAGATCGGTCGCGTTCTGACGCCGGATTTGGGCATCGTTTCCGACGCAGGCGCGGCGCTGGCGATGTTCCTTGAAGTGGCCCGCGAGTGGCACACCGCTGGCAAGCTCAAGGATCGCAGCCAGTGGCTGGCCAGCTGCCAGGAACGCAAGCGCACGATGCAGCGCAAGACCCACTACGACAACGTGCCGGTCAAGCCGCAGCGGGTCTACGAGGAAATGAACCACTTCTTCGGCAAAGACACCTGCTACGTCAGCACCATCGGCCTGTCGCAGATCGCCGGCGCGCAGTTCCTGCACGTGTACAAACCGCGTCACTGGATCAACTGCGGCCAGGCCGGCCCGCTGGGCTGGACCATCCCGGCGGCGCTGGGCGTGGCCAAGGCTGACCCGAGCCGCAAGGTGGTGGCGCTGTCCGGCGACTACGACTTCCAGTTCATGATCGAAGAGCTGGCCGTCGGCGCGCAGTTCAAGCTGCCGTACATCCACGTCGTGGTGAACAACTCGTACCTGGGCCTGATCCGCCAGGCACAACGCAACTTCGACATCGATTACTGCGTGCAACTGGCGTTCGACAACATCAACGCACCGGAGCTGGAAGGCTATGGCGTCGATCACATTGCCGTCGCCGAAGGCCTGGGTTGCAAGGCGATCCGTGTCAGCGACCCGGCGCACATCCAGGCGGCGTTCGCCGAGGCGGCGAGCCTGATGCAGCAGTACAGCGTGCCGGTCGTGGTCGAGGTCATTCTGGAACGCGTCACCAACATCGCCATGGGCACCGAGATCAATGCGATCAACGAGTTCGAATCGCTGGCCGAAAGCCGCGACGACGCCCCGACCGCCATCAGCCTGCTGGACTGAGCCGCAGCCTGACAGAACCAGAACAAGGAGCCCGACATGCCACGTTTATGCGCCAACCTGTCCATGCTGTTCACCGAGCAGGACTTTCTGCAACGCTTCGAAGCGGCCGCCAACGCCGGTTTCAGCGGGGTCGAGTATCTGTTTCCGTACGATTTCAGTTCGGCGCAGATCAAGGCCGAACTCGACGCCCACGGCCTGACCCAGGTGCTGTTCAACCTGCCCGCCGGCGACTGGGCCAAGGGCGAGCGCGGGATTGCCTGCCACCCGGACCGGGTCGAGGAGTTCTACGCCGGTGTCGACCTGGCCATTGCCTACGCCAAGGTGCTGGGCAACACCCAGGTCAACTGCCTGGCCGGGATCAAACCCCAGGGGTTCGATGATGCACTGATCGAGAAGACCTTCGTCGACAACCTGCGCTACGCCGCCGACAAGCTGCAGGCCCAAGGCATCGACCTGGTCATGGAAATGATCAACACCCTGGACATTCCGGGCTTTTACCTGAACACCACGGCCCAGGCCCTGGCGATCCGGGAGAAAGTCGGCAGCCGCAACCTGTCGCTGCAGTACGACATCTACCACATGCAGATCATGGAGGGCGATCTGGCCCGCACCATCGAGAAAAACCTGCCAGCGATTCGTCACGTGCAACTGGCCGACAACCCCGGCCGCCATGAGCCGGGCACTGGCGAGATCAACTACGGCTTTTTGTTCGGGCACTTGGACAGGCTGGGTTATCGCGGCTGGATCGGCTGCGAATACAAGCCGCTGACCACCACCGAAGCAGGCCTTGGCTGGCTCAAGACCCACAATTTGATCTGACCAAAAACGCCCCTTGTAGGAGTGAGCTTGCTCGCGAACCCGTGGTGTCATTCAACACCTTTGCCACAGACAAATCGCAATCGCGAGCAAGCTCACTCCTACGAGGGGACCGCGCAAGTACATAAGAAGAGGACATAAAACATGGCCAACATCGGATTCATCGGCACCGGCATCATGGGCCTGCCCATGGCGGAAAACCTGCAGAAGGCAGGTCACCAACTCATTCTGTCCAAGCACTTCGTCGCACCTCCGGCCTCGCTGGTTTCAGGCGGCGCCACGGTGCTGGCCAACCCGCGTGAAGTGGCGCAGGAAGCCGAGTTCATCATCGTCATGCTGCCTGACACCCCGCAGGTCAACGACGTGCTGTTCGGTGAAAACGGCGTGAGCGAAGGCACCGGCGCCGGCAAGGTGGTGATCGACATGAGCTCGATTTCGCCTTCGGCCACCAAGACCTTCGCCGAGAAAATCAGCGCCACTGGCGCGCAATACCTCGACGCGCCAGTCTCGGGCGGTGAAGTGGGCGCCAAGGCCGCGACCCTGAGCATCATGGTCGGCGGCAACCAGGGCACCTTCGACCGCGCCCTGCCGCTGTTCCAGACCATGGGCAAAAACATCACCCTGGTCGGCGGCAACGGTGACGGCCAGACCGCCAAGGTCGCCAACCAGATCATCGTTGCCCTGAACATTCAGGCCGTCGCCGAAGCATTGCTGTTCGCTTCCAAAAATGGCGCCGATCCGGCCAAGGTCCGTGAAGCGCTGATGGGCGGCTTCGCATCCTCCAAGATTCTGGAAGTGCACGGCGAGCGCATGATCAAAGGCACCTTCAACCCGGGCTTCCGCATTGCCCTGCACCAGAAGGACCTGAACCTGGCGCTCGAAGGCGCGCGTGAACTGAGCCTGAACCTGCCCAACACCGCCAACGCCCAGCAAGTGTTCAGCACCTGCGCCGCGCTGGGCGGCAGCGGCTGGGACCACTCTGGCCTGATCAAGGGCCTGGAACACATGGCCAACTTCTCGATCCGTGGCGACCACAAGCCAGACTGATCGTCGGCCGCAAACAAAAACGCCAGGCACTCGCCTGGCGTTTTTTCATGCCTGAAAATCCTGAATCAGAACACGTTGATCGGGTAATCGGCGATCAGGCGCAGTTCGTTGTTATCGCCTTCGGCCTGATCGGCATTGGCCCGGTGGAACGACTGACGCAGACGCAGGGACAGGTCTTTGGCCGGACCTGCCTGAACCACGTACTTGGCTTCGATATCGGTTTCATGGTGTTTGCCGTCGTCGCCATAGCCATAGTTGACATACGTGCTGTTGGCCGGCATGTGCGAGCCGTCAATATTATCGCCGGTGATGTAACGCGCCATGAAACTCAGCCCAGGCACACCGTAACTGGCCATGTTCAAGTCATATCGGGCCTGCCAGGACTTCTCGCCCGGGCCGTTGAAGTCCGAGTATTGAACCGAGTTGGCGAGGAAAATCGAGTCGGCGGTGTCGCCCGGGCCGTTAATCCCGAAAGCCACATAATCGAAGGGGGTATCGCCGTGAACTTTCTGATAAGCCAGCGTCACGGTGTGCGCAGTCAGGAATGAATAAGCAGCCGCCAACGACCAGGTGGTGTTGCTGATATCGCCCGCTTTGGCGGAACCGGCATCATTGGTTCGATAGATATTGAAGTCGAAGTTCACCGACTGATCGCCGGTAATAGGCTGGGTGTAGTTGATATTGCCGTAGTACTGATCCCAGACATCCTTGAGATTGGAGCCATAAAGGCTGGCAGTCAGATTATCGTTGAACGTGTACTTGCCACCCGCGTAGTCAATGCTCGATGCAGTGACACCGGCATAGGATGCATAGATGTCGTGGTCGTGGTTGGTGGTGACAGGGCCGTTACCACCAGTGAAATGGCCACCGTCCAGCTCAAGACCGGCAATGTCGCTGCTCAGCAGATTGAAACCGGTTGCCGTTTGCGGAAACAGGCGTGAGCCACCGGCGGCGAACACCGGCGCAGCTGGCATCAGGTCGCCGTAGCGCAATTCGGTCTTGGAGATGCGCATCTTGATGGCACCGCCCGCCGTGCCGTATTCGTCTTCAGGATCGCCGTGTCGGTCCAGCGGCAGGTTACCGGTGCCCGCTGTCCCCGCACCGCCGTCAAGCTTGATGCCCCAGTAGCCATACGCATCAACACCAAATCCGACCGTACCCTGTGTGAACCCGGAACTGAAATTACCCAGTACGCCCTGGGTCCAGTCTTTGCGGTCGCTACCGCCGTTTTTGCCGTCACGATTGAAGTAATAGTTCTTCAAGTGCACGGTCAGGCTGCTGTCTTCGACGAATCCCTTGGCATCGGACTGATCGCTCACCACACCAGCGGCCGCCAGTTGACTGACGCCCAGCGATACCGCGAGCGTGACCAGATTCCATTTTACGAATGTCATTATTATCCCCTGTCTCAATTAAGGCCCAACGTTCCGCATACCCCGGACAACGGGGCATCCCCCTGAGTTCAGGCGAAGTTTGAAACGTGTGGAATACGCGCTATGGCAGATGGGCTAAATACAGCGGGCCGCATGAACAATCACGGCAGAACTACAGGCTTTCAGCCCATTTCATTATTGTTTCCCGAGGCGCTGGATGCCCCGATTTAGCGGGATTGCTCCCCCGACGCGAAAAACTTTTAGCATTTTTCCGCCAGGCGGTTGATAAATGAGAGGTGATAGTCACTATCGATCTTCGTAATAGTAAGTTCGATGGATCCAGTGTTACCGTTGTCGGCGATGAAGCACACGACTCAATGGCCTGATGAATCCGCAGCATCAGGCAATCGAATCATGCTCCACTTCATCATTCCTTTGGTAAGACTTTTTAGCCACCCCACGTCAAGTGCGGTGGCTTTTTTTATTTAAATAATTCTTCATGTTCATTGCACTATCCGGTTAATTCGTCGCCAACTAACATATTGCACTCCGCTGTTCAACCCTTGATATTTGCAGGATCAGGCAAGTTCAACTTCGCCCCCTCACACGGCCTACGCCTCCCCCACCTGCCCCCACTCGGCCTGCCGACCCTCTGCCGGGCGTGAAAAATACTTTGTCCCCTACCGAATAACCGCTCCCGCTGGCGTGTTCATCTGCTGACACTGCATCACTTCACGGAGCATCACACCCATGAGAACCCGCTACGAACGTGCTGTCGACTGCCGCACCTTGCTCACAGGCGCCTTGATGGCGCTGTTCCTGCTGACCGGACAGGCCTTTGCCTCGGGCGGCGGCGGTGACGACGAGGCGCCGCGCAAGCCCAACTGCCCCAAGGGCCAGGTGTGGGACAGCAAGACCCGGAAGTGCACGATGCAGACCAGCAAGGCGACCTCCGATGAGGACCGCACCGATTACGCATACCGCCTGGCCAAGGACGGGCGCTATGAAGAAGCCCTGGCGCTGCTCGATACGCTGAAAAATCCGGACACCGCCAAGGCGCTGAACTATCGTGGATATGCAACCCGCAAATTGGGCCGCACCGATGAAGGCATCGGCTATTACCTGAAATCCGTGGCGCTGGACCCCAACTACGCGCAAGTGCGCGAGTACCTGGGTGAGGCGTACGTGATCAAGGGCCGCGTGGACCTGGCCCAGGAGCAACTGGCCAGGATCGAAACGCTGTGCGGCAGAACGTGCGAAGAATACGAGGACTTGGCTCAGGCCATTAGCGCCGCACCCAAGACCTGACGGGCGAACTTGCGAGAAACCGGGAGGCCGCTATCGCTACAGACGCGGATATTCGCAGCGAATTGGGCCCGCTGTTGCCACGTCTGTGGCGCTATGGCCTGGTGTTGTCCAGACAAAAGCACCTGGCCGATGACCTCGTCCAGGCCACCTGCGTCCGGGCATTGGAGCGTGCCGATCAGTTCATGGCCGGCACCCGGCTGGATCGCTGGCTGTTGTCGATCATGCATTCGATCTGGCTCAACGAAATCCGCTCGCAGCGGGTGCGTCAGGGCCAGGGCTTCGTCGATGCCGAGCAGGAGCTTGCGTTCGATGGCGAAACCCAGGCGCAGGATCAGGTGCTGGCCGCGCAAGTGATCAAGCGCGTCAACGCCCTGCCCGAGGCGCAAAGGGAAACGGTCTTTCTGACGTATGTCGAAGGGCTTTCGTACAAAGAGGCTGCCGAGATCCTGCATATCCCGGTCGGCACAGTTATGAGTCGGCTGGCCGCTGCACGCTTGAAACTGGCTGAAACCGCAACACAACGCGCCATGTCGGATAAATCGACAGGAGAACGGCGATGACTTACAGCAACGCGCACTCACCACCTTCGGACGAATTGCTGGTGGCCTATCTGGACGACGAACTGGACCGCGATCAGCGCCAGGAAGTCGATCATTGGCTGCGCACCGATGCCCCCGTTGCCGCACGGCTGGACCAGCTCAAGTGCGGCGATCTGCCATTTAGCGATGCATTTGCCGCCATGCTCGACCAGGCGCCGACCGACCGGCTGCAAGCGATGCTCGATGCACTGCCGCCCGCTGCACCCGCTGCGCACCGGGCGACCATGAGCCGTCGGGGGTTCCTTGCGACTGCCGCCAGCTTCGTGGTGGCCGGCATCGCTGCGGACCGCCTGTTCCTCAACTGGCAAGCGGCCGAGCCCGATGACGGCTGGCGTGCCTCGGTGGCCGAATACATGGCGCTGTACACTCCGCAGACCCTGGAAAACCTCAATCTGGACGACAGCACTCACAGGGCTCAGCTCAGCTCGGTGGGCAACCAGTTGGGCCTGCCGCTGACACCCGCAGTGATCAGCCTGCCGGGCGCCGATTTCCGTCGGGCACAGATTCTCGACTACGAAGGCGTGCTGATCGGCCAGTTGACCTACCTGGACCCGCGCCACGGCCCGCTGGCACTGTGCATCACCACCAACAACGGTGGCAACGACACGCTGAGCAGCGAAGAACGCTCCGGGATGCATGTGGTGTATTGGTCCAGCCGCACCCACGCGTTCATGATCGTGGGCAGAAACCCTTACGAGGACTTGCGCATCATGGCCCGCAGCGCGCAGAAGGCGCTGCCCGCCTGAATGACAAATGAGGTGTCCGACTGGAGTCGGCAGGCCGTTTCTGGTCTAGTAGCGCTCGCATTTTCGAGAATCGATGCCTGTCGGTTCCTGTCATGAACGTTGCTGCAAAAAGCTGCCGCACAACCAAAGGTGCCTCTGATGTCTGCCCATCGCCTGAAACACGCCCTCTCCTGCCTTTCTCTGCTGGCCTGCCTGACCACGACCCAGGCGTTTGCCCATGCCCACCTGGAAAGCCAGTTGCCCGCCGCCGACAGCGAAGTGAGTTCCCCGAAAGAGCTGCGCCTGAACTTCTCCGAAGGCGTGGAGGAGAAATTCACCAAGGTCGCCATCAGCCTCGACGGCCCGGGCGAAAGCACCGAAATCATCCAGACCCAGAGCGTCAGCACCGATCCTGCCAACAAAAAAGTGCTGATCGTCATCCCCGCCGTGCCGCTGGCGCCGGGCAAGTACAAGGTCGAATGGCACGCCGTGTCGGTCGACACCCACAAGAGCGAAGGCGTGTACCGCTTCAAGGTGACGCCATAACGCCATGCATGAAGGATTGATCCTGTGCCGATTCGTGCATTTCGGCGCAGTGCTCCTGCTATTCGGCATCGGCCTGTTCCGTCACGCCCTGTTCACTGCCGCGCTGCGCCCGTTCGAGGCCGCTCCCGCCAGCCGGCGTCTGGATCGGGCGCTGGGCCTGATCGCGGGCGTCGCGCTGCTCAGCGCGCTGGGCTGGCTAGTGCTCACTGCGGCCAACATGACCGACAGCTGGCGCGACGCGCTGGATGCACAAACACTGACCCTGGTGCTGACTCACACCTTCTTCGGCCACATCTGGATCGCGCATTTGTTGCTGAATGTGGCAGTGGTGCTGTGCGCGTTGATCTGCGGACGCAACCGGCCTGGGCTGCAACTGCTATTGGCCACCTTGCTGTTGGTGACGCTGGCGCCGGTCGGCCATGGCGCGATGTTCGACGGCACCCGGGGCCAGTTGTTGATCGCCAATCAGATGCTGCATCTGCTCGGCGTCGCCACCTGGCTTGGCGGGTTGGCGATGCTGGCCACGCTGTTGCTCGGCCCGAACAGCGTAGACATGGGCGCGTTGCTTTCGCGCTTCAGCGGCATCGGTTACGGTCTGGTGGCGCTGATCGTCGTCACCGGGATGATCAACGTCCGCGCCTTGAGCGGCGCGATCTGGCCGGCGCCTGCGCTGTCAGGCTTTGGCCTGGTGCTGGGGGCCAAGGTTGCGATGGTGTTGTGCATGCTGGCGCTGGCCGGGATCAATCGTCAGTTGGCGCGCAGTTCTGTGCTGAATCTGTCCTGGCTCAGGGTCAGCGTGTTGCTCGAATGCCTGTTTGGCGCGCTGGCGCTGGGCGCGGTGTCGCTGCTGGGCACCCTGCCGCCGATGCTGGCCTGAATTTGAGCGCAAGACTCGGAGTTTCCACACCCGCAATCAGCGCTAACCTGTGGCACATCAGGACAAAGGCGGAGAACAGCGGTCATGGCGTGTAACAAATTACCGGCGACAGCGAACGCCAAACGCACGGCCGAGCAGCATGACGATCCGCGCTGGGCGGCTGTCGTGGCGCGCGATGCTGCGGCAGATCAGCAGTTTGTCTACGCGGTGCGCACCACCGGGATCTACTGCCGCCCCGGCAGCGTGTCACGCCTGCCGCGCCCGGAGAACGTGGTGTTCTTCGACAGTGCCGAGCAGGCCGAAGCCGCCGGTTTTCGCCCCAGCAAACGCGCAGTTGCCGACCAGAGCCACCTGGCACGCCAGCACGCGGCCTTGGTGGAACAGGTATGCCGGCAGATCACCCAGGCCGAGCAACCGCCCAGCCTGCATGAACTGGCCCAACACGTGAACATGAGCCCTTGGCACTTGCATCGCGTGTTCAAGGCCGTCACCGGCCTGACCCCCAAGGCCTGGGCCAACGCCCACCGGGCCGGCAAAGTGCGCAGCCGGCTGGCTGAGCCCGACACCGAGTCCGGGACCATCACCGACGTCATGTACGACGCGGGTTTCAACTCCAACAGCCGCTTCTACGCGTCCAGCGCGAAGCTCTTGGGCATGAAGCCTTCCGACTACCGCAAAGGCGGCTGCAACGCCGACATCTACTTTGCCGTGGGCGAGTGTTTTCTCGGCTCCATCCTGGTCGCGCAAAGCCAGCGTGGGGTTTGCGCCATCCTGCTGGGCGACGACCCCGATCAACTGGTACAGGATCTTCAGAAACAATTTCACAGCGCGAGGTTGATTGGCGGCGACGCCCGGTTCGAGCGCCTGATCGCCCAAGTGGTCGGCTTCATCGAAGCCCCCGGCATCGGACTGGACTTGCCGCTGGACCTGCAAGGCACGGCGTTTCAACAGCGCGTGTGGCAGGCATTGGCGCTGATTCCACCCGGCACGACGGTCAGCTACGCCGAAATCGCCCAGCGCATCGGCGCACCCAAATCCTTCCGCGCCGTGGCCCAGGCCTGTGGCGCCAACCACCTGGCTGTCGCCATTCCCTGCCATCGCGTGGTGCGGAGCGACGGCGGCCTGTCGGGCTACCGCTGGGGTGCTGAACGCAAGCGCCAGTTGCTTGATCGGGAAGCCCGGGAAAATGCCTGTAACAGCTTGGCGCTTGAGAAACCGTGACAGCGGCGTAACGTCTCCAACCCTTGATAGCCGAATCGAGGAACACGGACGTGCCAGCCATTTCTCCATCCGCGAACAGTGATGCCAGCTCGGCCTTCTGGCTGATTGCCGACCAACTCAACACCCGCAACGACACCGAACGCCTGGCCTACATGCGCACAGGCTTCCCGCCAGCCTGGGTCAAGGCGGTGCGCAATGCCTTTCACCTGAGCAACAGCCAACTCGAAGCGCTGCTCAGCAGCTCGGTCTCCACCCTCGAACGGCGTCAACGCCAACACCGCCCGCTGGACCTCGTCGGCTCGGAGCGACTTGCCCGGGTGGCTGCGGTGGCAGTGCGTGCGGCGGTAATCTTCGGCAGCCAGGCCGCCGCGCAACGCTGGATGATCACCCCCAACCGGGCATTGGGCGAGCAGATCCCCATCAATCTGTGCGCCACTGAAATCGGCGGCACTCAGGTGCATCGGGTGCTCGCGGCGCTGGAACACGGCGGGGTTTGCTGATGCAGGCCTGGAAAGTCGGCAAGGCCGCACAGATCGAAGACCTCACCGGGGCCGGCCCGGCAAAATCGGGCGGGCGCTGGAACCATCCCGACCACCCGGCCCTCTACCTGAGCCTCAGCCCCGCCGCAGCGGCATTGGAGCGGGTATTGCTCGCCGGTGAAATACCTCGCCCCCCGCTCCTGCTCATGCACCTGCAATTGCCGGAAGATCCGGCGCTGTACCGGGAAGTCCCGCCCGAGCAACTGCCCGCCGGCTGGAATGCCCTGCCAGCGGACCAGGCCAGTATGGATTTCGGCACGCGCTGGCTCGAAGGCGGCGAGCAACTGGGCCTGATTCTGCCGTCGCTGGCGATGGAGCAGACGCACTGCCTGATCATCAACCCTCTGCATCCGGCCGCTGGCGAGATTCGCATCCTGCGCATCGACGATATAGACCCTGGCAAGCAGGCATCCGCCGCCACCACGCCTGGGACTCAGCGTTGAAGGTCGACCACCACGCGGCCACGCACCTCGCCGTTCATCAGCTGCGCGGCGGTTTCGATCACCTCGTCCAGGCCGATTTCCCGTGTAATCAGCGCCAGCGCATCGCGATCCAGGTCAGTGGCCAGACGCGCCCAGGCCTCGATGCGGTCCTTGCGCGGACGCATCACGCTGTCGATGCCGGCCAGCGTCACGCCGCGCAGAATGAACGGCGCAACGGAGGCAGGAAACTCCATGCCCTGAGCCAGGCCGCAGGCCGCCACCACGCCCCAGTAGCGGGTGCTGGCGCAGATATTGGCCAGGGTGTGGCTGCCCACCGAGTCGATTGCGCCAGCCCAACGCTCTTTGCCCAGAGGGCGGCCGGGTTCGGAGAGCGTATTGCGATCGATGATTTCGGCAGCGCCCAGCTGCCTGAGGTAGTCGCTCTGCTCCAGGCGGCCGGTGGACGCCACCACCCGATAACCGAGCCGCGCCAGAATGGCGATGGCGAAACTGCCCACGCCGCCATTGGCGCCGGTGACGAGAATCTCCCCCGAATCCCGGGTCACGCCGTTTTTCTCCAGCGCCATGACCGCCAGCATCGCGGTGTAACCCGCCGTGCCGATCGCCATGGCCTGAGAGGCGCTAAACGCCTCGGGCAGCGGGATCAGCCATTTACCTTCAAGGCGCGCCCGTTGCGCAAGGCCACCCCAATGCCCTTCACCCACGCCCCAGCCATTGAGCAGGACCTGATCGCCGGGCCTGAAATCCGGGTCGCTGCTCTGCTCCACCGTCCCGGCCAGATCGACGCCCGGCACCATCGGAAACCTGCGCACGATCGGCCCCTTGTTGGTGATCGCCAGCGCGTCCTTGTAATTGAGCGTGCTGTAGGCCACGCGCACTGTCACATCACCGGGCGGCAACTGGGCATCATCGATGGCCGTCAGTTTCACGTGGTAACCCGCGTCGTCTTTGTCGATCAGAATCCCGTTGAACATGCCGAGCCTCCATTTAGACCGGTCGTCTATAAACAAGCGTCGAAAAACACCCGCCCGGTATCAGCGCGGCAACCCGCGCAGAAACCCGGCGATGAAGGTGTTGAGTGGGGTGTCACTTTGAACCAGCCGCGCGCGCAATACCGCGCCTTCCCAGCCGATCCAGAAATACGCGGCAAGCTCCGCGCAATCAGCGTTGCGCGGCAGTTCGCCGGCCTGTTTTGCAGCGTCGAAGCACGCGCTCAAGCGCCGTTGCCAGTCCAGGAATACGGTTTCCAGGGCATCACGAAAACCTTCCGGCAATACGCTGACTTCCTGGCCCATGTTGCCCACCAGACAACCTCGGCGGAACCCGTAGCGGGCCATGCTGGCCTTGGAGTGCTGGACGAAACCGACCAGACGCTCCAGCGGCGACAGCGCTTCATCGAGCAGCCAGCGATCAAGACGCCGGGCGAAATAACCGGCGTAGCTGTCCAGCACGGCCAGGCCATAGACTTCCTTGCTGGCGAAATAGTGATAGAACGAGCCCTTGGGCACGCCGATACGCCTGAGAATGCTGTCGATGCCGGTGGCCATGAAGCCTTGCTCGGTCAGCACTTCGACCCCGCAGCGGATCAGCGCTTCACGGGTGTCGAAGTCGTCAGGCCGGGCGATTTTCGGCGGACGGCCCGGGCGTCTGGGTTTTGCGATCATTTCATTCATGGGGTTGCATATTAGACCGACCGTCTATTAAATCAACCGAAATGTTTCCTGATATTGAGAGCGCGTCTGCCACTGCTCTCGCGATGTCTTTCCCCTGCCTATGGAGAACCTGCCCATGATCGCCTGGCCCGACACCCGCCTCCTCAAGCTGTTTGGTATCGAAGTGCCCATTCTGCTCGCCCCCATGGCCGGCGCCGCAGGATCCGGGCTGGCCATCGCGGTGGGCAACGCAGGCGGCCTGCCCTCACTGCCATGCGCCATGCTCAGCCATGAACAGATTCGAGAAGAGGTTGCGCTGATTCGCGCCGGCACCCGCGCACCGCTGAACCTGAACTTCTTCAGCCATCAGAATCCGGAAGCAGACCCGGCAGCCGATCAGGCCTGGAAAGAACTGCTCAAGCCTTATTACCTGGAGCTGGGTGCGGACTTCGACGCACCGACGCCGAAGTCCAACCGTGCGCCCTTCGACGAAGCCAGCTGTGCGCTGGTCGAAGAGCTCAAGCCAGAAGTCGTCAGTTTCCATTTCGGCCTGCCATCCGAGGATTTCGTGCGCCGGGTCAAGGCGACCGGTGCCAAAGTCATCTCCTCAGCCACCACGGTGGATGAAGCCATCTGGCTGGAGCAGCGCGGCTGTGACGCGATCATCGCCATGGGCAGCGAAGCCGGCGGGCATCGCGGCATGTTCCTCAGCGATCAATTGCACACCCAAGTCGGCACCATGGCGCTGGTACCGCAGATCGCCGATGCCGTGAAAGTGCCGGTGATCGCCGCAGGCGGCATCGCCGACAGTCGCGGCATCGCTGCGGCCTTCATGCTCGGCGCATCGGCAGTGCAATTGGGCACCACCTACCTGTTCAGCCCTGAAGCCAAGGTATCAATGCTGCACAAAGCCGCACTCGCCAGCGCCAAGGACAGCCAGACCGCGATCACCAACCTGTTCACCGGGCGCCCGGCACGGGGCATCGTCAACCGCATCATGAGCGAAATCGGGCCGATCAACCCGCAGGCGCCGGCCTTCCCTACCGCTGGCGGCGCGTTGATGCCGCTGCGGGCCAAGGCCGAGCCTCAGGGCAACCCTGGCTTCATGAATCTGTGGGCGGGGCAGGCTGTCGGCATCAAGCACCAGTTACCTGCAGAACAACTGACTCGCCAACTGGCCGTGCAGACCCTGGAGAAACTCGGCGGCCTGCGCAGTTGATTGCCGGCGCAACTGATTGAATGCGCAGCAGAACAGGCTTCCTTGAAGTGATGACACGCTATATATTCCGGTGCATAGCGTTTGGCCGCTACTGGTGATCGGGTATCCGTGACCGGGTTTCGCGCCGACATGAGTCATCACTTCAAAAAAACAACACGGAGCTGTTCCATGCGCGTCACATCCCTTCGCACGACCCTGACATCCCTCACGCTGGCTTTCGCAGCCCTGTCGGCCAGCAGCGCTTTCGCTGATGAAGTCCAGGTGGCCGTGGCCGCCAACTTCACCGCGCCGATCCAGGCCATCGCCAAGGACTTCGAAAAGGACACCGGCCACAAGCTGGTGGCCTCGTTCGGCGCCACCGGCCAGTTCTACACCCAGATCAAGAACGGCGCGCCGTTCGAAGTGTTCCTGGCCGCTGACGACACCACCCCGGCCAAGCTGGAAAGCGAGAACGAGATCGTCAAGGGCTCACGCTTCACCTACGCCGTCGGCACCCTGGCGCTGTGGTCGGCCAGGGAAGGTTATGTCGATGACAAGGGCGCTGTGCTGAAGAAAAACGAGTACCAGCACCTGTCGATCGCCAACCCGAAAGCCGCGCCGTACGGTTTGGCCGCGACCCAGGTACTGGACAAACTGGGCCTGACCGACGCCACCAAGGCCAAGATCGTTGAAGGCCAGAGCATCGCCCAGGCCTATCAGTTCGTGCAGACCGGCAACGCCGAGCTGGGCTTCGTCGCCCTGTCGCAAGTGTTCAAGGACGGCAAGCTGACGGGCGGTTCGGCCTGGATCGTACCAGCCAACCTGCATGAGCCAATCAAGCAAGACGCGGTGATCCTCAACAAAGGCAAGGACAACGCTGCCGCCAAGGCGCTGATGGAATACCTCAAGGGCCCGAAAGCCGCTGCCGTGATCAAGTCGTTCGGATACCAGCTGTAAATGCCGCTGGACAGTGCCGACCTCGCCGCGATCTGGCTGACGCTGAAACTGGCGTCGCTGACCACCGTGATCCTGCTGATCGTCGGCACACCCATTGCGCTGTGGCTGGCGCACACCCGGTCCTGGCTCAAGGGACCGGTTGGCGCGGTGGTGGCATTGCCTCTGGTGCTGCCGCCCACCGTGATCGGTTTCTATCTGTTGCTGATGCTCGGGCCTAACGGTGCGCTGGGGCAGTTCACCCAGAGCATCGGCCTGGGCACGCTGACGTTCAGCTTCACGGGGCTGGTGATCGGCTCGGTGCTGTACTCGATGCCGTTTGTGGTCCAGCCGCTGCAGAACGCCTTCGTCGCCATTGGCCCGCGTCCACTTGAAGTGGCTGCAACCTTGCGTGCGAGCCCTTGGGATACGTTCTTCTCGGTGGTGCTGCCACTGGCGCGCCCCGGTTTCATCACCGGCGCGATCCTGGGCTTTGCCCACACCGTGGGCGAGTTCGGGGTGGTACTGATGATCGGCGGCAACATTCCGCAAAAAACCCGGGTGGTTTCGACGCAGATCTACAACCACGTCGAATCCCTGGAATACACCCAAGCGCACTGGCTGGCCGGCGCCATGCTGGTGTTCTCCTTCCTGGTTCTGTTGGCGCTCTACTCCAGCGGCAAGACCAAATCGGCCTGGAGTTGACCCATGAACACGGCACTCGAAGTACGCCTGAAGGTGGACTTCCCCGAATTCTGCGTAGATGTCGAGCTGAACCTGCCCGGACGCGGCGTCACCGCGCTGTACGGGCATTCCGGCTCCGGCAAGACCACCTGCCTGCGCTGCATCGCGGGGCTGGAAAAAGCCTCCCAGGCGTTTATCCGGGTCAATGGCGAGGTCTGGCAGGACAGCGACAACGGCATCTTTCTACCGACCCACAAGCGCCCGCTCGGCTACGTGTTTCAGGAAGCCAGCCTGTTCCCGCACCTGACCGTGCGCAGCAATCTGGAATTCGGCCTCAAGCGCATCGCGGCCAGTGAACGCAAGGTCAAGCTCGAACAGGCCAGCAGCCTGCTGGGCATCGATCATCTTCTGGAGCGCCAGCCGGACAAGCTCTCCGGCGGCGAGCGTCAGCGCGTCGGCATCGCCCGCGCCTTGCTCACCAGCCCTCGCCTGCTGCTGCTCGACGAGCCGCTGGCGGCACTGGATGCGCCGCGCAAGCGGGAGATCCTGCCGTATCTGGAGCGGCTGCACGACGAGCTGGACATCCCCATGCTCTACGTCAGCCACTCTCAGGACGAGGTCGCTCGGCTGGCCGATCATCTGGTCTTGCTCAGCAACGGCAAGGCACTGGCCAGTGCACCGATCGGCGAAACCCTGGCGCGGCTGGACCTGCCATTGGCGATGGACGACGACGCCGGGGTGATCGTCGAAGGCACGGTGAATGCCTACGACGATGCCTACCAGTTGCTGACGGTCAATCTGCCGGGCAGCGATCTTGCGATCCGCGTGGCCCACGCCCCTCTGCAAGGCGGCAAACCGCTGCGCCTGAAGGTCCAGGCGCGGGATGTCAGCCTGACCCTGGAGCCTGACAGCCAAAGCAGCATTCTCAATCGCCTGCCGGTGACCGTGATCAGCGAAGCCAACGCCGACAATGCCGCTCATGTACTGGTGCGGCTGGACGCCCAGGGCACTCCGCTGCTGGCGCGCATCACCCGCTATTCGCGGGATCAGTTGCGGCTGCATCCGGGGCAGCGTCTGTGGGCGCAGATCAAGTCGGTGGCGTTGCTGGCGTAGCGACACGCCCTCCCGCCCTGGGTCGCGTCCGACCGAAGCGGCAGTAGCACCAGGCGATCGGGCCGTGTCAGACTAATCGCGTACGAATGGAGAGCAAGATCAAAGGCGCTCTTCCTAACGTCAGATCTGTTTCGACTTCGTCGAGTTACTTGGAAAAGACACCCAAGTAACCAAGGTGTCCTGCTCCTGGTTTGGGTCCTCCTTCGTCGGACTACCTTCACTCCGGCCTCGCTCCGTGGGCCCGGCGCGAAAGGGCCATCCATGGCCCACGCGCCTCTCGCGACATCCTGTCGCTCGTCCCACTCCGCGAGACCTCCGTTCAGCCTGCACCCAAGTCGCGTTTGGCGGCGTCTGGGCTATTGCGCACGAAAATCAAAAGCCAGATCAAAAGCGACCGGCTAACGTGATCGCCCAGCTAACGCCGTCCCCGTAGCAGTCCGGCTTGCCGGCGTCCTGGCGCGCAGCGGCAGTAAAACCATCCGTCTTGGCCGTGTCAGGCACACCGCATGCACAGGGTTTGCTGCCGCTGCGCACCAGACCGCCGGCAAGCCGGACTGCTACGAGGGAATCGTCGATCTCGGGAGAAAAAGATAATCGGCACTGCCGAGCGGCATCATGGTCAATGCAAGGACCAGCCCCGGAGATTGCCACCCATGCCCGATGCCACCTTGATCGAGGACCTGCCCAAGGATCTGCACTACGTCGACGACAGCCAGCCGGGCCTGACACGCAAGATCCTGCGCGGCAAATTCGTCTATTTCGATACACGCGGCGAACGCATTCGCGACGAAGCCGAAATCAAGCGCATCAACGCACTGGTCATCCCGCCCGCCTACACCGATGTGTGGATCTGCGCCGACCCGCGCGGCCACTTGCAGGCCACCGGCCGCGATGCCCGGGGGCGCAAGCAGTACCGCTACCACCCGCGCTGGCGCGAGGTGCGCGACGAGAACAAGTACTCGCGCATGATCGCCTTCGGCCTGGTCCTGCCCAAGGTGCGCAAGCAATTGGAAGCGCAGTTGGCCATGCCCGGCATGGGTCGGGAGAAGATCATGGCGGCGGTGGTCTCGCTGCTGGACCAGACGCTGATCCGCATCGGCAACAGCCAGTACGCCCGCGACAACCGCTCCTACGGCCTGACGACCCTGCGCAACAAGCACGTCGATGTGCATGGCAACAAGATCCTGTTCGAGTTTCGCGGCAAGAGCGGCGTCGAGCATCGGGTCAGTGTTACCGATCGCCGCCTGGCCAACATCATCAAGCGCTGCATGGAGCTGCCTGGGCAGAACCTGTTCCAGTATCTGGACGCCGACGGTGAGCGTCACAGCGTCAGTTCATCGGACATCAACCAGTACCTGCACAACCTGACCGGCGCGGACTTCACCGCCAAGGACTACCGCACCTGGGCCGGCAGCGCCATGGCTCTGGCCACCTTGCGCAAGCTGGACTGGGAACCGGAGGCCGACGCAAAAAAACACATCGTTGCCATGGTCAAGGAGGTCGCGCGCCTGCTGGGCAACACCCCGGCGGTCTGTCGCAAGTGCTACATCCATCCGGCGGTGCTGGAGGCGTTCGTGGTCGGGGAACTGGCTAAACTGCCTCGCTCGCGCCAACGCAAGGGCCTGCGCCTGGAAGAAGCGGCGCTGGCGGGTTTTCTCAAGGGTCTACAGGCCGCCGAAGCCCTGCGCGAGGTGGCCGAAAAGAAAACATGAGCCTGCAACCCGCAGCGCCAACCGTTAAGCTGGCTTCTGAATTCATTCGACCCCGGGCCCCCCGATGACAACTGCGCCACACCTGCCGGACTCCGTCACCGTCACTGCTCCTGCGAACCAACCCGGCTTCGTCAAGGTACGGGGCGCCCGCGAGCACAACCTCAAGGAAGTCGACGTCGATATCCCTCGCGACGCACTGGTGGTGTTCACGGGGGTATCCGGCTCGGGCAAATCATCGCTGGCCTTTTCCACGCTGTATGCCGAAGCCCAACGGCGTTACTTCGAGTCGGTGGCGCCCTATGCCCGGCGGCTGATCGATCAGGTCGGCGTGCCGGACGTCGATTCCATCGAAGGCCTGCCTCCGGCCGTGGCCCTGCAACAGCAGCGCGGCACGCCGAGCACGCGCTCATCGGTGGGCAGCGTGACCACACTGTCGAGCCTGATTCGCATGCTCTATTCCCGCGCAGGCAGCTATCCCGCGGGCCAGCCGATGCTGTACGCCGAAGACTTCTCACCCAACCTGCCACAAGGCGCGTGCCCCGAGTGCCACGGCCTGGGCCGGGTCTATGAGGTGCCGGAAGAACTCATGGTGCCGGACGACTCGCTGACCATCCGCCAGCGCGCCGTGGCGTCCTGGCCGCTGGCCTGGCAGGGGCAGAACCAGCGCGACATCCTGGTGACCCTCGGCTATGACGTCGACATCCCGTGGCGCGACCTGCCGAAAAAGCAGCGCGACTGGATTCTGTTCACCGAAGAGCAACCCACCGCGCCGGTCTACGCAGGCCTGACGCCGGAAGAAACCCGCGTCGCCCTCAAGCGCAAACTCGAACCCAGCTATCAGGGCACCTTCATCGGTGCGCGGCGCTACATCCTGCACACCTTCACTCACTCACAAAGCGCGCTGATGAAAAAGCGTGTCTCGCAGTTCATGCGCGGCAGCCCCTGCCCGCTTTGCGAGGGCAAGCGCCTGAAGCGTGAGGCGTTGTCCGTGACCTTCGCTGGCCTGGACATCGGCGAGCTGTCACAGATGCCCTTGCTGCGCCTGGCCGAAGTGCTGCGCCCGGTGGCCATGGAAAGCGCCTGTGACGATCCGGCCAACCCCGACCTGTCGATCGAGAAACGCCTGGCCGCGCAACGCATCGCTCAGGATCTGCTGGCCCGGGTCAGCACCCTGACCGACCTGGGCCTGGGCTATCTGGCACTGGACCGCAGCACGCCGACGCTGTCCTCAGGCGAATTGCAGCGCCTGCGCCTGGCCACCCAACTGGGCTCGCAGCTGTTCGGGGTGATCTACGTGCTCGACGAACCTTCGGCCGGGCTGCATCCGGCCGACAGCGAAGCGCTGTTCGCTGCGCTTCAGCAACTCAAGGCCGCTGGCAACTCGCTGTTCGTGGTCGAGCACGATCTGGAGACCATGCGCCGCGCCGACTGGCTGGTGGATGTCGGCCCGGCAGCGGGCGAGCACGGAGGACGCGTGCTGTACAGCGGCCCGCCGGCAGGACTGGCGCAGGTCGAAGCCTCGCGCACTCGCCTGCACCTGTTCGCCGAACACAGCCACCTGCGCACCCAGCGGCGCCGGGCCAGGGACTGGCTGCGCCTGTCCGGCATCACTCGCAACAACCTGACCGACCTCAGTGCCGAACTCCCGCTGGGCTGCTTCACCTCGGTGACCGGCATCTCAGGCTCGGGCAAATCCAGCCTGGTCAGCCAGGCCTTGCTCGAACTCGTCGGCGCAGGGCTGGGAAGCCCCAGCGCCACCAGCGATCAGGAAGAACCGAGCCTGGAAGACGATGCGCCACAACCCACTGGGGGCCACATCGCCGGGGGCCTTGAGTCGATCAAGCGCCTGGTGCAGGTCGATCAGAAACCCATCGGCCGAACGCCCCGCTCCAACCTCGCCACCTACACCGGCCTGTTCGACAACGTGCGCAAACTCTTCGCTGCCACCGATGAAGCCAAGGCCGCCGGTTACGACGCCGGCCAGTTCTCCTTCAACGTCGCCAAGGGACGTTGCGAAGTGTGCGAAGGCGAAGGCTTCGTCAGCGTCGAATTGCTGTTCATGCCCAGCGTCTACGCGCCCTGCCAGACCTGCCACGGCGCCCGCTACAACCCGCAGACCCTGGCCGTGCACTGGCACGACCTGAACATCGCCCAGGTGCTGCAACTGACCGTCGACCAGGCCGTCGAGGTGTTCGCCGAGCAACCGGCGGTGCTGCGATCACTGACCGTGCTGCGCGACATCGGCCTGGGTTACCTGCGACTTGGCCAGCCCGCGACCGAGCTGTCCGGCGGCGAGGCCCAGCGCATCAAACTCGCCACCGAGCTGCAACGCAACCCACGCGGCGCCACGCTATACGTACTCGACGAACCCACCACCGGCCTGCACCCCAGCGACGTCGACCGTCTGCTGGTGCAACTCAACGCACTGGTCGACAATGGCCACAGCGTGATCGTCGTCGAACACGAAATGCGCGTCGTCGCTCAGAGTGACTGGGTCATCGACATGGGCCCCGGCGCCGGGGAAGACGGTGGGAAGATCGTTGCCAGCGGGACGCCGGAGAGCGTGGCGAAGAGCAAGAAAAGTAAAACCGCCCCGTTCCTGCGCGCGGTCTTGGCAGGAATTTGAGTGGTTTTTCGGGCAGCTCATGTGAATCACTAAGAAACAGCGCCATTAGACGCCGGCCACCTCAAACCAGCTTGCGGGCGCGCCTGCGCGGTAGCGGATCGGGGCTTGCCGGGCTGGGCCGCGCGATACCGCGGGGGCCCAGCAACTCTTTCGCTCGATCGACGCCCCAGGCGATCGCCTGCGTCATCGTCTCGCCGGGGCGCGACGAGTAGGCCTCTTCAAAGAGCATCACACCCTTTGCGCAATAGACGCCAATGAACAGCTGCGTCGCCAGTTCGGCGCAGTGCCGCACCTGGACGTTGATCAGCGTGCCATCGAGCAGCCTTTCATCATGATCGCGGACATGCACATCGTTTCGCGCCCAGTCCCAGTACTTCTGTCCGCGTGTGCGCATACAACCTCCCGTCCCGAAACCGCGAGTATGCGGGTTGTACGAAGTTAAACGAACAGTTATTTGAAATAATTATGACGTCAGAAGATCGGCGGCACGGTGCGCGGTGGAAAAATGGGCAACCCATTCGAGACGAATCGGCGAAGATCATTGAAACGAGGAAGCCTCAGCAGCACCGGCAAATGGTCTGAATTCAGGTTTAATTTAGACCACTGCTACGCTATGCTCTTGACCAACCACTGGCTGCGCTGCCAGCCACATGTCAAACCGATCGGGCGAAGGAGTGATACCAATGAGAGTCGAGACGATCAGTTACCTGAAACGCCATGCCGCCGATCTCGATCTGGAAGAGCCCATGGTGGTCACTCAGAACGGCGTACCCGCTTATGTCATCGAGTCCTACGCCGAACGTAAAAGCCGCGATGAGGCCATTGCGATCGTCAAAATGCTTGCGATCGGGTCCAGGGAATATGCAGAAGGCAAGCACAGCACTGCGGATGAACTGAAAGCGCGCCTGGCCCAGAAGTTTGGCCAGTGATCAGGTAGTCAGGAAGCTCAATGGTCGATCCACTTACACGCTACACCATACGTTTCACCAACGTCGCCTACCAAAGCATTGAAGACCAGATCGTTTACCTGGCAGCTTACCAGGACCAAGCCGCAGCGCTGTCTTCTGTCAGTGAACTACTCGACGAAATTACGTCCAAGCTCAGCGAGCTTCCCATGCGCTGGGCGGTTAGCGATGAAGCAAGCGCACTGGGGATCCTGCAGTATCGCAAGATGATCATCGGCCGGTACCGCATTTTCTTTGAGATTCACGAAGCACAACGCGACGTCGCCGTGCACCTGGTACTCCGGCAAAAACAAAGCTCAGAACAAGCACTGATCCGCTACTGCTTGATTGGCCCCACTTTCTAAAACTCCCTATGGTTTCCTGTCGTCTTTTGACGATCTGAATTCAGCCCCGGTGCGCGAACGACCTTCGCAATGACGCAGCACGGCGTTCGAAAATACAGGGGCAAGCAGTCGTGCCAACGAAGTGGTCTGAGGAAGGATGGGTGAGTCAAGGAAGCGGAAAACGACTCAGGCGCTTCGGATTGCTCCGTAAGCGCCTGATCTAGATGGTGCCCCGAGCCGGAGTCGAACCGGCACATCCTTTCGGACGACGGATTTTAAGTCCGGTGTGTCTACCAATTTCACCATCAGGGCGGTGTTGCGTATCGATGTTCCGATCAGCATGAGTGCAGACCGTCAGTATCGACAAGAGCTGGGAATATATACATCCCTACCCGGCGAAGCAAGCTTGCAGGGTGTCTAAATGCATCAGAAAACAAATGCTGGCACAAATAAAAAAGCTCTGTAAATCAGTGATCTACAGAGCTCGTTTATAGTGGAGGCCGAGGTCGGAATCGAACCGGCGTAAGCGGATTTGCAATCCGCGGCATAACCATTTTGCTACTCGGCCCCAAACGCTAAATACCCTGACAGCTGACATTTAACGCATTACAAACTGGAGCGGGAAACGAGACTCGAACTCGCGACCCCGACCTTGGCAAGGTCGTGCTCTACCAACTGAGCTATTCCCGCTTGGTGTGGGCGCCATTCTATAGATTCCAGTGACGCCGTCAACCCCTTGATTTAAAAAAACTTATTTTTCTTCTGCAGTGGTACGCAGATGCGGCCATGCAGCCCGCAGGTATTGCACCATCGACCACAGCGTCAGCCCCGCCGCCACCATGAGCAGGATGTAGCCCAGTACCACCCAGAAGGTAAACGCGGGCGGGTTGGCCAGCAGGATCACCAGCGCCAGCATCTGCGCGGCGGTTTTCCATTTGCCCAGGTTAGACACCGCCACCTGGGCGCGGGCGCCGATTTCGGCCATCCATTCGCGCAGTGCGGAAATCACGATTTCGCGACCGATGATGACGGCCGCCGGCAGCGTCAGCCAGAAATTGGCGTGGGCCTGCACCAGCAGCACCAGGGCGACGGCCACCATCAGTTTATCGGCCACAGGATCAAGAAACGCGCCGAATGGCGTGCTCTGCTCCAGGCGTCGCGCCAGGTAGCCGTCGAGCCAGTCGGTGGCGGCCGCCAGGGCGAACACCGAACTGGCTGCCATATAGCTCCAGTGATAAGGCAGGTAGAACAACAGAATGAAGATCGGAATCAGCAGGACACGTAATACGGTAATCAGATTAGGGATATTCATCGGCACAACTGGCTACGAGGTGAGCGGGCATTCTACTCGCTGTGCAGGTTTGCATAAATCGACTCTGCAAGCTTTTTGCTGATTCCAGGCGCCTTGGCGATTTCTTCGACGCTGGCCCGGGACAATTCCTGCAACCCACCGAAGTGTTTGAGCAGGTCGCGGCGCCGGGTCGGGCCCACGCCCGCCACGCCTTCCAGGGTCGAAGTACGTCGTGTTTTGCCTCGCCGTGCGCGGTGGCCGGTGATTGCAAAACGGTGGGCTTCATCGCGAATCTGCTGGATCAGGTGCAGCGCGGGTGAATCGCCCTTGAGCGTGAATTCATGGGCGGCGTCGTTCAGGTACAGGGTTTCGAAACCCGCCTTGCGCGTCGTACCCTTGGCGACACCCAGCAGAATCAGGTCCGGCACCGCCAGTTCATTCATCACGTCGCGCGCCATGTTGAGCTGGCCTTTGCCGCCGTCCACCAGCAGGATGTCCGGCAACTTGCCTTCGCCGTCCTTGATCTTGCCGAAGCGCCGGGTCAGCGCCTGATGCATGGCCGCATAGTCGTCGCCTGCGGTCACGCCTTCGATGTTGTAGCGCCGGTAGTCGGACTTGATCGGCCCTTCCGGACCGAACACCACGCAGGACGCCACGGTGGCCTCGCCGCTGGAGTGACTGATGTCATAGCATTCGAGGCGCTGCGGCGGTTCATCGAGCTTGAGCACGTCGGCCAGGGCCTCGAAACGCGCGGCGATGTGCTGCCGGTTCGCCAGGCGCGCCGCCAGTGCCTGCTCGGCGTTGGTCACCGCCAGTTGCTGCCAGCGCGCCCGTGTGCCGCGCACCCGGTGGCTGATGCTGATTTGTCGTCCGCGGGAAGCGTCGATGGCGTCGATCAGCGCCGGGAAGTCCTCGTTGACCACGTTGACGATGACCTCGCCCGGCAGCTCCCGCTCGCCGCCCCCCAGGAAATACTGAGCCAGGAAGGCCGACATGACTTCACCGACCTCCTCTTCGATGCCCACCTGCGGGAAGAAATTCTTGCTGCCCAGCACTCGCCCGCCACGCACGCTGATCAGGTGCACGCACGCACCACCCGGGTTGACGAAGGCGGCCACGACATCGACATCGCCGGTGCCGCTTTCCATACTCTGCTGATCCTGCACCCTGCGCAGCAGCGCGATCTGGTCGCGCAGTTCGGCGGCGTGCTCGAAATTCAGTTCCATCGCGGCCTTTTCCATCAGCGTGTTCAGTTCGTCACTCAGGGCATTGCTGCGCCCTTCGAGGAACATCACCGAGTGGCGCACGTCGTCGCCATAAGTCTCTGGCTCGACCAGCCCCACGCACGGCGCCTTGCAGCGCTTGATCTGGTACTGCAGGCACGGCCGCGTGCGGTTCTTGTAGAAGCTGTCTTCGCACTGGCGCACGTGAAACGTCTTCTGCAGGATCGCCAGGCTCTCGCGAATCGCACCGGCGCTGGGATACGGCCCGAAGTAGCGCCCTTTGGCCTTCTTTGCACCGCGATGGATGCTCAGGCGCGGGAACAGGCCATCGGACAAATGCACGTACGGGTAGGATTTGTCGTCACGCAGCAGGATGTTATAGGGCGGACGCGATTCCTTGATCAGCGTCTGTTCCAGCAGCAACGCCTCGGTTTCGTTGGCGGTGATGGTGGTCTCGACCTGGGCAATGCGCCCCACCAGCGCGCTGGTCTTGGGTGCGTGGCCGGTCTTGCGAAAGTAGCTTGCAAGGCGCTTCTTGAGGTTCTTGGCCTTGCCCACATAAAGAAGCCGCCCCTCGATATCGAACATGCGATACACGCCGGGTCGGCCACTGCAGGTTGCCAGAAAGGCACTTGGATCGAACGGTTGGGTCATTTCAGTCAGATCGGTCAGGCGCTGGCATCAACCATGCCGTGACGGACAGCCAGCAAAGCCAGTTCGACATCGCTGCCGATGGAGAGCTTTTCGAAGATGCGGTAACGGTAGGTGTTCACGGTCTTGGGCGACAGGCACAGCTTGTCGGAGATGGTCTGCACCTTCTGGCAGCCGACGATCATCAGCGCAATCTGGATTTCCCGCTCCGACAACAGCTCGAAGGGTGAATTGCTGGTCTGCGGCTGGAAGGACTTGAGCGCCAGCTGCTGGGCGATCTGCGGGCTGATGTAGCGCTGCCCGGCGAACACCAGACGGATGGCCTGGACCATCTCGGTCAGCCCTGCGCCCTTGGTCATGTAACCGGCGGCGCCGGCCTGCAGCAAACGGGTCGGGAACGGGTCTTCTTCACAGACCGTCACGGCGACCACCTTGATTTCGGGATGGCTGCGCAGCATCTTGCGGGTGGCTTCCAGGCCGCCGATGCCGGGCATCTTCACATCCATCAGCACCACGTCGGGCTTGAGTTCGCGGGCCTTCTTCAACGACTCCTCGCCCGAGTCTGCCTGCCCGACCACCTGCAGTCCGTCGATGTCCGACAGCATCCGTGTGATACCTGTGCGCACCAGATCATGGTCGTCTACAACCAGCACCCTAATCAAGCAAACACCTCACCAAACGATTTATGACGATTGCTCGCCACCTTAGCAAAAAGAAAATGCAGGACCTAGCGCGAAACATTGTTGCGAAGGCAATGTTTTACCGGCCGTGCCGAGTGATCCATAACGATACCGACAAGCTATCATCATCGACCATGAAACTTGCAAAAAATCTTCAAACGCGCGCTTGCTGCAAAACCGCAGTTTCAGTCTTCCTCTGAAGTGGCTTTCTTGTCTGGCGCATAGGTGGCTTTATATTCAGCCAGGGTCGTGGTCAGGCGCAGGATCGCGTCACGATCTTCCTTGACCAGCGAGCGGTAGCTGCCCAGCACCCACTCCTCGACTTCGCTGAGGTTTTCAACCGGCGCGGGGGTGCGTGTGCCGGTCAAGACGTACAACACATCCACGCCTTTGGCGGCGACCGCAGCCAGGTAATCTGCCTTGGGTGTACGGTCGCCGCTCTCGTACTTGCCCTGCGCATTGGGCTCCACGCCACCAATTTCTCCGAACGCTCGTTGCGACAGCCCCAAGCGCTCGCGTTCTTCCCTAAGCCGGGCACCAATTCCACTCATTTGAATGCATAACCTTGTTGACCCCATCCTTACGAATGGTAGAATCGTGATAAATTTATACTGACTTGAACGGTTTTGAACTATGCCCGGAATACGCACCGCAGCACAAGCCAAGGCCTGGCTCGAAGAGCAAGGCAAATCTGTTCAAGAGTTTGCTCGGGAAAACAGCGTTGATCCGGCCACGACTTATCAGATTCTCTCCGGTCGCAAGAAAGGCCGCAGAGGCGAGTCCCATAAAGTGGCGGTACTGCTGGGCATGAAAGTCGGCGTCATCCCCGTCGAGCAACCGACTAAGGGCGATGACTCGTCACCGAGCGTTATTTAGACGCTTAGTTGTAGGAAGTTTCCTCAAAAGTTGTGGGTTCTATTATCGCCCACAGCGGCAGAATCTGGCAGCAGTGTCATCACGTCGCCGCATGCACGGCGCCAAGTCTGCCTATGCCTTCCATCCAGGTGCCGCGCGCCATCCACCTGCCGCACAGGTGCAGCCAGCCCTGCTCAGGGCGTCGCCACGGCAACGGGCCAATGGACCTCATTGAATTTTCCAATTGAATAACCGCATCTGCCTGAAGTAAGCTCGGCGTCACCTTACGGAGACAGACCATGTTGCCTTCCACCCTTTCCCAGCCTTGCCGCCCAGCCGACGCCACGCGTCCGGTTGCGGATATCGCTGCGTGGAATGTGGCTGCGGTCTGCTCGCCTGCTTCTTATTTTTATGGGTATTGGTTTAGCCACTAGCGCGCCTGATACCCAAACGGCGCCCACGAATAACGGGACGCCCACCAGAGATAACTCTACCCCCGGTCGGCTTCCCGACCGGGGGTTTCGTTTTTCTGGGGCTGGCAAATCGCCCCGCACAACCTGACTAGCGCTTCAAACCGAGGATACCGAAATGAACTACAGCACCTATTACCGCAACGACATCGACTTTGCATGGCGATTTAGCAGCCTCCGTTCGGGACAGTCAGCCGCCTCCGACCGGTCACTTGCAGGTGGCAAATCCGCACTTACCGTCCATACGGCACATTGTCGAACACCCCAGTAGGCCCGCGCGGGACATTGCCCGCCGGCCAGGAAGCCCTGAACATGAATTCGTCCGTCGCAGCTAAAAACCTGTCTGACCTGCCGTCCTCTCCAGTGACCCTGATCGACAGTCACCCTGCCCCACAACGCCTGCCCAGCACCCTGGCGCTGAAAAACCAGTTGCCGCTCGATGCCACGCTGACTGCGCAGATCCAGGCTCATCGCCAATCGGTACGCGCCATCCTCAATGGCGAAGACTCGCGCCTGCTGGTGGTCGTCGGCCCCTGCTCGATCCATGACCCGCAATCGGCCCTCGAATACGCCGAACGCCTGGCCAATCTCGCCACCGAAGTCAGCGACCAGATGCTGCTGGTGATGCGCGCCTACGTCGAAAAGCCCCGCACCACCGTCGGCTGGAAAGGCCTGGCCTACGATCCACATCTGGACGGCAGCGACGACATGGCAGCCGGCCTGACGCTGTCCCGGCACCTGATGCGCGAAATGATTCGCCTGGGCCTGCCGATCGCCACCGAATTGCTGCAACCCATGGCCGCCGGCTACTTCGATGACCTGCTGAGCTGGGTCGCCATTGGCGCACGCACCACCGAATCGCAGATCCACCGGGAAATGGCCAGCGGCCTGCACATGCCCGTCGGCTTCAAGAACGGCACCGACGGCGGTATTGCCGTGGCCTGCGACGCCATTCGTTCCGCTGCTCACGCCCATCGCCATTTCGGCATCGATCGCCATGGCCACCCAGCGATCATCGAGACTCAAGGCAACCCGGATACCCATATCGTGCTGCGCGGCGGCCACAACGGCCCGAACTTCGACGCCGCAAGCGTGGCCAAGGTCAACGCCAGCCTGGACAAGAACCGCATCGCGGCACGGGTCATGGTCGACTGCAGCCACGCCAACAGCGGCAAGGACCCGCTGCGTCAGCCTCAGGTCTTCAATGATGTACTGGCGCAAAAGCTCGCGGGCGACAACACCTTGATTGGCATGATGCTGGAAAGTCATCTGTTCGAAGGCTGCCAGCCGTTGAGCGAGTCGCTGCGTTACGGGGTTTCGGTCACCGACGGCTGCCTGGGCTGGGACGGCACCGAGCAACTGCTGCGCTCGGCTGTCGACAAGCTGCGCTACCGTTAACGGTTGCCGAGTTGATGCGTCGGAACTTTCTCGGGAAAAGCCTCCCTTAATCGGGTAGGCTCTTTCTTTTTTTTGACAGGAGTAATCCACATGGCCAGAGCTACCGCTCGCCACATCCTTGTTTCCACTGAAGAAAAGTGCAACGAACTGAAAGCCCAGATCGAAGGCGGCGCAGATTTCGCCGAAGTCGCCAAGGCCAACTCCAGCTGCCCTTCGAGCCGTCAGGGCGGTGACTTGGGTTCGTTCGGTCCTGGCCAGATGGTCAAGGAATTCGACACCGTCGTGTTCAGCGCGCCAGTGAACGTCGTTCAGGGCCCGGTGAAAACCCAGTTCGGTTATCACCTGCTGGAAGTGACCAGCCGCCAGGACTGATCCAGCCCTGTCTCACGCAAACGGCTCGCCCTCAAAAGCGGGCCGTTTTGCTTTGCGCGCCGTATTGTGTTGCGGTATCGATTCAGGCAAAGAATTTGCTTTAACTTTCGTTCCGTCCACAAGGCCAGTACATTGGCACCATGGTGCAAGCGGTTTATACCGGCTGCGGAGCCGGCGCGTCATGATCCATACGTATTGCCCGGTTACAAAGACTCAACCCTTGCGGTAGCGTGCCACCGCAGGTAACGAATAAAAAATCGAAGGGCTGGCGGCAATCGCCGGTTCATGACCTCAAACCCTGATGCCCGCAAACGGCGTCAGTCAGGATTCGTGTAATGCGTTTTGTTTTTTCATCGCTGATGGCCGCAACACTCCTCCTGCTCTCAGGTCCGCAACCCCTGTCCGCTGCTCCCCAATATGCCCTGACCGTCTACGGCGAAGCGCCGCGTTATCCGGCGGATTTCAAACACTTCGACTACGTCAACGCCGACGCCCCAAAAGGCGGCAGCATGCGCCGCTCGGCACAGGAAATCGGGCAGTTCGACCACATCATGCCGTACATCGACAAGGGCACCGGGGTGTCGCAGGTCAACGGGCTGCTCTACTCGCCGCTGGCGGTCAAATCCCTCGACGAGCCCTACACGGTCTACGGCCTGATCGCCGAAAAAATGGAGCGCGCCGCCGATGGCATGTCGCTGCGCTTTTATCTGAACCCCAAAGCCAGGTTCTCCGACGGCACGCCGATCACCGCCGAAGATGTGCGCTTCACCTATGACCTGCTCATGACCCAGGGCAGCCTTTCGTATCGGACCGAGTTCGGCGACGTCAAAGGCGTCGAGGTCGAGTCCCCGTCAGTGATCCGCTTCGACTTCAAGAGCAACGAGAGCCGCACCCTGCCGCTGGATCTGGCGTCATTGCCGGTATTCCCCGAGCACTGGTGGAAAGAGCGCGACTTTGCCAACGGCGGCGGCTTCGAGGCGCCGGTGGGCAGCGGGCCTTACCGGGTCGGCAAGGTCGATCCGGGGCGCAGCATCACCTTCGAGCGCAATGCGGACTGGTGGGCCAAGGATCTGCCGGTCACCCGCGGCATGTACAATTTCGATCATTTCAGCGTCGAATATTTTGGCGACACCGATGTCGCCCGGCAGGTGCTGCTCGGCGGCGGCTACGACTACAACCGCGAGTACTCGGCCACCGGCTATTCGGTGCGCTACGACAGTCCGGCCCTGACCGAAGGCCGCCTGCAACGGGCGCATCTGGCACCGGGTATGGTGCAGAGTTCCCAGGGGTTCGTGTTCAACCTGGACCGGCCCAAGTTCCAGGACCGTCGCGTGCGTCAGGCGCTGGCGATGCTGTGGGATTTCGAGTGGACCAACCGGCAGATGATGCGCAACGTCTACGTGCGCCAGAACAGCTATTTCTCCAACAGTGATCTGGCGGCAACCGAGTTGCCGACTGCGTCGGAGCTGAAAATCCTCGAACCACTGCGCGACCAGGTGCCGCCTGAAGTCTTCACCACCGTGTTCCACACGCCCAAGACCGATGGCACCGGGTTCATTCGCGACAAACAGCTGCAGGCCTTGGCCCTGCTGGAAGAAGCCGGCTGGATGCCCAAGGGCGACAAGCTGGTGAATGCCGAGGGCGAGCCGCTGAGTTTCACCTTCCTCAATGGCCAGAGTGGTTTTGAAAAGATTCTGCTGCCCTATAAACGCAATCTGGCACAAATCGGCATCGACTTTGAAATCCGCCGCATCGATTCGGCGCAATACCTGAACCGGGTCATGGCGCGGGATTACGACATGATCGTCACAGGCTACGGCGTGTCGACTTCGCCCGGCATGGAGCTGTACAACAACTTCGGCTCCAAGGTGGCCAAGGACTCGGGCTCCAGCAATTACATGGTGTTGCGCGATCCGGCCATCGATACGCTGATCTATGGCCTGGCCAAGGCCGACAGCAAGCCTGCCATGATCGACTACGCCCACGCGCTGGATCGCGTGCTGCAATGGGGCTTCTACTGGATTCCCAACTATTACCCGCCGGGCTCCTCCACCGTGTGGTGGAACCGCTTCGGCATTCCGAAGATTCAAGCCAGCAACAGCGAAGCCATCGACACCTGGTGGGAGCTCAGCCCGCAGGCTTTGAGCAGTGAACAATTCGCCCAACAACGGGGCAACTCGGCCCTGCCCTGGGAGGTGAAGTAATGCTGGGTTATCTGCTGCGGCGCCTGCTGCTGATCATTCCGACCTTGCTGGCCATTCTGCTGGTGAATTTCTTTATTGTGCAGGCCGCGCCCGGCGGACCGGTCGAGCAAGCCATTGCCAAATTGCAGGGCGTGGCGGGCGGCACCATCGGCGCCGGCCACACCGAAACCATGAACGCCGGCCAATCCCGCGCCAGCCGCGGCCTGGATCCCAAGCTGATCAAGGAGATCGAGCACCAGTACGGCTTCGACAAGCCGCTGCACGAGCGCCTGTGGCTGATGCTCAAGAACTACGCACGGCTGGATTTCGGCAACAGCTTCTTCCGCGGCGCCAAGGTCACCGACCTGATCCTGCAGAAGATGCCGGTGTCGATCTCGCTCGGGCTATGGGCGACGCTGATCACCTACCTGGTGTCGATCCCGCTGGGCATTCGCAAGGCGGTCAAGCACGGCAGCCACTTCGACATCTGGAGCAGCACGGCAATCATCATCGGCTATGCCATGCCGGCGTTCCTGTTCGCCATGCTGCTGGTGGTGGTGTTCGCCGGCGGCACGTCGCTGAGCTGGTTCCCGGTGCGCGGGCTGGTCTCGGAGAACTTCGACTCGCTCACAACACTGGGCAAGATCGCCGACTATTTCTGGCACCTGGTATTGCCGGTTGCGTCGCTGGTGATCGGTGGTTTCGCGACGCTGACCATCCTCACCAAGAACTCCTTCCTCAACGAAGTGACCCGCCAGTACGTGACCACCGCCCGGGCCAAGGGCCTGAGTGAGCGCCGCGTGCTCTACGGCCACGTGTTTCGCAATGCGATGCTGCTGGTGGTGGCGGGCATTCCCCAGGCATTCATTACTGTGTTCTTTGCCGGTTCGCTGATGATCGAGGTGATTTTCTCCCTCGACGGCCTCGGCCGCATGAGTTACGAGGCGGCCGTATCAAGGGACTATCCGGTGGTGTTCGGCACGCTGTTCATCTTCACCCTGTTCGGGCTTCTGATAAAACTGGTCGGGGACATCTGCTACACCCTGGTCGACCCCCGTATCGACTTCAGCGCGAGGAATGCCTGATGCGCAGACTGTCTCCGGTGGCTCGCCGACGTTTCGAGCGTTTTCGCAACAACCGCCGTGGCTGGTGGTCGCTGTGGCTGTTTTGCGGGCTGTTCATTATCAGCCTGTGCGGCGAGCTGATCGCCAACGACAAGCCGCTGGTGTTGAGCTACAAACACGAATTGTACTTTCCTGCCTTCAAACGCTACACCGAGGTGGAGTTCGGCGGCCAGTTGCCGTTCCAGCCCGACTACCGCAGCGACTACGTGCGCGAGCTGATCAACAAGGGCGAAGGCTGGATGCTGTTCCCGCCGATTCCCTTCAGCGATGACACGCCCAACTACGACCTGAACAAGCCTGCGCCCAGCCCGCCCTCGGAAATCAACTGGCTGGGCACCGACGATCAGGCGCGGGACGTACTGGCCCGAGTCATCTTCGGCGCGCGGGTATCGATTCTGTTCGCCCTGGCGCTGACCTTCATCAGCGCGCTGATCGGCATCGCCGCAGGCGCGCTGCAGGGCTATTACGGCGGCTGGGTCGACCTGATCGGTCAGCGTTTGCAGGAGGTCTGGTCGGGCTTGCCGGTGCTGTACCTGCTGATCATTCTGTCGGGCTTCGTCGAGCCCAACTTCTGGTGGCTGCTGGGGATCATGGCGCTGTTTTCCTGGCTGGCACTGGTGGACGTGGTGCGTGCCGAGTTTCTGCGCGGGCGCAACCTGGAATATGTCAAGGCGGCCCGCGCGTTGGGCCTGGATGACCGCAAGGTGATCATGCGCCACATCCTGCCCAATGCCATGAACGCCACCCTGAGTTACCTGCCGTTCATTCTCACCGGGGCGATTTCCACCCTCACCGCGCTGGATTTCCTCGGTTTCGGCATGCCCGCCGGCAGCGCTTCGCTGGGCGAACTGATCGGCCAGGGCAAGCAGAACCTGCAGGCGCCGTGGCTCGGCTTCACAGCTTTCTTTACCCTGGCGCTGATTCTGTCGCTGCTGGTGTTCATTGGCGAGGCGCTGCGTGACGCCTTCGACCCGAGGTCCTGACATGTCTGAAAATCTGATTGAAATCCGCGACTTGTCGGTCTCTTTTAATGGAAATACTGTCGTCAGAAATCTGAGCCTGGACATCCCTGCAGGCCAGTGCCTGGCGCTGGTAGGTGAATCGGGGTCGGGCAAATCGGTCACCGCTCATTCGATCCTGCAACTGCTGCCCCAGGCGGGCACGGTCAGCACCGGCAGCATCCGCTATCGCGGCCAGGAACTGCTCGGCGCCGACGGCAAGCTGATGCGGCGCATCCGGGGCAACCAGATCGCGATGATCTTCCAGGAGCCCATGACTTCGCTCAACCCGCTGCACACGGTGGCCAAGCAGATCGGCGAAACCCTGCTGCTGCACAAGGGCCTGAGCGGCAAGGCGGCGCAGGAACGCATTCTCGAATTGCTGGAACTGGTGGGCATCCAGCACCCGAAGAAGCGTCTGAAAGCCTATCCGCACCAACTGTCGGGTGGGCAGCGCCAGCGGGTGATGATCGCCATGGCCCTGGCCTGCGAGCCGGAACTGCTGATCGCCGATGAGCCGACCACCGCACTGGACGTCACGGTACAACGCAAAATCCTGTTGCTGCTCAAGAACTTGCAGAAACGTCTTAACATGTCACTTCTATTGATCAGCCATGACCTGAACCTGGTGCACAGCATCGCCCAGCAGGTCTGCGTGATGCGCGCCGGCGAGATCCTCGAACAGTCCAATTGCCAGACTCTGTTCAAGGCCCCGCAGCACCCCTACAGCCGCTTGCTGCTGGACGCCGAACCCGCAGGCGAGCCGCTTCCCCGGGACACTCGTGAGAAAGTACTTGAAGTCGAAAACCTGCGCGTCTGGTTCTCGCTGGGCGGCGGCATTTTCAATCGCCATCAGGAATACCTCAAGGCAGTCGACGACATCAGCCTGAGCATCGAGCGCGGCAAGACCCTGGGGATTGTCGGTGAGTCGGGTTCGGGCAAATCGACACTTGGTCAGGCAATCCTGCGCCTGCTCGAATCGCGTGGCAGTATCCGCTTCAAGGGGCATTCACTGGACACCCTGAATCACAAACAGATGCGCCCCTGGCGCAAGCAGATGCAAGTGGTGTTTCAGGACCCTTACGGCAGTCTCAGCCCGCGCATGTCGGTGGCGCAGATCATCAGCGAGGGGCTGGAAGTGCACAGCGAACTGGACAAGGTGTGCTGTGAGGCCGAAGTGATTCGTGTACTGGAGGAAGTCGGCATCGATCCGTTGAGCCGGCATCGCTATCCCCATGAGTTTTCCGGCGGGCAACGGCAGCGTATCGCCATTGCCCGGGCGTTGGTGCTCAAACCTGCCCTGATTCTGCTCGACGAACCGACCTCCGCACTGGATCGCACCGTGCAGAAACAGGTCGTTGCGTTGCTGCGTCAGTTGCAGGAAAAACACGGCCTGACTTACCTGTTCATCAGCCATGACCTGGCGGTGGTGCGTGCCCTCGCCCACGACCTGATCGTGGTCAAGGACGGCAAGGTGGTCGAGCACGGCGCCAGCCATGACGTATTCGATGCGCCGCAGCACCCCTACACCAGGGAGCTGCTGGCGGCGGCGCATCCGGGGTTCAATTGAAAGACAGCCAAAACCTGCAGTCTGTGCGGCCAGATGCCGGAGCAACGCAAACTACGGAACCGTGCATGAAAGACAGTGACAGCCTCAAGGACTACCGGCGCGTACGGCGGCTTGCTATCCGTTCGCTGTTCGAGATTATCGAGCAGTCCAGTGAAGGTACTGTAATCGTGGACAAGGAAGCACGGATCGTCTGGATCAACGAGCGCTACGCCAGGCGCTTCGGCCTGGAGGACGCCAGCCGTGCGGTGGGCCAGCCTTGCGAGAAGGTGATTCCCGGCAGCCTCTTGCGCCAGGTGGCCAGCAACGGCCAACCCATCCTGCTGGACATGATGGACACCGCCAAGGATCCGCTGGTGGTCATGCGCCTGCCGATCCACGACGACCTCGGCGGTGTGATCGGCGCCATCGGCTTTGCCCTTTTCGATGAACTGCACTCGCTGTCGCCGCTGCTCAAGCGCTACCAGAGCATGCAGCAGGAACTGGCCTCGACCCGCTCATTGCTGCGCCAGCGCCAGGCCAAGTACAGCTTCGCGCACTTCATCGGCACCAGCGCGGCCAGCCTTGAAGTCAAACGCCGAGCGCGGCGCAGCGCCAGCACCGAATCACCGGTGTTGCTGCTGGGCGAGACCGGCACCGGCAAGGAGCTGCTGGCCCATGCCATCCACAACACGTCGCCGCGGGCGCACAAGCCGTTCGTGAGCATCAACAGCGCGGCCATCCCGGAAACCCTGCTCGAAGCCGAGTTCTTCGGCACAGCGCCCGGCGCCTTCACCGGGGCCGATCGCCGCGGTCGCCAAGGCAAGCTGTTCCTGGCCGAAGGCGGCACCTTGTTTCTCGATGAAATCGGCGACATGCCCCTGCCGCTGCAGAGCAAGCTGTTGCGCGTGCTGCAGGAAAAGGAATACGAGCCAGTGGGCTCCAATCAGATGGTCAAGAGCGACGTGCGGCTGATCGCGGCGACCTCCACCGACCTGGAAGCGGCGATCAAGCGCGGGGAGTTCCGCGCCGACCTGTATTACCGTCTGAGCGTCCTGCCGATTGCCGTGCCGCCGCTGCGCGAGCGTCTCGATGACCTGCCCGCCTTGAGCGAGGCGATTCTGGAAGAGCTGCGCAGCCAGCACGACCTGACCCCTGCTGCACTGGAAACCTTGGGCCAGCACGCCTGGCCGGGCAATATCCGCGAGCTGCGCAATGTGCTGGAGCGCGCGGCCTTGCTCAGTGACGACCCGCACCTTGAGGCCGAGGACATACGGGCGGCCATCGGCACGCTGGTTCCGCTGGCCAGAATCGCGCCAGTACCGGTTGCGCCTGCCAGTCAGGAATCCTACAGCGACGCCCGCCAGCGCTTCGAGCGCGAGCTGATCCAGGCGCGGCTGGCGCAATGCAAGGGCAATGTGGTGCTCGCCGCACAGCAACTGGGGCTGGGGCGCTCGACGCTGTACAAGAAGATGGCGGCGCTGGGGATTGTCGAGTCTCAATAACGAGACAATCAGTCTTCCTTCAGAGACAGCCTGGAACCGCTCTTCGTAGCAGCACGGCTTGCCGGCGGGTGCGGTGTGTCTGTGACGGATATGTCGTCTGACACACCGCCCGCCGGCAAGCCGTGCTGCTACGTTGGGGACGCGCTCGTCTCAAAACAGAGACAGACTGTCTAATTGGCATAAGTAAATCATATGTAAATCAATAACTTAGCGATCTGGCATAAAACTCGCTATACCTCCCGTTGCGCGGCTCGACCGCTTGAATAAGAAAAACAACAGGAGACACTCGATGAGTGTGATCATCGCCCTGGCAGCCCTCGCGCTGCTGATGCTTGCTGCTTACCGTGGTTACAGCGTTATCCTCTTCGCCCCCATCGCCGCCCTCGGCGCGGTGTTGCTGACCGATCCTTCCGCCGTGGCCCCGGCCTTCACTGGCGTGTTCATGGACAAGATGGTGGGCTTCGTCAAACTTTACTTCCCTGTGTTCCTGCTTGGCGCCGTGTTCGGCAAGCTGATCGAGCTGTCCGGGTTTTCCCGATCCATTGTCGCCGCTGCCATCAAGGTGTTGGGCACCCGCCAGGCGATGCTGGTGATCGTGCTGGTCTGCGCCCTGCTCACCTACGGCGGCGTTTCGTTATTCGTGGTGGTATTCGCGGTCTACCCGTTCGCCGCCGAGATGTTCCGCCAGAGCAACATCCCCAAGCGGCTGATTCCGGCGACCATCGCCCTGGGTGCGTTCTCCTTCACCATGGACGCCCTGCCCGGCACGCCGCAGATCCAGAACATCATCCCCTCGACGTTCTTCAACACCACGGCCTGGGCCGCGCCCTGGCTAGGACTGATCGGCACCGCCTTCGTGTTTTGCGCAGGCATGCTGTTCCTCCAGCGCCAGCGCAACAAGGCCCAGCGCGCCGGTGAAGGCTACGGCACCGAGTTGCGCAACGAACCGGAAACCGCCGAAGACATCCAGCTGCCCAATCCATGGATTGCCCTGGCGCCGCTGTTGCTGGTCGGGGTGATGAACCTGCTGTTCACCCAGTGGATTCCCCAGTGGTACGGCAAGACCCACACCCTGTCGCTGCCCGGCATGGCCACTCCGGTGCAGACCGACGTCGCCAAGATCACCGCGATCTGGGCCGTGGAAGCCGCGTTGCTGGTGGGTATCGTGTTCGTGCTGCTGTTTGCCTTTGGCACGGTGAAATCGAAACTGGCCGAAGGCAGCAAGGGCGCGGTGAGTGGCGCGCTGCTGGCGGCGATGAACACCGCCTCCGAGTACGGCTTTGGCGCCGTGATCGCCTCCCTGCCCGGCTTTCTGGTGCTGGCCGACTGGCTCAAGTCCATCCCCAACCCGCTGGTCAACGAAGCGATCACCGTAACCCTGTTGGCCGGGATCACCGGCTCGGCTTCGGGCGGCATGAGTATCGCGCTGGCGGCGATGTCCGACAGTTTCATCAGCGCCGCCCACGCCGCCAACATCCCGCTGGACGTGCTGCACCGGGTGGCCGCCATGGCCAGCGGCGGCATGGACACCCTGCCGCACAACGGCGCGGTTATCACCCTGCTCGCGGTCACCGGGCTGACCCACCGCGAGGCGTACAAGGATATTTTCGGCATCACCATCATCAAGACCCTGGCGGTCTTCGTGGTAATCGCCACGTTCTATGCAACCGGCATCGTATGAGGAATCGAACATGAGTCTGCAAGGCAAAACCGCACTGGTCACCGGCTCCACCAGCGGCATCGGGCTGGGCATCGCCCTGACGCTGGCCAAGGCCGGGGCGAACCTGGTGCTCAACGGTTTCGGCGATGCGTCGGCGGTGATCGAGCAAGTCAAACAGTTCGGCGGCAAGGTCGGCCATCATCCGGCGGACGTCAGCGACGTGGCGCAGATCGCCGACATGATCGCCTACGCCGAACGCGAATTCGGCGGCGTCGACATTCTCGTCAACAATGCCGGCATCCAGCACGTCGACGCGGTCGAGGATTTCCCGGTGGAAAGCTGGGACAAGATCATCGCCATCAACCTGTCATCGGTGTTCCACAGCACCCGCCTGTGCCTGCCCGGCATGAAGGCCAAGGGCTGGGGGCGGATCGTCAACATCGCCTCGGTGCACGGCCTGGTGGGCTCGACCGGCAAGGCGGCCTATGTGGCGGCCAAGCACGGGGTGATCGGGCTGACCAAGGTGGTTGGGCTCGAAACCGCCACCAGCCACGTGACCTGCAACGCCATCTGCCCCGGCTGGGTGCTGACGCCGCTGGTGCAGAAGCAGATCGATGATCGTGGCGCAGAAACCGGCGATATCGAGCAGGCCAAGCACGATCTGCTGGCCGAGAAACAGCCTTCGCTGGAGTTTGTCACGCCTAGCCAGTTGGGTGAGTTGACGCTGTTTCTGTGCAGCGAGGCCGGCGCTCAGGTGCGCGGGGCGGCGTGGAATATCGATGGGGGGTGGTTGGCGCGCTAGAAGAATCACCCTGTGGGAGTGAGCTTGCTCACGAAGAGGCCAGGCAGCCGCGTCCACGGTAACGCCGTACTCCCTATTCGTGAGCAAGCTCACTCCCACAATGTCATGTGAATGCCTTATGACCCGGGCTCATCCCGCTCGTCGACCAACCCCCAATCCTTCACATCCACCTGCGCGGCAGGCTGAGGCGCGGGCGGCGGTGTGGTGATGGTGCTCGGGCCATTCTCGTTGTGCAGCTTGAGGCGCAGCCGTACGTTGTTCGCCGAGTCGGCATTCTTCAACGCTTCCTCTTCGGAAATCGCGCCTTCGACAGCCAGGTCATACAGCGCATTGTCGAAGGTCTTCATGCCCAGGTTGGTGGACTTTTCCATGATCCCCTTGAGCTCGGTCAGCTCATTGCGATGGATCAGGTCGCGAATGGTCGGCGTGCCCAGCATCACCTCCACCGCAGCCCGACGTTTACCGTCTTTGGTTTTCACCAGCCGCTGGGAAACGAACGCCTTGAGGTTGTTGCCCAGGTCATGGAGCAACTGCGGGCGACGCTCTTCGGGGAAGAAGTTGATGATCCGGTCCAGCGCCTGGTTGGCGTTGTTGGCGTGCAGCGTGGAAATCGCCAGGTGGCCGGTGTCGGCAAAAGCCAGCACGTGCTCCATGGTTTCGCGATCGCGGATCTCGCCGATCAGGATCACATCCGGGGCCTGACGCAGGGTGTTTTTCAACGCCGCGTGGAAGCTGCGGGTGTCGACCCCGACTTCACGCTGGTTGATGATCGACTTCTTATGCCGATGAATGAACTCCACCGGGTCCTCGATGGTGATGATATGCCCGCTGGCGTGGCGGTTGCGGTGATCGATCAGCGCCGCCAGCGAGGTGGATTTACCCGATCCGGTAGCGCCGACGAACAGCACCAGGCCGTGCTTTTCCATGACCACATCCAGCAGCACGGGCGGCAGGTGCAGGTCTTCGAATTTGGGAATATCGAGCTTGATGTTGCGCGCGACGATGGACACCTCGTTGCGCTGCTTGAAGATGTTGATGCGGAAACGGCCCACGCCTGACAGCGAAAACGCCAGGTTCATCTCCAGCTCGCGCTCGAAGTCCTGCTTCTGCTCGGCGTCCATGATGCCATCGGCGATCAGCGCCACATCACCCGGCTTGAACGCCTCGCTGCCCAGCGGCTTGAGTACGCCATTGAACTTGGCGCACGGCGGCGCCCCGGTTGAAAGATAGAGATCCGATCCGTCCTGGGTGGCCAGAACCTTCAACAACGCCGGGAAATCCATAAGTCACACCGCACATAAAGGTTGTAAGAAGACTGCAGGTCGACACAAGCTGCGACCATCGACGCGGACCAACGTTCGCGTCCATAAGCCTAGACGCGGACCGCAGGTCCGACCAAGGTGAAGGAAATTACCTGAATTCCTGTGACAAAGGCATAATGCGCGGCTTTTTTATCGAGGCGATGTTCATCATGAAAGCTCAAGCCCGGCACATTCTGGTCAAGACCGCCGAAGAGGCCGAGAAGATCAAACAGCGCATTGCCAACGGCGAAGCGTTCGATGTATTGGCCAAGAAATATTCGACCTGCCCGTCGGGCAAGCGCGGCGGCGACCTGGGCGAAGTGCGCCCGGGGCAGATGGTGCCGGTGATCGATCAGATCATCTTCAAGAAGCCATTGCGCACGGTGCATGGCCCGGTGAAGAGCAAGTTTGGCTATCACCTGGTGCAGGTTTTCTTCAGAGACTAACTCCATTCGCCCCGTAGCAGCACGGCTTGCCGGCGGGGCGGTGTGTCAGACGACATATTTGTCACAGACATATCGCACCCGCCGGCAAGCCGTGCTGCTACGGGGTAAAGGCTTCGATAGGCGACTCAGTTGGGCATCACGCTACGGGGAATCAGCGCCCCGGGGTGCTGAATCACCAGGCTCGCCAGCCGGTGTCCGGCCTCGGCCGCTTCCTGCGGGCCGCCGCCGCGCAGGCGTCTGGCCAGATAACCGGCGCTGAACGAATCCCCCGCCGCCGTGGTGTCGATCACCTTGCTGACCGCTTGCGCCGGGATCTCGTAGCGGCGGTTGTCGGCCCGCACCAGGCAGCTCTGGGCGCCGCGCTTGATCACCACTTCCTTCACGCCCATGTCGCGGTAGGCGCTGAGGATCTGCTCGCTGTCGGTGTAGCCGAACAGCGCCTGCTCGTCTTCTTCGGTGAGCAAGGCGACGTCGACTTCATGCATCACCGAACGATAGGCCTGGCGGGCCTGGTCGACACTGCGCCACAGACGCGGCCGATAATTGTTGTCGAACACCACGCAGGCGCCGCGATCCCGGGCATCGCCCAGGGTCGACAACAGCCGCGCGCGGCCGACTTCACCAAGCACCGCCAAGGTGATGCCGCTGAAATACAGCACATCGTATTCAGGCAGCGCGGCCAGCACCGGGTCAGCGGACGGCGTGGTGAAACACTCACGCACCGCCGCCTCGTTGCGCCAGTACAGGAAACGCCGCTCGCCATTGGCGTCGGTCTGGATGCAGTACAGCCCCGGCAGACGCCCCGGCAGGCGCTGGACGCGGCTCAGGCCGATACCCTCGTCGGCCCAGATCGCGCACATGGCATCGCTGAAGCTGTCATCGCCCAACGCGGTGACGTAATCGACCTGCGCCGCCGAGCCCAGCAGACGCGACAGATAAACCGCCGTGTTCAGCGTGTCACCGCCGAAACTCTGCTTGAGCGTGCCGTTGGCATGCTGCTGCAACTCGATCATGCATTCGCCGATCAGCGCCACGCGCGGGTGGCTGTGGCTTGCCAATTCACTCATCGCCCATCTCCGTCAGAAGCAGGTGTCGAAAGATTCGATCACGGCCAAATCTTCGCCCACCAGGCAACCGGTGCGCCACTTGTCGAACGTCAGGCACGGGTGCGAGGTGCCGAAGGAGATGATGTCGCCCACTTTCAGCTCGCAGTCGGGGGCCACGGTCATGAAGGCGTGCTGATCCATCACCGCAGTCACCTTGCAGGCGCTGACGTCATCGCCCACCGCAGGCACCACGCCGGCCTTGTAGCGCTTGATCGGGTTGGGCATGCCGGCGTCGAACGCCACGTCGCGCTTGCCCAGGGCAATCACTGCAAAACCGGGTTCTGGCATCGACTGCACGTGAGCCCAGACTTCCATGGCCGGTTGCAGGCCTTCGGACAGGTCCTGACGACGGTCGAGCACGCAGCACTGCGCCTCTTTGTAGATGCCGTGGTCGTGGACCACGTAGCTGCCGGGGCGGAGCACGGCAAGGAAACGATCACGGACCTGCTGCTTGTCGAACTCTTCGGCGATCAGGTCGTACCAGGCCGAGCCCGATGCGGTGACGATCGGCCGATCCAACGCGAAGGCACCCTTGTCCTGCAAGGTCACGGCCAGCCGCACCAGGGACGCTGCGAACGCGCGAATCCCGGCAATCGCCTTGTCGCCATGGATCACGCCTTCATAGCCTTCGATGCCGGTGAGTTTGAGCGCCGGTTGCGCGGCGATGGCGTCGGCCAGGGCCATGACTTCCTGCTCGCTGCGGCAGCCGCAACGGCCACCAACAACGCCGTACTCGATCATCACGTTGAGCTGCACGCCCTTGCTGGCAAAGAACTCGCCCAGCGCCTTGACGTTGTCCGGGTGGTCGACCATGCAGTGGAAGTCGAACTGTGTGTCGCTGAGCATCTCGGCGATGATCGCCATGTTCGGCGCGCCGACCAGTTGGTTGGCCATCAGCACGCGGCGCACGCCATGAGCGTAGGCGGCGCGGGTCTGGGTGGCGGTGGCCAAGGTCATGCCCCAGGCGCCGTGCTGCAACTGACGGGTGAACAGCTCAGGCACCATGCTGGTCTTGCCATGGGGCGCCAGCTCGGCGCCGCTGTCACTGACGAACTTCTGCATCCAGCGCAGGTTGTGTTCCAGCGCCTTGTCGTGGATGACCAGCGCAGGCAGGCTGACGTCACGGACCAGTTGATCGCCCGGTTGCGTGGCGCCTTTTTCCAGTGCGGCAATGCTCATGTGTACTCTCCAGAATGCTTGTCTGTTGGCGGCTGGGGCACCGCTCAATCGTTGAATCGTTCAGTCATTGACCCGGCGGGCCAGGCTGTTGGCGCTGTCGATCAGCACCTTGCGGTAATGTTCGTAATGGGCCTTGGCATCGGCCCGCGGCGCGACGATGCACAGGGTCGCGATGCAGATGCCCTGCTTGTCCTTGACCGGCGCGGCGAAACAATGGGTAAAGGTGTCGGCAATGCTGTTGAAGGAGAAAAAGCCTTCCTCGTGGGCCTTGCGGATCTCGCCGATAAAGGTTTCCAGCGGCAGGCGCTGGCCATCCGGCAGGATGAAATCGTCCTCGTCGATCAGATCGATGATCGCCTGATCGCTCAGGTGGCCCAGCAGCAGGCGCCCGGACGCGGTCCAGGGAATGGGCGCGTCTTCGCCGATGTCCGAGGAAATCCGGAAATGCCGGGCGCCTTCCTTCATCAGCGCGACGGTGTACTTGCGCCCGTTGAGCAGGCACATCTGCGCGGTTTCTCGGGTCTGCTCGACGATTTCACCGAGACTGACTTCCGCCTCGCGGGTGAAGTCGAAATGGCGCAGGTGGGCCTGGCCGAGAAAATACAACTGGCGGCCCAGGTACACGTGGCCTTCCTTGCCGACGTTTTCCAGAATTCGCCGCTCCAGCAACGAACCGACCAGCTCGTAGACCGTCGATTTCGGGCTGCCGATACCGCTGGCGATTTCATTCGGCCGCAGCGGCGTGCCCGTCTCCTTGAGGTAATCAAGAATATCGAACGCCCGGTCCAGACCACGGGCACGGCGTTTGATGGTGTCTTCGGTCATGGCGTTGTCCATTGAACTGATGATCTCGTAAAGGAAGGCGGGCAGTTTACAGCCAGCCAATCGAGCACGGACCTGTAGGAGCGAATTCATTCGCGAACGGATTTGCCAGCCGCAGAATTTGCATCGTCTGTACCGCCGATTCGCGAATAAATTCGCTCCTACAGGTTTACGATCGCACAGGCTCGAAACCTACGCCTTCTTCTTGTAGGCGATGCAATCGATCTCGACCTTGCAGTCGACCATCATGTTCGCCTGCACGCAGGCCCGTGCCGGGGCGTGTTCGGGTTTGAAGTATTCGCCGAACACCTTGTTGAAGCTCCAGAAGTCCCGCGGGTCTTCCAGCCACACGCCGACGCGCACCACATCTTCCAGGCCGTAACCGGCCTCGGTGAGGATCGCGACCAGGTTCTTCATCGTCTGGTGGGCCTGCTCGACGATGCCACCCACAATGATTTCACCATCAACGGCCGGCACCTGGCCGGAAACGTGCAACCAACCGTCAGCCTCGACCGCGCGGGCGAATGGACGTGGCTGGCCGCCACCTGCGGTGCTACCTGCGCCGTAACGAGTAATGCTCATGAAAGATCTCCTTTTGATCGAGCGGTTTAAAAACGGATGTTCTTGAGAAATTCTGCCAGGCGCGCCGATTTCGGCTGCTCGAACAGCGTCTTGGGCGGGCCCTGCTCTTCGATACGCCCCTGATTCATGAAGACGATCTGATCCGACACTTCATAGGCGAAACGCATTTCGTGGGTCACCAGCAGCATGGTCATCCCCTCTTCGGCCAGGCCCTTGATCACGCTCAGCACCTCGCCGACCAGCTCCGGGTCCAGCGCCGAGGTCACTTCGTCGAACAGCATCAGGCTGGGGTTCATGGCGATGGCACGGGCGATCGCCACGCGCTGTTGCTGGCCGCCGGACAACTGGCCCGGGTAGTGATTGCGACGCTCCAGCAGGCCCACGCGCTCCAGCCATTTCTCAGCCAGGGCGACCGCCTGATCCTTGGGCAGCTTTTTGACCTTCAACAGGCCCAGCGTGACGTTCTGCAACGCGGTCAGGTGCGGAAACAGGTTGAACTGCTGGAACGCCATCCCGGTCATGGCCCGATGCTGGGCGATCACACGCTCGGCGTGGCGCACGCGCTTGCCGTTCACTTCGCTGTAGCCGATGTCCTGGCCTTCCAGGCGAATGTGCCCGCCCTGGAACTCTTCCAGCAGGTTGACGCAGCGCAACAGTGTGGTCTTGCCCGATCCACTGGAGCCGATCAGCGTGACTACGTTGCCTTTGTTCATCTTCAGGTCGACGCCTTTGAGCACTTCGACCGGGCCATAGGATTTGTGCAGCCCTTCGATGCTGAGCAGCGCCGGGGCGGCTTGTGCGGTTTGAATCTGAGTCATGGCAAGGCCACCCGTTTTTCAATTTGGCGCCCGAGAAGCTCGATGCCGTAGTTGATGACGAAGAAGAGAAATCCGGCGAACAGGTAAAACTCGAGGGTCATGAAATTGCGCGCGATGATCTGCTGGGTGCTGAGCAGCAACTCGGCAACGCCGATCACTGACAGCAGGGTCGAGGCCTTGACGATCTCGGTGGACGAGTTCACCCAGGTCGGCAGAATCTGGCGCAACGCCTGGGGCAGCAGCACATAACTCAGCGACTGGCCGAAGGTCAGGCCGATGGCCTTGCCCGCTTCCAGTTGCCCACGGGGAATGGCCTGCAGCGCACCACGCACGATCTCCGCGACGTGCGAGCCGCAGAACAGGGTCAGGCCCAGGGCGCCGGCCTTGAAGGCGGTGATCTGCCAGCCCAGTGCCGGGGCCATGTAGAAACACGCCAGCACCAACACGAAGACAGGCGTGCCGCGAATCAGGTCCACGTAGCCACGAAATGGCAGACGCGCCCACCACTTGCCATAGGTCAGGATCAGGCCGGCAAACATGCCCAGGATCGTGCCCAGCACAATCGCCAGCCCCGCACATTGAATGCTGGTCACAAAACCCGCCCACAGCGGTTCACGGGCGATCCACAACTCGTGCAGCCAGCCAGGTTGTTCGTACATATTCAGAGCCTCCTAGCGGCGAATCGCCAAGCGCTGTTCGAGGTAGCGCAAGAGCATGGCGATCAGGTAACAGGCCGCGACATACAACGCCGTGGTCACCAGCCAGGTTTCGATCACCCGGTAGCTCTCGACGTTGATCTTGCGCGCGTAATAGGTCAGTTCCGGCACCGCGATGGCGGCGGCCAGCGAGGTGTCCTTGAACAGCGAGATGAAGTTGTTCGACAGCGCCGGGAGCACGTTGCGCAGCATCACCGGCACGATGATGTACGCCCGCACCTGCCACTCACCCAGGCCGATCGCCAACCCCGCTTCGCGCTGGCCCTTGTGGATGCTGAGCAAGCCGGCACGAAATACCTCGGTCAGGTACGCACCGGCATACACCGACAGCGTGACGATGAACGACGGGATCTTGTCCAGCCGAATGCCCAGACTCGGCAAGGCGAAGTAGATCAGCAGGATCAGCACCAGAATCGGCGTGTTGCGAATCACCGTGACATAGACCGACGCCACGATGCGCAATGCGCGATATTTTGACAGCATGGCAAACGCCGCCATCAGGCCGATCACGCAACCGATAGCGATGGAGATCAGAGCCAGTTCAAGCCCTAGCCCAAGGCCCGCCAGCAGGCTGGGGAAATCCCGCCAGACCGCGGCAAAGTTCAACTGATAATTCATGGTCAGCAGTACCTGGGACGGGAAGGCGCCAAGGCCTTCCCTGCCCCGTCAGTTGCGGGTCGTATTACTTGTATTCCATGGGGAAGCCGATCTGCGGTGTAGGCAGATCCGTGCCGAACCACTTCTTGAAGGATTCCGCGTAGGCCGGGAATTCCACGCCGGTCATGGCTTCATGCAGCGCGGTGTTGACGAAGTTCAGCCAGTCCTGATCGCCACGCTTGACGGCGCAGGCGTAGGTTTGCGGGCTCCAGGCAAAGGCCGGGGAACGGTAGCGGCCTGGGTTCTGCACCATCAGGTACTTGACCGACGACTGATCGGTGGCGGCGGCATCGGCGCGGCCGGAGTTGATCGCCTGGTACATCAGGTCGACGCTGTCGTACTGGTCGACCTTGGCCTTGGGCAGCGCCTGATGCACCAGCTCTTCGGCGTAGACGTTCTGCAGCACGGCCACGGTGACGCCGTCGCCTGCAGCTTTCAGGTCGTCGATTTCCTTGTACTTGCTGTTGTTGGGCAGCAGCAGCGCCACACCCTCGCGGTAGTACGGCAGCGTGAAGGCCACCTGCTGTGCGCGGCTTGCGGTAACGGTGATGAACTGGCAACTCATGTCGACCTTGTCGGTCAGCAGGTTGGGAATCCGCGCATCGGACGACTGCACCACGAACTCGACCTTGGACGGGTCGTTGAACAGACCTTTGGCGACGATGCGCGCGATGTCGATATCAAAGCCCTGCAACTTGCCGTCGGCACCCTGGAAGTGCCAGGGCGCGTTGGTGCTGCCGGTGCCCACCACCAGATGGCCGCGCTGCAGCACACTGTCGAGTTTGCTATCCGCCGCTTGGGCGACAGAAACGCAGCTGGCAGCTGCAGCAAGGACAAACGCAAAAGCTTTCACAAAAGAGGGTCCGCGATGCATGGGAGAAGCTCCGTCGAGGTGTTATATTTTCCGCTATAGCGGAACTGAGTTTGTAACAACGGAATAGCGAGCAGAAAGTGTGCCACAGACTCGGCAAAAAGAAAGGGCTTTCAAAAAGCCTGCTGGATCAAAGGGCTAGCAGTGAAATGCCATCATTGGCACTGGACGTTGCACGCGCAGGCCTGCTACGCAAGGCCACAACTGCGGGTAACGAGGCCCCAGTGTTGTGCGTTAAGCCCCACAATCGCGCAGCACGTTGGTCAGATAAGAAGAGAAGCGACAGGTTGGATGAGCCGTTGGTCAGCAACGTCGCACACTGACAGGGTGTCAGCGGCCTAACGTCAGGTAACGCCTGTTCAGAGGAGACGCAGCATGAACACGCACACATTGGCCAGCCTGATCCTGGCCGGGCTGCTCGGCATCAGCCCGGCTTTGACCTTCGCCGCCGAAGCCGGTGGCTCCGCCCTGCCACCCGGGATCAACCCGACAACCCCGGCCGGCGGCAACGGCGGCGACGCCGATGGCCTGGAAAAGAAACCGGCGAACCCGGCTCCACCGGGCAAGGAGAAAAAAGCTTCGACGCCCAAAACCACTGACAAACCCGCCAGCACCGTTCACAAGAAACAGGTCACACCCAAGCAGCCCAAATAGCGGGATGGCGCACAGGTGCGGGTTACACATATGAACTTTATGTGAACCCACACCCGGACGCGGCAGCACTGCCCTAAGATGAAGGCTGTAAATGGATAACAACAAGGGAACGTTGGCACCGTAAATGCTTCGAAGGGATATATGAAGCTTTTGTGACAAAGCTGTGACTATATACAGTCGCCGCGCTTCTCACAGGGTGTACGGTGAAGGGAAAAGAACATGAAAGAACGCGCCACAGTCATTTGCCGACGGGATGACCAGATCCTGTACGTGCGCAAACCCAAGGCCAAATGGACCTTGCCCGGCGGCAAGGTCGAGGCCAACGAGTCCCCCGCCCAGGCTGCAGCCCGTGAGCTTCGCGAAGAAACCGGCCTGATTCTCGAAGACCTTTCCTATGTCACCCGCTTCGAGGGTGGTGAAGTTCTGCACCACGTTTTCGAAGTTTCGGTGACCTTCATGGCCACCCCCACCGCAAAGAATGAGATTGCCGACTGCAAATGGTTTACCGCCAAGCAGTTGGGTGATGTGAAGGTCAATACGGCTGCCAGGTCAATCGTCAGAGCGTTTCTGAGCGACGTGAAGGCGTAGCGAAAACGATCAAAGCGCTTTCAACGCACATCGTCGCGGGTGCATCAGGCTTTTATAGGTGGCTGAAACCGAGATCCAGATCATCGCCAGCGTTCCTGTGATCACTCCCGCCTTGTGTTCACGCAACACGCCCAACTGCTCTGGAGTCGCGGCGTAAGTCATGACACCTGCCAATACGGCGCCCACTGTGCTGGAGCAGGACGTGGCGATGATCAGCGCATGGGTGAGGTCCGGGGTTTGTCGATAGAACAGCGCGCTGGCAATGTAGATCCCAACGGCCACCACGCCGATGAAAAACGAGAACTGAAACTGGGCCTCGCTCATGGCCAGCCCTCCTCTCAGAGATCTCGTGATTTGAGGACGTGAAACGCGTACGCAGCGCCGAGCACAGCGCCGACCGCCGTGCTGCCCATACTGGGGATGAGCATGTTGGCAATGATTGCGCAGCCACAGGTCACCGAGATCATGCGCACGTCCATGAGCCGATCAATCACGGGGCGTGGCGATGTATTGCGGGATTTTCTGCGTGACATGTTCGAGTACCCTTCTTGCCAGGTGAAAGAAGCGCCTTGAGCGCCGATCAGTTGCCACAGAGTCTGGAAGGCCCGGATGCCCTTGACAACACAGGGACAGAGAAAACAGAAACGTCCTACATTCGCGGCGTTTTGACTCGATCCCGCCATACAACTGAAGCCCTACCTGTGCGACAATGGGCGCAATGTCTGGAATCAAATCCCTCTTCCAATAAATCACCAGCTCGGACACGCCGTCCGCATGCTGCTCTCTATTTATGCGCGCAGGCCCGGCCCGGGCCGCGTCTGGGTTGAGATGGAATACACCAGGACTGGACCCAATCTGGTCCCAAACCTGTTCCAGCGCCCTGTAACTCCCTGATAGGTAAAGCAATTGATCTCCACAGCTAATATCACGATGCAGTTCGGCCCTAAACCGCTGTTCGAGAACGTTTCGGTCAAATTCAACAACGGCAATCGTTACGGCCTCATCGGCGCCAACGGCTGTGGCAAATCCACTTTCATGAAGATTCTGGGTGGTGATCTGGAGCCCTCGGGTGGCCAAGTGATGCTCGAGCCGAACGTGCGCCTGGGTAAATTGCGTCAGGATCAGTTCGCCTACGAAGAATTCACCGTGATCGACACCGTGATCATGGGCCACGAGGAGCTGTGGAAGGTCAAGGCCGAGCGCGATCGCATCTACTCGCTGCCGGAAATGACCGAAGAAGACGGCATGGCCGTGGCGGAGCTGGAAACCGAGTTCGCCGAGATGGACGGTTACACCGCCGAATCCCGTGCCGGTGAGCTTCTGCTGGGCCTGGGTATTCCGCTGGAACAGCATTTCGGCCCGATGACCGAAGTCGCGCCGGGCTGGAAGCTGCGCGTTTTGCTGGCCCAGGCGCTGTTCTCGGATCCGGAAGTGTTGCTGCTGGACGAACCGACCAACCACCTGGACATCAACACCATTCGCTGGCTGGAAACCATTCTCACGGCGCGTAACAGCACCATGATCATCATTTCCCACGACCGGCACTTCCTCAACAGCGTCTGCACCCACATGGCCGACCTGGACTACGGCGAGCTGCGCCTGTTCCCGGGCAACTACGACGAGTACATGACCGCCGCGACCCAATCCCGCGAGCAGCTTCTGGCCGACAACGCCAAGAAGAAAGCGCAGATCGCCGAACTGCAGACCTTCGTCAGCCGCTTCTCGGCCAACGCCTCGAAAGCCAAGCAGGCCACCTCTCGCGCCAAGCAGATCGACAAGATTCAGCTGGCCGAGGTCAAGCCGTCGAGCCGTGTCAGCCCGTTCATCCGTTTCGAGCAGACCAAAAAGCTGCACCGTCAGGCAGTGACCATCGAAAAGCTGTCCAAGGCATTCGACGACAAGGTGCTGTTCAAGAACTTCAGCTTCACCGTCGAAGCCGGCGAGCGCGTGGCGATCATCGGCCCGAACGGTATCGGCAAGACCACCCTGCTGCGCACGCTGATGGGTGAACTGGCGCCGGATGCAGGCTCGGTGAAGTGGACCGAAAGCGCGGAGCTGGGCTACTACGCTCAGGACCACGCCCACGACTTCGAAGACGACGTGACCCTGTTCGACTGGATGGGACAGTGGACCACCGGCGAGCAGATGATTCGTGGCACCCTGGGCCGCATGCTGTTCTCCAACGACGAGATCCAGAAGTCGGTCAAGGTCATTTCCGGTGGTGAACAGGGCCGCATGCTGTTCGGCAAGCTGATCCTGCAAAAGCCCAACGTGCTGGTGATGGACGAACCGACCAACCACCTGGACATGGAATCGATCGAGGCGCTGAACCTGGCGCTGGAAAACTACCCGGGCACGCTGATCTTCGTCAGCCACGACCGCGAGTTCGTATCGTCCCTGGCCACCCGCATCATCGAGCTGACCGCCGATGGCGTGACCGACTTCAGCGGCACCTACGACGATTACCTGCGCAGTCAGGGTGTGGTGTTCTGATAGACGTAACAGTGACAATCGAAGCCCTGTCCTTATGACGGGGCTTTTTTGTGGGTGTACCTCGCCGCTCGATAGCGACTTCAAGATCGCCCCGCCGGCAAGCCGTGCTGCTACGCGGTATTGAGTTGTTCGCACAGGGTGCGGCCACACGGGATTTACGTAGCAGCCGGGCTTGCCCGCGGGAGCGATCGTGCAAACACCACATCGACCATCCTGACTGAGCTGAATCCCGGATTAAATCGTTAGCCTGCTTTCATTTCCCGTCGCCTCGGGTGATGATGGCAGCACTCCCACCGCACCAGCGAAGAGACCCATGTCTGCCGCCCTGCCTCCCGACACGCCACCGCGTACCGCCAGTTCAACGGCGATCACCCTGCAAATCGTTTCCATCGTCTTTTATACCTTCATCGCCTTCCTGTGCATCGGCCTGCCGATCGCCGTAATGCCGGGCTATGTGCATGACCAACTGGGTTTCAGCGCCGTGATCGCGGGGCTGGTGATCGGTGCGCAGTACCTGGCGACGCTGCTCAGCCGGCCGTTCGCCGGCGGCATCTGCGACAACATCGGCACCAAGCGCGCCATCGTTTATGGGTTGACCGGGATTGCCATCAGCGGTGCCCTGACGGTGCTGGCGATCCTGCTACAAAGCCATGCCGGCACCAGCCTGACGATACTGGTCATCGCCCGCCTTATTCTCGGTGCGTCCCAGGGTCTGATCGGCGTCGGCACCATCAGCTGGTGCATCGGCCTGGTCGGTGCGGAGCACACTGCGCGTTCGATTTCCTGGAACGGCATCGCCTCCTACGGCGCCATCGCCATCGGCGCGCCGCTGGGCGTGTTGATGGTCGATGCGCTGGGTTTCGTCAGCCTCGGGCTGGTACTGGCGGCGCTGGCCGCAGGTGCCTTGCTGCTGATTCGCAACAAGCCGCCGGTGCCGGTGGTGCGCGGCGAGCGCATGCCGTTCTGGTCGGTGTTCGGCCGGGTCGCGCCCTATGGGCTGGGCCTGACGCTTTCGTCCATCGGCTATGGCACCCTGACCACGTTCATCACCCTGTTCTACGTCAGCCGCAGCTGGCAAGGCGCGGCTTGGTGCCTGACGGTCTTCGGCGTGTGCTTCATCGTCGCCCGGCTGTTCTTCATCAACGCCATCAACCGCTTTGGCGGCTATCGCTCGGCGATCACCTGCATGTCGGTGGAAACCATCGGCCTGGTGCTGCTGTGGCTGGCGCCCAATACCACCGTGGCGCTGATCGGCGCGGGGTTGGCCGGTTTCGGCCTGTCGCTGGTGTATCCGGCCATTGGCGTCGAAGCGATCAAACAGGTGCCCAACAGTAGCCGGGGTGCGGGCCTGGGCGCCTATGCGGTGTTTTTCGACCTGGCGCTGGCGGTTTCCGGCCCGCTGATGGGGGCGATTGCGCTGAACATGGGCTACGACTGGATTTTCTTCTTCGCCGCCCTGTTGTCGGTGCTGGCGTTGGGCCTGACCTTGCTCTTGTCACGGCGCCCAACCGTGGACACTCGCCTCTGACCGGCAAAAAAGCCTGAACTGCCACGCCCGCTGCTGGTCGCAATAGCACATCCCACCGAACAGGAGCGTGCGTGTGATTCCCGATCCGGCTGGCATGGGTGCCTCCCCTTCGCAACTGGCGGGCATGCCCGACGTCCACCGTCTGCGCGTGCTGACGGTCAACACCCACAAGGGTTTCACGGCGCTGAACCGGCGCTTCATTCTGCCGGAGCTGCGCGAAGCGGTCCGTAGCACCGGTGCCGATCTGGTGTTCCTGCAGGAGGTGCTCGGCGGCCATGACCGCCATGCCGCCCGCTACCACGACTGGCCCGTGACCTCGCAGTACGAATTTCTCGCCGACAGCATGTGGAGCGACTTCGCCTATGGCCGCAACGCGGTCTATCCCGATGGCCATCATGGCAATGCGCTGCTCTCCAAGTACCCAATCCTGCACTACCGCAATCTCGACGTTTCCATCACCGGCCCGGAACGCCGCGGCCTGTTGCACTGCGTGCTGCAGGTGCCCGGGCATGCAGAGGTTCACGCCATTTGCGTGCACCTGAGCCTGTTGGAGAGCCATCGCCAGTTGCAACTGGACTTGCTCTGCGCCCTGCTCGACTCGTTGCCGGAACACGCGCCAGTGGTGATTGCAGGCGACTTCAACGACTGGCAGTTGCAGGGCAACAAGCGCCTGGCGCGCTGCGAGTATCTGCACGAAGCCTTCGAGCGAAGCCATGGGCGACTGGCCAAGACCTATCCGGCGCGCTTCCCGTTGCTGCGCCTGGATCGGATCTACCTGCGCAACGCCACCAGCCACAACCCGAAGATTCTCGGGACGCGGCCCTGGACGCATCTGTCCGACCATCTGCCGCTGGCGGTTGAAGTGCACATGTAAGTCACACGGCCAGCATCCGTTGGTCAGCTCAGCGGCCGATTGTTTAAACCAACCCCGACGTACCTCATCCCACATTATGCGAGGCACATGACTCGCTCTTCTCATAACAAGAGGTACGCAATCATGGCTAACACCGGAAAATCGAACCCTGGCAATTTCCAGAACGATCGCCAGAAAGCCAGCGATGCAGGCAAGAAAGGCGGCCAGGCTTCGGGCGGCAGCAATGTTGCCAACGACCGGCAGAAAGCGACCGATGCCAACCGCTCTGACGCGGGGAAAAAAGGTGGCTCGATGCCACAAGGCGGCGCAGGCCGCAAATCCTGATCCACGCTGGATCAGAGAAGCGAGCGAGGGCGAAAGCTCTCGCTCTTTTGTTTCAGGGCTGCCCCTTCAGGGATGCTCGGGATCGATCAGCGGCACCGTGGCGTCACGGTCGAATTGTGAACCGGGGTCTTCGTTGCCCGGATCGTTGTCCACGTCCACTTCTATCTCTTCCTCCTCCGTCGGCACGGCACCCTGGGGCTTTGGCTCCGGCGTGTTCGACTGAATGTGCATGACATTCTCCTCATTGTTCTTGTGGTTTGAGCTTAGCTGGCGCTGACCGTCCAGTGCACCGCGTCATCGGCGAACTGCAGTTGCTCGACCCGATGGGCGATGCCGCACGCCAGCGAGTCCTCGGCACGAATCACCTTCTCTTCGGCCGACAGGCACTTGCCAATGTCCACCGGGTTCACCGCGCCATCGGTTTCGCTCAGGTAGATGTTCACGTAGCGCTGCAGGTCGTTGTCCAGGCTGCGCAGGTATTCGCGGATGCGCGAGTGGTCCACCGAGCTCTGGTTGAAGTACCAGCTCATGGGATGAATCAGGAATCGTGAGTGCGGACAGACGATGCGCTCCTGAGCAGCGAGGTAGATCACGATGCCCATGGATTCGATATTGCCGCTGTTTAGCGCACGAATCGGCACCGTCAGCGACTTGAGAAAGTTGTACAGGGTAAAGCCCAGCGCCGTGCTGCCGCCTGCCGTGGACAGGTTCAGCAGCAGCCCGGTGGCGCCTTTGCCGACGGCCTCCAGGCAGCGGTCGCGAAAATGCTCGGCACTGGCCTGATCGACCCCGCAGTGGAAATGAATGATGTGCTCGGTCATCTACTGCCCTCCGTTTGCCGGATAACGATGCCTGGTCAAAGGTTGGAAGCGCCCTGCCCCTGGAAAGTTGCATGGGCATCCGCGCCGAACTCCTGCCTCGCAGCGCGATCAGTACAGAACGCCGGCTCATCCGGCCTCCATGCCTCCAGACAGGACACCCACATGAGTCTGCACGACAAAATCATTGGCCAGCTGGGCTTTGGTTCCGCCCCGCTGGGCAACATGTTCCGCACCATCAGTGAAGACGAAGCCGCCGCTACCGTGCAGTCGGCCTGGGATCAGGGCATTCGCTACTTCGACACCGCGCCGCTGTATGGCGCAGGTCTTTCCGAGCGGCGACTGGGCCAGGCCCTGGCCGGCCTGCCGCGGGATCAGTACACCCTGAGCACCAAGGTCGGGCGGCTGGTCTCCGACGAGCTGGACGACGCACCTCGCAGCGGCCCGTTCACCGACGGCCTGAAGAACAAAATCCTTACCGACTATTCGGCCGACGCCACCCTGCGCTCGATCGCCGCCAGCCTGGAGCGCCTGAACACCGACCGGCTGGACATCGTCTTCGTCCACGACATCGCCCAGGATGCCCATGGCGACGAATGGATCGAGCATTTCAACATCGCCCGCAAGGGCGCCTTTCGCACCCTCACCCGGCTGCGCGAGGAAGGCGTGATCAAGGCCTGGGGGCTGGGCGTCAACCGTGTCGAGCCTTGCGAGCTGACCCTGGACTTGAGTGAAGCACAGCCTGACGGTTTTCTGCTGGCCGGTCGATATTCGTTGCTCGACCACGACCAGCCGCTGCAACGCCTGTTCAACAAGGCCCGCGAGCACAATGCCGAGTTCGTCGTCGGCGGGCCCTACAGCTCGGGCGTACTGGTAGGCGGCAAGCACTTCGAGTATCAGGAGGCGCCTCAGGCGATGCTGGACAAGGTCGCGCACATTCAGGAAATCGCCCGGCAGTATCAGGTGGACATCAAGGCGGCGGCCTTGCAGTTCGTGCTGGCCAATCCGTTGGTCGCCGCGGTGATTCCCGGGGCCAGCCGTCCGTCGCGAATTGCCGAGGACGTCGCGGCGCTGAATGCGCAGGTGCCGGACGGGTTCTGGCAGGCGATGCGTGATCAGGGGTTTATCGCGGCGCAAGCGCCGGTGCCCATGAAGGGCTGATATTGCTCTTACGGCACACACATTTCCCTGTAGGAGCGAATTCATTCGCGAAAATGGATCAGGCGATGCATTCGGGGTGAGTTCACCATCGCATCGCGAATGAATTCGCTCCTACAGATCTCGCATCCTTCCAGCCATTCGTAATCTTCGGATTGACTCACCGGATGATTCAGCTAGTCTTGCCAGCGCACTGTATACAAAAACAAATACAAATAGCGCCGGAGATTGTTGAACATGCCAGTAGACAACACCCTGGATCCAGCCCTTGCCGCGTCTGCTTCTGCCGCCGACCACCCCGCCCTCAGCCCCCGTCTTCACAATCACGACCTGGCGCCCCGAAAAGCCGAAGGGCGGACATGGGGTGGATACAGTATCTTTGCCTTGTGGACCAATGATGTACACAATCTCGCCAACTACTCCTTCGCCATCGGCCTGTACGCCCTCGGGCTCGGCGGGTGGCAGATCATGCTGTCGCTGGCCATTGGCGCGGCGCTGGTTTATCTGTGCATGAACCTGACCGGCGACATGGGCGTGAAGACCGGCGTGCCATTTCCGGTGATCAGCCGGGTCAGTTTCGGCATCTTCGGTGCACAGATTCCAGCGCTGATCCGCGCGGTCATCGCCATCGCCTGGTTCGGCATCCAGACCTATCTGGCCTCGGTGGTGCTGCGGGTTTTGCTCACGGCGCTGGACCCGGCGCTGGACAGTTACGATCACGACTCCGTGCTGGGGCTGTCGAGCCTGGGCTGGGTCTGCTTCATCAGCATTTGGCTGGTGCAGTTCGTGATTCTGGCCTACGGCATGGAAATGGTGCGCCGCTACGAAGCGTTCGCCGGCCCGGTCATTCTGCTGACCGTGGCCAGCCTGGCGGTGTGGATGTTCACCCAGGCCAACGGGCACATCAGCTGGACCACCAATGCACCGCTGGAAGGCCTGGCGATGTGGCGCAGCATTTTTGCCGGCAGCGCCCTGTGGCTGGCGATCTACGGCACGCTGATTCTCAACTTCTGCGACTTCTCCCGCTCGGCACCGTGCAAGAAGACCATCCGTAAGGGCAATTTCTGGGGCCTGCCGGTCAACGTTTTGTTGTTCGCCTTCATCACTGTGGTCATCTCCGGCGCGCAGTTCTCCATCAACGGCCAGATCATCGAAAGCCCCACCGACATCATCAAGACCATCCCCAACACCTTCTTTCTGGTGCTCGGCTGCCTGGCCTTCCTGATCGTCACGGTGGCGGTGAACATCATGGCCAACTTCGTCGCGCCGGCCTTCGTGATCAGCAGCCTGGCGCCGCGTTATCTCACCTTCCGCCGCGCCGGGATGCTCAGTGCGACGGTTGCTGTGCTGATCCTGCCGTGGAACCTCTACAACAGCCCGCTGGTGATCGTGTATTTTCTCTCGGGTCTGGGCGCCCTGCTCGGCCCGCTGTATGGCGTAATCACCGCCGACTACTGGCTGCTGCGCAAGGGCCGTGTGGACGTGCCGCAGCTGTACACCGAAGATCCGGCCGGGCCGTATCACTATTCCCGCGGGGTCAACCTGCGTGCGGTCTGGGCGTTTATTCCCGCCGCGATCATTTCCACCATCACCGCGCTGATGCCGGCCTTCGAATCGGTGTCACCGTTTTCCTGGCTGATGGGCGCGGCCATCGGCGCGGCGCTGTACCTGCTGCTGGCCGACCGGCGCCAACGTTTCAAGGACGTCAGTGGCGAGGCCATTGCCGTGCAAGACATCAAGCATTGATTGCAAGCGAGAGACTCCACCCATGCGAATTTTGATCGTCAACGTCAACACCACCCAGTCGATGACCCAGACCATCGCCGAGCAGGCGCGCAGCGTCGCCTCGCCCGGTACCGAAATCGTCGGCCTGACCCCGCGCTTCGGCGCGGAATCGGTCGAAGGCAATTTCGAGAGCTACCTGGCGGCCATTGCGGTGATGGACCGCGTGATGTCCTACGACCAGCCGTTCGACGCGGTGATCCAGGCCGGTTACGGCGAGCACGGCCGCGAAGGGTTGCAGGAGTTGCTGGAAGTGCCGGTGGTGGACATCACCGAAGCGGCGGCCAGCCTGGCGATGCTGTTGGGCCACAAGTATTCGGTGGTGACCACGCTGGACCGTGCGGTGCCGCTGATCGAGGATCGTCTGAAACTGGCCGGGGTGTACGAGCGCTGCGCTTCGGTGCGGGCCAGCGGCATGAGCGTGCTGGAGCTTGAAGAAATGCCCGGGCGCGCAATCGAGGCGATTGTCGAACAGGCCGCCCATGCCGTGACCCACGACAAGGCCGAGGTGATCTGCCTGGGCTGCGGCGGCATGGCGGGCCTGGACCAGATGATCCGCGACCGCGCCGGGGTGCCGGTGGTGGATGGCGTGACGGCCGCCGTGGCGTTGGCCGAGTCGCTGATGCGGCTGGGGTTGAAGACCTCCAAGGTGCGCACCTATGCCACGCCGCGTACCAAGAAGGTGATCGGCTGGCCGCTCAGTCTGTGATATCAGCTTCTGCCCGCAGGGCGTAGGAGCTTGGCTTGCCAGCGATCTGGCGCGCAGCGGCAGTAAACCCTGAGCACGCGGTATGTCTGACAATGCCGAGGCGCATGGTTTTGCTGCCGCTGCGCGCCAGATCGCGAGCAAGCTTGCTCCCACGCCCTGCGGGCAGAATCAAAAGCGGATTCGCCCGCTCTCTTCAAATCGTTTAGTATCCCCGCCGCCGGTTTCCACTCGGAATTAATAGGGAATCCGCGAGCCTGACCGCTTCAGGGACAAAGGCTCAAACGGAACTGTCCCCGCAACTGTAGGCGCTGAGCCCTGCTTCACGATCGCCACTGGGTCCTCCCGGGAAGGCCGGAGCATGGCAATGACGCGCCAGTCAGGAGACCTGCCGGCAAGCGTCAATCATTCACCGGCGGGGTGTCCGGGAAGGACATCCGTTCGTGCAGGTTTTCACCCGCGCCAGCCTTTCATGCATCGCATGATCGGGATGTGCTTTCCAGTAGCGATTCGTCGGCAATCAGCCTTACTGGAGATTTGCGTTCATGTCGCTGCGCCGCCTTGCCACCCTGTTCACCGGTCTGACGCTCTCTAGCGCCGCCCTCGCCGCGCCCACCCACTACCCGCTGACGATCGACAACTGCGGCGTGCCGCTGACCTTCGCCCATGCCCCGCAAAAGGCCGTGACCATCGGCCAGGCCGCCACCGAAATGCTTTACGCCCTGGGCCTGAGCCAGCAAGTGGTCGGCACCTCGCTGTGGTTCAACCAGGTACTGGCGCAGTACCAGGACGCCAACAGCCAGATCGAGCGCCTGGCCGACAATGCGCCGAGCTTCGAATCGGTGATCGGCAAACGCCCGGACTTCGTGCCGGTGCAGTTCGAATGGATGGTCGGCCCGCAAGGCGCGGTCGGTACCCGCCAGCAGTTCGCCGACCTGAAGATTCCGGCCTACATCCTGCCGTCTGATTGCGAAGGCAAAGACAATCTGGTCGGCGCCGACGGCACCCGACTCAAGGCGTTCGACATCGAGACCCTGTACAAGAGCGTGCGCCAGCAAGCTGAAATCTTCGACGTGCAGGACCGCGGCCAGGCACTGGTCGCCGACTTCCAGGCGCGCCTGGCCAAGGCGGTCGCTGAGGCGAAATCCCACGACAGCCAGCAGCTCTCGGCGCTGTTCTGGTTCTCCAGCCCTGAGCTCAACGCCGCGCCTTTCGTGGCCGGGCGCAAGGGTATCCCGAATTTCATGCTCGACACCCTGGGCATGCGCAATGTCATCGAATCCGACGAAGAATGGCCGACCGTGGGCTGGGAAACCATCGCCAAGGCCAACCCGAGCATCCTGGTCATCGCGCGCATGGATCGTCGCCGTTTCCCGGCCGACGATCATGAGAAGAAGCTGGCCTTCCTCAAATCCGACCCGGTCACCCGCAACATGGATGCGGTGAAAAACAACCGGATAGTGATCATGGACGCCAGCGCCATGGAATCCAGCGTGCGCCTGTTCGACGGCATCGAGCAGCTCGCCCAGGCCACGGCGGGCCAATGATTCGCAACAGTTTGCTGCGTCTGCTCACTCACGCCCTCTGGGTCAGCGCCGTGCTGTTGGCGGCCGTGATCGCCGGCATCGCCATCGGTGAAACCTCCATCAGCCTGCCGGTGATTTTCCAGGTGCTGGCGAACAAGCTGTGGGCGGCCGGCTACCCGCTGGACCCGATCGACGAAGGCATCGTCTGGAACTACCGCCTGACCCGGGCCATCGTCGCCGCGGCCTGTGGCGCCGGGCTGGCGATTTGTGGCGTGGTGCTGCAGTCGCTGCTGCGCAATGCGCTGGCCGATCCGTATCTGCTGGGGATTTCGGCGGGCGCCTCCACTGGCGCGGTGCTGGTGACCTTGATCGGCTTGGGCGCCGGGGCGATTTCCCTGTCCACCGGTGCCTTTGCCGGGGCCATCGCCGCCTTTGCCCTGGTCGCCCTGCTCGCCCGTTCTTCGAAGGGCCAGTCGACCGCCAGCCAGATCATTCTGGCCGGTATCGCAGGCTCGCAACTGTTCAACGCCCTGACCTCGTTCCTGATCACCAAATCGGCCAATGCCGAGCAGGCGCGCGGCATCATGTTCTGGCTGCTGGGCAACCTCTCCGGCGTGCGCTGGTCGCAGGTGCTGCTGGCCGTCCCGGTGGTGCTGCTCGGCCTGCTGGTCTGCCTGTGGCACCGTCGCGCGCTGGATGCATTCACCTTCGGCAGCGACTCGGCGGCCTCGCTGGGTATTCCGGTGCGCCAGGTTCAAGCCGTGCTGATCGGCGCCGCCGCGCTGGTCACCGCCGTCATGGTCTCGATTGTCGGCTCCATCGGTTTCGTCGGACTGGTGATTCCCCACGCGGTGCGCATGGTTGCCGGCGTCAGGCATGCGCGTCTGTTGCCGCTGAGCGCCTTGAGCGGCGCCCTGTTTCTGATCGCCGCCGATGTGCTGTCGCGCACGCTGATCAAGGGCCAGGTGTTGCCCATTGGCGTGATCACCGCGCTGGTCGGCGCGCCGGTGTTCGCCCTGATCCTCATTCGCGGGAACCGGACACGATGAATGCCAGAACCGAACATGCCACGGCCGTGCTCAGCGGCACCGAACTGGGTTACTCGGTCAAGGGCGCGCAGCTGCTCGACGGCGTGACCCTGAGCATTCGTGCGGGCGAGAACCTGGGCATCGTCGGCCCCAACGGTTCGGGCAAGTCGACGCTGATCCGCCTGCTGGCCGGCATCCTTGCGCCGACCACAGGCGAAGTCCGACTGGGCGAGCAGCGCTTGTCGGCCCTCAAGCGCCGGGACATCGCCCAGCGCCTGGCGGTGGTCGAACAGCAGGCCGAGACCGGCGACGCCATCAGCCTGCTGCAGGCCGTCGAACTGGGCCGCACGCCCTGGCTGTCGGCACTGGCGCCGTGGAGCGATGACGACCGGCAGATCGTCAGCCAGGCCATTGCCGACGTGAACCTCACGCACCTGACCCAGCGGGCCTGGCACACCCTCTCCGGCGGCGAACGCCAGCGCGCCCACATCGCCCGGGCACTGGTCCAGCGACCGCAGATCCTGCTGCTGGACGAGCCGACCAATCATCTGGATATCCAGCAGCAACTGTCGATCCTGTCGCTGGTGCAGCGCTTGCCGGTGACCACGGTGATCGCCCTGCACGATCTGAACCAGGCACTGGCCTGCGATCGCCTGGCAGTCATGGACAGTGGGCGGCTGGTGGCGCTGGGCTCACCTTTCGAGGTGCTGACACCTGAACGCCTTAGGGCCACCTTTGGCGTACAGGGCCACTGGCTGACCGACCCGTCCGATGGCGCACGATTTTTGCGCCTGCGGCCGGCATAAACCTTCCCTTGTGGGAGTGAGCTTGCTCGCGAAGACGTCAGTCCTGCCACTGCAGCATCGACTGACCCACTGCTTTCGCGAGCAAGCTCGCTCCCACAAGTCATCGATCGGTCATGGCTTTACCGTTGACCTGAAACCGTGATCCATGCCTCAAGATCCCCGCCCTTTTGCCGATAGCCGCATACCATCAGACGGATTTGCCTGACCCCCATCGCACTGTCCTGATCGATCCGCTGCCCCGCAGCTTTTTCTCCGCGTGAATCCAATAACAATCAGGAGCGCCGATGAACATCAAACAGAAACTCACCTGGGCCTTTGCCGTCATCGCTTGCGTGCCGATCATCCTCGTCGCGACGATGGTGATCATTAACTTGCGCAACGACGCCGAAAGCGATTTCGTCGACGGCAGCAGCCGGGAGATCCGCCAGGTCGCCAACGCCATGCAGCTGTTCTTCGATGGCATTCGCCAGAACGTCGACTACCTGGCCGCGCACCCGACCGTGACCGGCGCGGGTGAAGGCGTGAAGAGCTACATGAGCGCCGATGCCCCGAGCATCCCGCAGACCGACGCCGACAAAACGCTGTTCAGCCTGTTCGAGAGCCTGGCCAAGAGTCACCCGGACTACTCGTACGTCTCCTACGGCCTGGCCAACGGCAGCTATGCGTTCTGGCCTGGCGATCCGAAGATGGCCAGCTATGACCCGCGCCAGCGCCCCTGGTACAAGACCGCCCAGGCCAACGCCGGCAAGACCCTGCGCACCGAGGCCTATTACTGGGCGGGCGATGACGCGGTGCTGGTCAGTACCGTTCGCGCGGTCAACAACGCCCTGGGCAGCAACGGCGGCGTGGTCAACATCGACGTGTCGCTCAAGCAGCTGACCAGCATCGTCAAGCAGATCAAGCTGGGCGAAAGCGGCTACCTGATGCTGATCGAAAACAACGGCACGGTGCTGGTCGACCCGAAGCAACCGGAGCACAACTTCAAGAAGCTCGGTGAGTTGGGCGAAGGCTTCACGCAGCTGGCCAAGGCCGGCTCCGGCCTGATCAAGGTCGACATCAATGGCGAGCACTTCATGGCCAACGTGTTCCCGTCCGAGCAACTGGGCTGGAGCTTCATCGGCCTGATCAAGCAGGACGAAGTGATGGCCTCGGCCACCCGTCTGACCTGGCTGATCGCGGTGATCGCGGCGGTGTTGGCGGTGGTCTTCGCGATTGTCGGCGCCAGCTTCGCGACCCTGATCGTGCGGCCGATTCGCGGCGTGGCCAGCGGTCTGGAAGGCATCGCCCAGGGCGAAGGCGACCTGACCAAGAGCCTGTCGGTGCGCGGCAAGGATGAAACCGCGCAACTGGCCAACTGGTTCAACCAGTTTCTGGCGGCGATTCGCGGGCTGATCCAGCACATCGGCCATGCGGCGAGCAAGATCCTCGACAGTTCCACCAGTTCCACCCGCGTGTCCAACGACATGGCCGAAGCCGCCGGGCGCCAGCGTGAAGCGGTGGACATGGTGTCGACGGCGTTCCACGAAATGGTCGCCACCGCCAACGAAGTCGCCCGCTCCTGCAGCCAGGCCGCCGAATCGGCCGACAGCGGCCAGCGCCAGGCCCGCGAAGGCCAGCGGCAGATCGACGACGCGGTGACCAGCGTCGACCAGTTGAGCGCAGAGATTTCCCGTTCGGCCAATGACATGTCGCAGCTGGAAAAAGACAGCAACGACATCCAGTCGATCCTCGACACCATTCGCTCGATCGCCGAGCAGACCAACCTCTTGGCACTCAACGCGGCTATCGAAGCCGCACGCGCCGGTGAACAGGGCCGCGGGTTCGCCGTGGTGGCCGATGAAGTGCGTGCGCTGGCCAAGCGCACTGCAGACTCCACCGCCGAGATCGACTCGCTGTTGGGCAACCTGGCCAAACGCACCGCTTCGGTGGCCCAGCAGATGCACGCAAGCCTGGACGTGTCGCAGCAGTCGGTGGCGAAGATCGGTCAGGCGCGCAGCAGCTTCGGGCAGATTCGCGAGTCGGTGGACGTGATCCGCGACATGAACACCCAGATCGCCACGGCTGCCGAACAGCAGCATCAGGTGGCCGAAGACATCAACCGGCACATCAGCCAGATCCATGGCGATGCGCAACTGGTGGCGGAACTGGCAGATTCGGCACGGGGCGACTCGCGCAACCTGGCGGCATTGTCCAACGAGCTCGACAGCCTGGTGCGCAGGTTCAGGACGTGATCGCATAACACAGCAGAATCATTCATCGCCACAGCAGCCGAGCCAGACGCAAGAACCACTGTAGGAGCGAATTCATTCGCGAACATCGGACAGCCGACGCAGATGTGTCGCCTGTACCCGCGCTTCGCGAATAAATTCGCTCCTACAGGTCAGATGGCGTCTGGCGCTTCCGTTACCGGCTTGCATCATCCAAATGCTCCAACCCCGCCAACATCAACTCATGCTGGCGAATGCTGTCCAGGCTCACCGGTTGGGCCTGGCCCTGCACCGCGTGCCACACGACGAAATCGCGCTGCACGTCGAGGAACAGGAAGTAATCGTTGTACAGCTGCGCCTGGGAGAACCGCCGCTGCAGCGCATCGCGCAATTGCTCGGGGCGCAGGGCCCGGCCTTCGATGTGCAGAGCGATGCCCCAGTCGCGGTGCTCGCGGCGGCTGACGAATGCCACCCCGCTTGCCACCGGCCAGATCGCCGCGCGCTCGGCGGCGACATGGGCGTAGAAATCCGCCTTTTCCGATACCCGAATCATGCTCAATCCTTCAGTGGCACAACGGTGAAATCCTGTTCGTGGTCGCGTTCGTCGATCCCTTGGCGCATGTCCGGCGGCCACCAGATCACCAGTTCCCGGTCATTGGAATCGGGACGCTTGCAGGCATAGCCCGAGCAACCCGAGTGGCTCGCGCAACCGGCCAGCGTGGCCAGTGCCAGCAACACCAGTGCATACATACTTCTGTTCATCGCGCCGCCTCCTTGAGCAGTGATGGCCGGTTCTTGCCGGCGCGGGTCGAGACCTGTGGCTGACGCAGGGCAATGTAGATTTCGCTCTCGGCCCCCGGCGCCACCCAGGCATGGGGCCAGGCGCCAACACCCATCACCCAGCGCCCGCCGCAGCGGCCTTCGTCGATGCGCACCGGTTTGTCGGTGTCGTTATGCGCCACCACTACCGCAATGCCCCAATCCTTCTTCGAGAACCACTGCGAACGCTGACGATCAAGCACCAGCCCCTTACCTGGATCACACAGACTGTCAGGCTCGAACGGCAAGGCTTCGCCGCTGTTGAAGCCCACCGGCACCACGCCGTCGAGCAACTGGGTAAACGCGTTCTGCACGTCGCCCCGGGTTGGCACTTCACCGCCGTCACGACGCTGCTGGATGCGCTTCATCTGGTCGTCCACGTCGTGAGGGTTGCTGATCTCGACATAGCGCGACGGATTGACCTGATCGCCGATCAGCCGCGGCGTGAGGATAAACAGCCGCTCGCGCTGGTTGAGTTCGCGGCTGCGGTTCTGGAACAGCAGCTTGCCGATCACCGGAATGTCCCCCAGCAGCGGAATCTTGTTGACCTTGTCGTTGGTCTCCAGGCCATGGAAGCCGCCGATCACCAGCGAGCCGTGCTCGGCGATCACCGCCTGGGTGCTGACGTTGCCCTTGCGCACCGCCGGTTGCTCATCGTTGATGGTCGAGGTGTCGATCTGGCCGTCTTCGATGTCGACGATCAGTTGCACCTGGGACTTGTTGCCCTTGTCCAGCGAGCGCGGGATCACCTGCAAACTGGTGCCGGCGGTGATCGGCTGAATATCGGCGACCCGTTCAGACGTCGCCGTCAGGAATTCAGTGCGGCTGAAGTCGATCACGGCGGGCTGGTTTTCCAGGGTGAGAATCGACGGGTTGCCGATCACCGAGGCCGCGCCGTTGCCTTCCAATGCATGCAGGTCGGCGGCGAACTTGCCCGCGTCCTGAATGAACAGCGTCGAACTGGTGCCCTGGGAAAACAGATTCGCCCCACCGCTGACGCTGCCCGCGTTGAAGTTCCAGCGGCTGGACAGTTCGGCCAGCTCGTTGCGATCGATGTCCAGAATCACCGCGTCGATCTCGATCAGGTTGCGCGGGGTGTCCAGTTGCTTGACCAGTTTCTGGTACATCGCGCGGCGCTTAGGCAGGTCGTAGATCAGTACCGAGTTGTTGCGTACGTCGGCGCTGACGCGGATCTTCGAGCGAGCGCCGGTACCGCTGCCAGAGCTGCCGCGCTTGCCACGGCTGCCCAGCACCCGGTCAATCCCCTGCTCCAGCGCGTCGGTGTCGAACCCGCCGCTCTGTGCGCCGCCATAATTGAGCGCCGAATAGTTGTTGCCGGACATGCCGCTGGCGGTGCTGCCCTGCCCCTGAATCAGACTCACGCCGTTGATGGATTCACCGCGAGAGCGGCTTTCCAGCAGCTCCTGAAGAATGCTCGCGACCCCGGCCACGGTCAGTTGCTGGTCGCGATAGCGGATGGTGCGGTCGGCGGCGTTGGCGAATTTGAGCGGCAGCACCAGCACATCCTGTTTCTCGGCCTTTTCCGGCGCTTCGACCTTCTTGCTGTAGTTGCGCACGAAGTCCACGTACTTGGCCGGGCCGCGCACCAGCACCACGCCTTCGTCGGGCAGCGCGCCCCAGCCGAAGCGCTTGTCCAGCAGGCCGACGTCGGACAGCGCCTGCTGCAGGTCGTCCACCGCCTCGGGAGAGACTTCGATGCGCGCCGAGGTCTGCTCGCTGGTGGGGCTGATGTACAGGGTTTCGTTGTAGACGAACCACTGGAAATGGTGCTCCTGCCCCAGGCGGTCGAGAAACTCCTGAGGATTGCGGGTGCGGATGCGCCCGTCGAGGGTGCCCTGGATCGGCGCCATGTCCAGGCCGATGCCGAACTCCTTGGCAAAATCGCCCAGCGCCGTGGCCAGGTCGGTCTGCCGCGCATCATAGGCGTATGCCGTGTGTTTCCAGGCGTCGGGCACCGCCGCCAGCACCGGTGCCGACAGGCCGATCATCAGCAACGGCAGCCACATAAAGGCCTTGCGCATTTCACACTCCCGCTTGCCAGGTATTGAGGGTTGCGCGTGGCGACGAAGCAGCCGTGGCGTTGCGCATGAAGGTTTGCATGAGGCTGAGCATCGCGGCGCGCTGGTTGGCCAGGCGCTCCAGCAGCGCGAGCACCTGGTGCTCGTCACAGGGATCGGCCAGCCAGCCCAGCAGCACCACGCAGCGGCTCTCGGGGTCGATGCCCAGCGCGCCGTCGCACTGGCAGGCGACACTGGCGCCGCCCTGACCGAGCAACGCCGCAAGATGCTGCGGGTCGCTGGCGTCATAGGGGTCGAGCACGTCCAGGCTCACCCGCACGCCGCTGCCGTGCACTGCCAGCTGCGCGTTGGCGTCATCGATCCAGCAGTCCAGCGGCGTGAGCGGTCGCAGCGCACACCACTGGGCGAGGATCGCCGTGAATTCACTGAATTCCATCGATGATCGCTTTGGTGATGCCGTGTTTGGCGCGCAGGCCTTCGTTGAGGACCATGTTGGCGACGTTGGTCTGCTGCGAGGCGTCGTTGAAGGCTTGCAGGTCTTCCATGGTGCCGCTTTCGGCGGCCGCTTCGGCGGCGTCTTCCATGTTGTCCTGGGCGCGGCTGTACGCGTGGTCGAGGTGGTTTTGCAGGGATTTGAAATTGATCATGGGACAACTCCAGCGTGTGGGTTCAGTCCCTGAGTGGACGTTGCCGGCGCTGCGGTTCCATAAACCCTCGATAAAGCACGCTTATTCGGCGGATTGCCCCAGCAGCCCGCGACGCAGGCTGGCCCAATCGACATCGAACGCGCCGTTGGCGTCGCTCAGGCGCAAGCTGTCGGCGGCCAGCGATGCATCGCCCTTGAGCTGCCAGTGCTCGGCGTAGCGGCTGCCGTCGAGCCACTGCGAGAGGCTGGGCAGCATGTCCGGATGGGCACTGAGCGTCGCCACCGCTTCGACCGGCTGGCTGGCGGCCAGATGCCGCACCAGCGCGCGGCTGCGTTCGGCAAGATCCGCTTCGTCGAGCAAGCGGGCCAGCGCGCCGATGAGCAGTTCTTCGACGGCGTGCATGGCTTGTACTTGCTGGATCTGACGCTGTTGTTCCAGCCCATGAAGAAACCCCTCGGCCCGCTCCCAGAACTGCGCCAGCGCCTGGTCCTGCAGCCGCTGAGCCTGGTGCTGAGCGTCGTCGAGGATTTGCCGGGCCTGGCGCCGGGCGTCGTCGAGCACCTCGGCAGCCCGCTGGCTGTCGGCGATGTCCTCCCGGCGCAGAATGGTTTCGGCCAGCACGGCGGATGACGACAGAACGAGGCGGCGTTTGGCGAGCATGTGGGTTGTTCCCGCAGAGGATTTCAGGGCGTGATGACGCGCCACAAGACAGACTCCCAGAGAGTCTGCAGTTTGTTGGCCGGCATGGGCGACAAGGTTGTGGCAACAGCGTCGGGGGGCCAATTCAGGCGCAGGCGCGACCAGCAGGCGTCCCCAGCCCAGGCGGCCAGCAGCAGACGCGAGTCGTCGATATCCGGCGCCAGCCAGGCACCGGGGCGCAGCGCCTTGGCCACGGCCCGGCACCAGGTCTGGTGGAGTTCATCGGCGGATGATCGCGCCAGGCAGATGCTGTCCGCCAAAGCCAGCGCCTGCTGCTGTTGCTCAGGCTCCAGCGCCAACCATTGCAGCAGTGCAGGCACCGGCATCGGCGGTTGGCTCGGCTCGATACCGACGCTGTGCAGGAACGCGGTGTGCGCGCTGTGAGGCAGTTCGCTGAAAGCGCTTTGCGGTATCGCGCAGGAGGCCATGAAGCGCTCGGTCCACGCCGGGTGCGCGCCTTTCCACGGCGCGCACCACCAGTCAATCCAGCGTGCCTCGACGCTGGTCATCAGGCACGCGCCGGCAGGTTGGAGCGTTCGCCACGGCCAAGGCCAATCCTGGCAAACAGCGCCTGGCGCCAGTCACCACGCAGAATCAGCACCAGCACCGCGATCAGCACCAGCACGCCAAAGGGTGCGGCCCAGACCATGCCCTTCCAGAAGCCGAGGTTTTCACTGTCCAGCAGAAACGGGCCGAAATGCACCAGCCGTTCGGTTTCCTGGAACTCGGCGGCGGGCACGAAGACGATGGCGAATTTCTTCGAATCCAGCGGCTCGCTGGACATGCCGGGAATGCTGCTGGCGACCATCTGCTGAATGCGCCCGCGCACGCTGTCAGGGTCCAGCGCGGCGGTGTGCTTGATGAACACCGCCGCCGACGCCGGTTGCACCGGCTCGCCCGGGGCGATGCGCTCAGGCAGCACCACGTGCACCCGCGCCACGATCACCCCGTCGATCTGCGACAGGGTCGCTTCCAGCTCCTGAGACAGCGCGTAGATGTAGCGCGCACGTTCTTCCAGCGGCGTGGAGATCACCCCTTCCTTCTTGAAGATTTCCCCCAAGCTGGTGCGCGAGCGGCGCGGCAACCCGGCGGCATCCAGCACCCGCACCGCGCGATTGATGTCGCCAGTAGGCACGCTGATCACCACGCCGGTTTTCTCGGTGCGTTTGCGCGCATCGATGTGCTGATCGGCCAGCGAGGCGATCACATCGTTGGAGTCCTGCTCGGACAGGCCGCTGAACAGGTCGGTTTCATCGCTGCAGCCGCCGAGCAGCAGCATCAGGCACATCAGGCCTGCGGTCAGGTATTTCACGCCGGTGCCCTATTGCAGGTTGGTCAGCTTGTCGAGCGCCTGGGCGCTCTTGTTCACGACCTTGGTGGTCATCGCCATCTGCAACGAGTACTGCGACAACGAGCGGCTCATCTGGGCGATGTCCAGCGGGTTGTCGGAGGTGGTGGCGCTTTTCATCCGGCGCAGGGCCTGCTGGGAAAGTTTGTCCATCGAGCCCAGCCGCTCGTGCAAGGCACTGGCGATCTGTTCGCTCAACTGGCTCTGCTGCAGCGCCGGATCGGGGCGCATGGCAGCGTTGAACAGGTCGACATCCGCCTGTGAAGGCCCGCTGACCAGTCCCTGATCAAGATGCTGCTCAAGATCGGGGGATGACGATTTGAGGTGATTGATACTGGAAACGGTCATGGCTGCTCTCCGGCAGGCGGGTCGAGGGTTGCGCGGTTTATCAGGACAGGTTGTTGTTGCCGTTGGTACCACCCAGCAACGCGGTGACGATCGAGCTCGCCGCATCGGCCAGGCTGTTTTGCAGGTCGTGCTGCGCGAACATCGGGTTCTGCTGGCCGCCGTTGCCGTTCTGGCTGGCTTCCAGGCCTTTTTCGATCAACCCGCCAAGCAGCTGGCCCAGATCCTGAGTCACACTATTACCCGAGCTGCCCGAATTGCCGGTGGGCGAACCCACGCCATTGCCCTGATTGGCATTGAGCCCCTGTTGCAGCAAGCCGCTGAGCAACTGCCCCAGATCCTGAGTCGGGCTCTGCCCGCCCGACGGATCGGTGGCGAACGCGTTGTTGCCCAGCGGGCTGCCCGCGCCACTGTCGCCTACGCCGTTTTGTTGCTGGCCCAACTGGGTGCCGAGCATGTCAAGCGCTGCACGGAAACTGTCGGTCTCGTCCTTGTTCAGGTAGTTGTCTTCCTTGAGTTCGTTCTTCCAGGAGCCCGAATCCGGCGCCGGGAATTTGCTCGGATTGTCGTCCATGAACTGCGCGACCTTGTCCAGCAGCGGCATGTCGCTGGAGGAAAACTTCGTTCCATCACCCTGTTTGGAGAGAAGGTCATCCAACGAAGCTTTACCCAGCCCATTGAGCACCTGGCTCATCAAGTCCGGCTGGCCCGCGCCGCCGCCGAGCCCGAGGTTCGAGGCTGCGCCGAAGTTGTCGCCCAGCTTGTCCTTGATGACCTCGCCCAGTGCGGCCTTGACCATGTCTTGCGAGCCGCCGCCAATGGCCGCCGCCAGCGGGTTCATTTCTTTCAACTTGTCGCCGACCATCTTGCCCAGCGGCGAGTCCTGGTCCAGGTGGCCGCCCTGGGTCAGCGCCTTGGACAGCGTATCGATGACGTCCTTGAGCGACTGCGGGCCCTGGCTTGCGCCGGTCTGCGCATGCCCGGCCACGGCGCCGATGTGCAGGTTTTGCAGCGGGTTGATACTGGCATTGAGACTAAGCATGAAACCTCCAACGTCAGGGGGTTGCCCCCTTTTTCAGGGGGCGCTCTGAGTGATCAGTAGCTGATACCTTTGGCGTTCTGCGCCTCGGCACTGATCGCCTTGTTGGCGCTGTCTTCCTTGCCCGAACGAATGGCGCTGAGCACGTCGTTGGTCTGTTTGCGGATGTCGGCGTCGGTCTGCATGGCGATCAGGCGCGCCTGGCTGGCGTCGGCCTTTTCGGTGGCCGCGTTCTGCGCAGCTTCGGCCTTGGACGGGGCCGACGAATCGGTGATGGCGCTTTCCTGCTTGAAGTTGGTGACCGCGCTGGCCGCCTGCTGAGCCGCCTGGCCGCCACCGTTGATCAGGCTGTTGGCGAAGTTGCCGGCCATCGAGATTGGGTTGATACCTGCCATGTCGAATACTCCTGGGTCATCACCAGCGAAAGTGCTTGGTGCTGATGGGTGGCGACAGGGGCAGGATCGGTTCCAGAGGTTTTGCGATTAATTTTTACAGCGGCCGCACAGCGCTTCGGCGGTACGGCATGCCAACGCAGGCACCTTCAAGATCGCTCCCGCGGGCAAGCCCGGCTGCTACGGCGGTTGGGGGTGTTCATGTGATTTGTGTGTGACCTCGATCCCGTAGCAGCACGGCTTGCCGGCGGGACGTGCGCAAGATCGCTGCCGCCGGCAAGCCGGACTGCTACATGATGCGACAGCGGGTAATCCGCTCAGACATCCAGCTCTTTCATGCGGTGATACAGCGTGCGCCGGGGAATGTTGAGTTCCTGGCTGACGGCATCGATGCTGTTGTTGTGCCGCTTGAGCGCGGTCTGGATGAGGATTTTCTCGATGACGCGCATCTGCGACTTGAGCCCGGTCGTCGACTCACGCGGCTCCTCGCCCTGTTCGCCAGCGAGCAGCGGAAACCCCAGGACGAAGCGCTTGGCCGCCGATTTGAGTTCACGGATGTTGCCCGGCCAGTCATGGTTGAGCAGCATGTGCCGCAGCACGGCGGACAGCTCCGGCATTTGCAGCCCCGATTCGCGCGCCGAACTCAAGGCGAAACGCCGAAACAGCGGAATGATCCGCTCCCGCTGAACCCGCAGCGGCGGCAGCTTGAGGGTCAGCACATTGAGGCGAAAATACAGGTCGCGCCGGAACCTGCCCTGCTCCACCAGCTCATCCAGCGAATGCTGGGCCGAGGCGATCACGCAGAGATCCAGCGCGATGGGCGTGGTCGAGCCCAGGCGCTCCAGTTCTCGCGTTTCCAGCACCCGCAACAGTTTGGCTTGCAGGCTCAGCGGCATGCTGTCGATCTCGTCCAGATACAGCGTGCCGCCTTGCGCCGCTTCGATGTAGCCGACCCGCGAACGATCGGCGCCGGTATAGGCGCCACTGACCACGCCGAACAGCTCGCTCTCGGCCAGCGATTCGGGGATGGCCGCACAATTCATCGCCACCAGCCGCCCTGAACGGCCCGACAATTGATGAATGCGCAGGGCTACGGTGTCCTTGCCGGTACCGGTTTCACCGGACAGCAACAGGTCGATGCCCAGCTGCGAAATGCTCTGGGCGACAACGGCCAGGTTAGGCACCTGATGGTTGTCTTCCAGTTGCTCATCAAAAAACTCGTACACACTCATCCACGACCTCTGGAGTTTCAGGGTTACGCGACAACAGGTTTGCGGGCCTTGCGAACGGGTACAGCGAACAGAGGTTACGAAAACACCGGGTCAGACGCGCCCAGGCAGTTCAGGCCCAGTTCCTTCATGCGGTGGTATAGGGTACGGCGCGGAATCTCGAGCTCCTGCAACACCGCATCGAGCCGATGCTTGTGACGCTTGAGGGCGTCCTCGATCAGCATTTTCTCGATCACCCGCAGCTGGGTCTTGAGCCCGGTTTCGGGGTCGCGCGGCGGCGCAGGATCAGCCCCCAGCAATGGGAAACCCAGGACAAAACGTTTGGCCGCCGACTTGAGTTCACGAATGTTGCCCGGCCATGCATGGCTGAGCAGCACCTGAATCAGGTGGCTGTCCAGCGTCGGTACATCACGCTGAAAATCTCCGGCAATGCCTTGGGTGAACTGGTCGAACAAGGGCAGGATCTGCTCCCGTCGCTCGCGCAGTGCCGGCATCTGGATGGTCAGCACATTGAGGCGAAAGAACAGGTCGCGGCGAAACAGCCCTTGTTCCACCAGTTCATCCAGCGGCCGTTGCGCCGAGGCGATCACCCGCAGGTTGACCGGGATGAAGGTGGTCGAGCCCAGACGCTCGATGCCCCGGGTTTCCAGAATCCGCAGCAGCTTGGCCTGAAGACTCAGCGGCATGCTGTCGATTTCGTCCAGGTACAAGGTGCCGCCACAGGCCGCCTCGATGTAACCCTGCCGGTCCCGGTTGACGCCGGTATAGGCGCCGTTGACCACTCCAAACAGCTGGCTCTCGGCCAGCGATTCAGGGATCGCCGCGCAATTCATGCCGACGAAGGCGCCGGTTCTGGCTGATAGCTCGTGAATGCGTTTGGCCAGTGTGTCCTTGCCGGTGCCGGTCTCCCCGCACAAGAGCAGGTCCATATCCAGACTCGCGGTATTCACCGCGATCTGATGAATATCCAATGCCCCGTTTTCTGCAAAATGTGCACAGCCGCTTACATCGATTTCTTCCTTCATCGATACCTCTCACATTGGGTGCAAGCGATTTATTAGTACCACGCATTACACAGGCATCAATAATTAATTTTAGTTCCCGATCCCGATGAGAACATGATCACAGAGTTCCCGCAGTGATATCATTTTGACTTTATTTAATACACCAACTAACGGCGGTGCTGTTTCATTCAAACGCCTATTTAAATTTAGGCCTTGCCTGCCGTGGACGATTGATTTAACGGGACTCCACCAATGGAGAACCGTTCTCATCGACCATCACAAAACGTTAATATTCAGCGGTTTATGATCATTTTTAGTGCAGCCCGATGTGCGCTTCGATCCTTCGTCAGAAATCCATCACGGGCATTTACAATGCCCGCTCCCACTTCGTTCACTGTAACTTAATACTGACCTTGTCACTTGATGACTTTCCGCCTCTAACTTTTCCAAACTGCTTATTCCCACCCCTGTTCACCATTTCAATACCGCGCTTATTAACAATCCGCATTACGATTTTGTCAGACCGACACTAATACTCGCCATCCATTACTTACAAACGCCTTAAACATCAGCTGCATGACAACCGTTCGGAAATCCAACTAAGCGTATTCGGTTTTCCGAACATTGCTTTAACCATTCAGCAGCATTTCGCCGCAAGCCTTGATTTTCGGGCTCTCAGGCTGGCACTCCGCTTCCACCGGTTCACGTTTTTTTCACACTTTACCGGCGCGGCGTGATCTCAGGATGCTATCGATAGGCAACTAAGCAGTTTCATCGCAGGGATTAAAGTCATCCCGGTGATGGGCGGGTATTTGCGACGCAAATGTCATCCGATGTTTCAAGATATGTCGGAACCGGATAATCCTGGCGTGTATCAGAGGGGTTACAGAGGGCGGAAAAAGTTCAAAAACGTTTCAGCAGGAAAGTATGGTCAGGCGCCTCTAAGGCAGCTATTCGAAGCACCCGCCGGAGCATACCGGGCCTGTATCGCAGTCGATACACCCAGCTGAGCCTCCCCTCCATCAGCGATGTGCGAAATGGCCATCAGGGCATCAACCTGACAGACGGTGCCGCCTGGCTGGCACTAACCGCCAGCACTTCAGGCCCTGCTCCGCCGTCCTGCAGCTTCGCGAGAGTGGCACTCAACTGATCGGCCTGGTCCCGTGGCACCAGCAGATGCCGAGGGCCATCAATGGTCTTCTTGCGTAAAAAGGCCGGGTTCAAGCCGAGCAGCACGCCTTCGTCGACCCCGGCACTGGCCGCCAGCTGGCTGATGTCCACCGGCCGGGCCAGCTCGATGGCGGTGAAGTACGGCGCATTGGCTACCGGGCTCAGTTGCACGCCGTAGGCCTGTGGCTCGCGCACCAGCATCGATAACGCCAGCAGGCGCGGGACGTAATCCTGGGTTTCCCGGGGCAAATCCAGGTGCCAGTAATCGGTGGGCAGGCCGCGTCGCTGGTTGGCCTCCACGGCCCGGGCAACGGTGCCCTCACCTGCATTGTAAGCGGCCATGGCCAGCAGCCAGTCGCCGCCGAACTGATCGTGCAGGCGACTCAGGTAATCCATCGCGGCGCGGCTGGAGGCCACCACATCGCGCCTGCCGTCATACCAGGCGGTCTGACGCAGGTTGAAGTCGCGCCCGGTGGCGGCCATGAACTGCCAGAGCCCGGCGGCGTCGCGAATCGAACTGGCTTTGGGGTTGTAGGCACTTTCCACGATAGGCAACAGCGCCAGCTCCGAAGGCAGGCGTCGTTCATCGAGGGTTTCGGCGATGTAATGCAGGTACGGCCCGGCGCGCAGGCTGGCGTTGCGCAAGAAGCCGGGATTGCTCAGCAGCCAGTCGCGCTGGCGCACGATGCGCGGATTCAGGCCGTTGTCGTCCAGCAGGCTGAAGCCCTGCCCCAGTCGCCCCCAGATATCGCTGCCGTCGTAGGCCGCCGGCAAGCGGCGCGGCACAGGTTCATGAACGGGCCGCAGTCCGGCCACCAATCTGGGCGTGCGGTCATAGGGCGCTTGGGCGACACCGTCGAAAGACTGGCAACCGGCGCACAGCAGCGCCGCCGCCAGAGAGGTCAAGCGCAGAGTGTGTAACGGCGATGGCGGCATGGCGGCAGGTCCTGAAGGCGATCCCCTTGGGTGGCCTGCCGCCGGTTACGGTTCCATCTACAGTTTTTTGCGGTCACCACGCCGCAATGGTCGAATCCACCCGCGGCTCGGTGCCGCCGCACAGCACGCCACTGACCGGGTCGCGGACGATGATCTGGCCTCGGCCGTATTCGGTGGAATCGTAGGCGATGACGATTTCGTGCCCGCGGCGGGCCAACGCTGCGGCCAGATCGGGTGAGGCGCCCTGCTCAATGCCGATCTTCATACCGCCCAGCCATTGCCAGCGCGGTGCATCCAGCGCGGCCTGCGGGTTGAGGCCGAAATCCACCAGGTTCATCACCATCTGCACATGGCCCTGGGGCTGCATGTAGCCACCCATCACGCCGAACGGGCCAACGGCCTGGCCGTCCTTGGTGAGGAAGCCCGGGATGATGGTGTGAAAGGTTTTCTTGCCCGGCACCAGGCAGTTGGCGTGGTTCGCATCGAGGCTGAACTCCTGCCCGCGGTTCTGCAACGCCAGGCCGCTGTCGGGCAACACCACGCCGGAGCCGAAGCCGTGATAGTTGCTCTGGATGAACGACACCATGTTGCCCTCGGCATCGGCGGTCGCCAGATACACGGTGCCGCTGGCGTGAGGGTCGCCGGGTTTCGGCGCCTGCGCTCGCTCGCCGATCAGCGCGCGACGCTCATCGCTGTATCGATCGCTCAACAGGTCGGCTACCGCGACACGCATGTGCTGCGGATCGGTGATGTGATGCAGGCCGTCGCTGTACGCCAGCTTCATGGCCTCCAGTTGACGGTGCCAGGTCTGCTGGCTGTCGCGATGATCGAACTCGAAGCCTTCGAGCAGGCGCAAGGTCATCAGCGCCACCAGGCCCTGGCCGCTGGGCGGGATTTCCCAGACGTCGTAGCCGCGGTAATTGACGCTGATCGGCTCGACCCACTGCGGCTGGAAGGCCGCCAGATCTTCGGCGCGCAGGTAACCGCCGGTGGCCCGGGAGTGGGCGTCGAGCCGCTGCGCCAGATCGCCGCGATACAGGCTTTCACACCGGGTCGCGGCCAGTTCTTCCAGAGTGCGGGCCTGAGCCGGGTTGCGAAACACTTCGCCAGCTTTTGGTGCGCGGCCATTGACCGAAAAGGTCTCGAACCAGCTGTCGAGCACGGCGTCGCGATGTGGCGCGAACTCATCGAATGCGATCTGCCATTGATGGGCGACCATCGGCGAAACGGCAAAGCCATCGCGCGCCAGGCTGATCGCCGGTGCCAGCAGCTCGGCGAACGGCAATTTGCCGAAGCGCCGCGACAGCTCGGCCCACGCCGCCGGGCAGCCCGGCACGGTCACCGGCGTCCAGCCATACAACGGCATCTCTGCATGCCCGGCGGCCTTTACGGCCTCGATGCTCAAGGCGGCAGGCGCATGGCCGTTGCCGTTCAGGCCGTGCAACTTGCCCTGGGTCCAGACCAGCGCAAAGGCGTCGCCACCGATGCCGCAACCGGTGGGCTCGACCACGGTCAGCGCCGCTGCGGTGGCAATGGCGGCATCGATCGCGTTGCCGCCCTTTTGCATCACTTCCATGCCCGCCTGGGCCGCCAGCGGCTGGGACGCGGCGACCATGCCGCGGCGGGCGAACACGCTTTGGCGCCGGGAGGGATACGGGTACTCATGTGCAGAAAATTTCAACATGACAAAAGCTCTTCAAGACAGGTTCATTGGCCAGACTTGATCCGGTTCCATTCGCGGGTGATCAGGCGCTGGATGTTGTCCGGCAGATCGGCGGAGACGAAGGTCTTGGCGATCACCTCATCGCCGGGATAGATCCCCGGATTGGCGCTGACCTTGGGGTCCATCAGCGCCGTGGCGTCGCTGTTGGGGTTGGCGTAACCCACGTAATCGCTGACCTTGGCGATCACTTGCGGGCGCAGCAGGTAGTTGATGAAGGTGTGGGCGTTGGCGACGTTGCTGGCGTCCTTGGGAATGGCCAGCATGTCGAACCACAGGTTCACGCCTTCCTTGGGAATCAGGTAACGAATGTCGACGTTCTTGCCCGCCTCGTGGGCGCGGGTCTGGGCCTGCATCACGTCCCCCGAATAACCGATGGCCACGCAGATATCGCCGTTGGCCAGGTCCGCCGTGTACTTGGACGAGTTGAAGTAGGTCACCGAAGGCCGCAGTTTCATCAGCAGCACCGAGGCCTTCTTGTAGTCGTCGGGTCGGGTGCTGTTGGGGTCCAGCCCCAGATACTGCAGGGCCTGGGGAATGATCTTCACCGGCGCATCGAGAAAGGCCACGCCGCAGCTTTTGAGTTTGGCGAGGTTGGCCGGATCGAACACCATCGACCAGGAATCGAGCACCGCGTCCTTGCCCAGCACCGCCCTGACCTTCTCTTCGTTGTAACCGATACCCACCGTGCCCCACATGTACGGCACCGCATAGCGGTTGCCGGGGTCCGCCGCTTCCAGGCGCTTCATCAGACGCGGGTCGAGGTGATTCCAGTTGCCGAGCAGCGAACGCTGCAGCGGCTGGTAGGCGCCGGCGCGGATCTGCTTGGACAGGAACTGACTGGACGGCACCACCAAGTCATACCCGGAATGGCCGGAGAGCATCTTGGCTTCGAGCATCTCGTTGGTGTCGAAGATGTCGTACTCGACCTTGATGCCGCTGTCCTGCTGGAAGTTCTTCAGGGTGTCGGGGCCGATGTAGTCGGACCAGTTGTACATCTTCATCACCCCGTCCGCCGCGTGGGCAACGGGTACGAGCGCAGGCAAGACAGCGACAGAACATAACGCAGCGGCATAGCAGATCGAACGCATGGCGATTTCCTTATGAGCGTTACAACACGCGGCTGAGAAAGGTTTGGGTACGCGGGTGAGTCGGACGGCTGAAGATCTGTTGCGGCGGCCCCTGCTCGATCAGTTCGCCTTGATCGAGCACCACCACGCGGTCGGCGACTTCCCGGGCAAAGCCCATTTCATGGGTCACCACCACCATGGTCATGCCGTCTTCGGCGAGCTCTTTCATGACCTCCAGCACCTCGCCGACGGTTTCCGGGTCAAGCGCACTGGTGGGCTCGTCGAACAACATGGCCTTGGGCTTCATCGCCAGCGCCCGGGCGATCGCCACCCGCTGCTGCTGGCCGCCGGAAAGCATCGACGGGTAATGCCCGGCCTTGTCCGCCAGCCCGACGCGGGCCAGCAGTTCGCGGCCGTGGGCCAGGGCCTGCTGGCGTGGGACGCCGAGCACGTGGATCGGCGCCTCGATGATGTTTTCCAGCGCGGTCATGTGGGCGAACAGGTTGAAGCGCTGGAACACCATGCCGATGTCGCGACGCTGACGGGCGATGTTGCGCTCCGAATCGCGCACCAGGCTGCCGTCGGCACGCTCGCGGTAGCCCATGTTCTGGCCGTTGACCCGGATGCGCCCGGACTGGATGTCTTCCAGCAGGTTGATGCAGCGAATGAAGGTGGTCTTGCCCGAGCCCGAGGCGCCGATCAGCACCACCACTTCACCCTTGCGCACTTGCAGTGAAATGCCTTTGAGAATTTCCAGATCGCCGAAGGACTTGTGCACGTTCAGCGCCTCGATGATCAGTTCTTCACTCTGATGCGCCATATCAACGTCCCCTCAACAGTTTCATCGCACCACGGCCGAACATTCGTTTGGCCGCAGGCGGTTGGCGATCGGACTGGCCGAAGCGCTGTTCCAGCCAGCGCTGAAAGAAACCCCACAAGGTGGTCAGCAGCAGGAAATAGATCGCCACCACCAGATACAGCTCGAACACGCGGAAGGTCGCCGAAGTGATCATCTGGGTGCTGAGCAGCAGCTCCTGCACGCCGATCACGCTGACCAGCGTGGTGTTCTTCAGCATCACGTTGAACTCGTTGCCCAGCGGCGGCACGATCACCCGGAACGCCTGGGGCAGCACGATGCGCCGCATCAGCTTGCCGAAGGTCATGCCCAGCGAACGCCCGGCCTCGTACTGGCCCTTGTCCACCGCGCCGATGCCGGCACGGATGATCTCGGCCATGTACGCGCCCTCGTTCAGGCCCAGGGCGATGATCGCCGCCTGAATGTTGCCCGGGATAATCACCCAGCCAAGATCGATGTCCTCGAAGCGAAACACCCCACCGGCGGCCAGCGCCGTGTACAGGAACACGATCTGCACCAGCAGCGGCGTGCCGCGCATCAGCCACACGTAAAACCGCACCGGCAGATTCAGCAGCGGGTTCTTCGACAGCCGCATCAGTGCGGCGACCAGCCCCAGCGCGCAGCCCAGCAGCATCGCCAGCACGCTGATCAGGCACGTCAGCCACAGCCCGGTGAGGTAGACCCCGCTGGGCTGGGTCAGGTATTGCCAGAACACTTCCCAATTGAAATTCATCATTGACCCTCGTCATTACCCCTCGTACTGCGCCCGGTCAGTCCAGCTTGTCGCTTTCCACGTGCCACTTGGCCAGTAGCTGGGTGTAACTGCCGTCGCTGCGCATGTCGCTGATCACCTGTTGCACGGCGCTGGTCAGTTGCGCGTCGTCCTTGCGAATGCCAAGACCGGTGAGGATGCGGCTGAACGCGGGCACGCCTTCCTGGAACAGGTCCGGCGCCATGGCGGCGTAGTAGCCGGCGGTTTCGACGGTGGTGCCGTAGGCATCCACCTGGTTGATGCGCAGGGCCTGGAAAGCGTCGGTGTCGGTGTTGTAGACCACCAGCTTGAGCGGCGGCTTGCCGGCCTTGCCCAGGGTTTCGTTCTGGGTGTCGAGCAGGGTCTTGATGGTGGAGCCGTTGAGCACCGCCACCTTGTGCCCGGACAGATCATCCAGCGACTTGATGCCCTTCGGGTTGCCCTTGGGCACCACCACCGACTGGCTGGAATACATGTAGTTGACGATGTTGATCACTTCGCGCCGCTCGGGTTTGTCGAACAGCTGATCGACGATCATGTCGCACTGCTGCGCCAGCAGCGCCGGCACCAGCCCCGAGAACGGAATCACCCGCCACTCGACCTTCTTGCCGCCCAGACGCTTGGCGACTTCCAGGCCCAGATCGATGGTCAGGCCCACCGGTTTCTGCGCGGCGTCGAACGACACCAGCGGCGGTGAATCCATGCCCGAGCAGTAAACCAGTTTGTCGAGCTTCTGCAGCCGGTCCGGCACCGTGGTGGCGGCGGATGCCAGCGGTGCGAGCAGGCTCAGGGATACGAGGGCGGCCAGCGTGGCGGGTGTGTGCATGACAAGAGCTCCGATTTTCGGTGAGAAAAGTAAGGGCAGTTCTGTACGTCACTACGGATGAAACCGGCGGGCTGGGTGCCCGCTTCTTTATAAGGTCAAGCGGTTTTCTGTTGTTCCAGAAAGGCGATCAGGCTCGGCACCGTGCCTTCGATGTGGTCGCGCAGCACGCGCTCGGCCTGCTCGGCATCCCCCGCGCGCAGGGCATCGAGAATCACGGCATGCTCATCCCGGGCGCTGAGCGGCTTTTCGCCGTGCTCCAGCCATACGCGCATGTGCGGCTCGATCACCGTGTACAGCGCGCTGATCTGGCGCATCAGCCGGGCACGTTCGCTGAGGCTGCACAGGTATTCATGGAATTCGCGGTGGCGGCTGACCCATTCGGAGCTGTCGTCGCGAAAGGCGTCCATGTCGTCCAGCAGGCGTTCGAGGTGAGTCAGGTGGCGCTCGGTGATCTTCGGCACGGCGACACGAATCGCCAGCCCTTCCAGCGCACTGCGCATTTCGAAGACTTCGCGCATCTCTTCGATGTTCAGGCCGCTGACCACCGCCCCGCGGTTGGGCCGCAGGGTGACCAGCCCGTCGGCAGCCAGACGCCGGAACGCCTCGCGCACCGGCATGCGGCTCATGCCGATTTCCGTGGCGATGTCTTCGGCGATCAGCCGCTCGCCCATTCGGTAAGTGCCCTTACAGATGGCGTCGAGCAGAAAGGCGTAGGCCTCTTCTTCTGCAGTCACGGCATGGCGGTCGGCAAAACGGGGTACGGAGCGCATATCGAGGTCTCTTTGAATTTTTGTATCCAATCATCCACGGATACGAAAAAGCAAAGTCGATGCCAGCTTTGCCCAGGCAGCGGCAACTCGATGAAAGTGCTGGGGATTTAACGAAATGGCAGGCTTCGGCAGCGCGCACGGCGTGCTACCAAACGGATCAGGCATGGGAAGGGGCGCACAACCGTGGCGCGCAGGCGTGCGTTTGGGAACGGCGTGAAACCGTTATGGGTGACGAATCACCGACTCGATGCGCTGCATGGCCGGCAACAACGCCTCGGCGATTTCCTGGGCTTTTGCCGTGGGCTGCATCTTGCGGTCGCGGCGCAGGAACAACGGGTCGTTGAAGAACTCGCGCAAACGCACCAGCGAGCCGCTGACTGCAGGCTGAGTCACTCGCAGGTGCTGGGCGGCGCCACTGACGCTGCGCTCGCGGAACACCACCAGAAAGGTCAACAGCAGGTTCAGGTCAAGGCTCAGGAGAATATCTTCATTCAGGGACATCAGGGCTCACCCCGCTCGGTTCGGCGACAAAACTGTTGAACTGGATATGGCTGATGGCACCGCACGACAGCAGGTCCATGAAACCGGCCAGTTCGGGATGGGAGAAGTGAGCCTGCATCTGCGCCGCCGACCGCCAGTAACCGCTGACTATCCAGGCGTCGTCCCGGCTGTTGCTGGCGGTCAGGGTGTAGGCGATACACGGTGTGGTGCTGTTCAACACATCGAGCATGCGTGGCACACGCGTGTCGACTTCATTGCGACGGCCGTGGCTGGCATGAATTTCTACGGTGTTGATCGCCGAAACAAGCATCATCCTCTCCTGCGAAAAATGATGGGGCGATTTTGACGCCCGAGACGCCCCGGATAAACCACAGGTTTGGAGTTTCTGCGTTGCGGATTAAGCGACAATTAAAGTCGCCTGCGGCCTGATGCACGGTCGCTGCCGCGCCTCAGGCCGTGGTTTTGCGATTAGATCGCCAGGCTGTCGACCACCCCGCCATCGACCCGCAGCGCCGCGCCCGTGGTGGCCGACGACAGCGGCGAGGCCAGATACGCCACCAGATTGGCCACTTCATCGACCTCGGCGATGCGCTGGATGATCGACGAAGGACGCGCCGTGCGCACGAAGTGGTTGGCCTCATCCCGCGCGCTGCGGCCCGATTTGGCGATGGCGTCCTTGAGCATGTCTTCCACGCCGTCGGTGAAGGTCGGCCCCGGCAGAATGGCATTGACTGTCACCCCGGTGCCCGCCAGGCGCTTGGCCAGGCCGTGGGAAACCGCCAGGTTGGCCGCCTTGGTGGTGCCGTAGTTGATCATGTCGGCCGGAATGGCCACGCCGGACTCGGACGAGACGAAGATCACCCTGCCCCATTTCTGCTCGACCATGCCGCCCACATAGTGCCGCGACAGGCGCACGCCGGAGATCACGTTGGTTTCATAGAAGCGCGCCCACTCGGCGTCATCGGCGTCGAAGAAATCCACGTCGTTGAAGATGCCCAGGTTGTTGACGAGGATGTCGGCCTTCGGGTGTGCTTCGAACAGACGCTGCGCGCCTTCGGCGGTGCCCAGATCCGCCACCAGGCCATGCAGTTGCGCACCCGGCACATCACGCTTGATCGAGGCGATCGCCTCCTCCACCTTGCCGGCCGCCCGGCCGATGATCACCACTGACGCCCCGCATTGAGCCAACGCCTTGCCGATGGCCAGGCCGATACCGGCGGTCGAGCCGCTGACGATTGCGAGTTTTGCGTTCAGGTCGATTTTCATGCTGCGCCTCCATCGTGGGAAATGGCCTGCAGCCCTTGCCAGTGGCGGGCTCAGCCAGCCGCCGCAATGGCGACGACTGGCTCAGCGTAGATGCATTTGCGCAAGACCGTCCAAGACATGTTTTAACGACTTTGAGACGATCCGGGTCTGAACCCCTCAAAACCGCCAAACGGTCTTCGCAAAAACCTTCAGTTGTGTAGGAAACAGCCGATGACTTTGTCTGAATTGATACAAATCCAACTGCCAAGGAAGTCAGCATGATTATCGATACTGCTTCGAATGCCGCGCTGGCGGCATATGCCAGTTCAACCGCCAGCAAGTCGGCAACCGACATCAACACGGCCAGCGCCGCGGCCGATCAGACCACTGAAACCAGCCAGGCCAGCAGCACGGTCTCGGTCGATCTGTCCAGCCTCTCGACCGCCTACAGCGCGGCCATCGCCAGTTACTCGCCCTACTTCCCCGTGCGTTCCGGATTCTCTGCCGATGCCGTGGTGCTCGGCGTGTCCCAGCCGGGTGCGGTGTCCAGTTCCAAGGACAAGACCTTCTCCGACGTGGCACTGGATGCCCGCAAGCGGATGGACGAGAAGTACGCGCTGATGAAAAGCGGCGGCAAGCCTTATGACGGCAGCGACACCGACCGCAACTCGTTGCTGGGTGATCTGGACCGGCGTTCACTGTACGCCGTCGCCACCAACGCTGGCGGCCAGTTCAGCAACGAGGAACAGGCTGCGGCCAAGGCGGTGATGCGCCAGCAGGAGCGTCTGGCCACCGGTTACTACAGCGGGCCGAAGGATCAGGAAAGCCACTTCACCGACCCGTACGCCAACGATCCGGTCGGCCGGGCCAAGGCGGCCCTGGCGTTTCTGGAAGGCATGAGCCCGGAAGAGAAATCCTCGCCGCAATGGCTGAGCCAGCATCAGGGCCTGGCCGATGCGCTGGCGCAGGTGGGCAAGAGCGACGCGACCACCGCTGCCGACACCGGGCACTTCCCCAACCTCGCGGAAATCCTGGCCGACGATTCCGATGGTGCGCAAGGCGACAGCGAGTCGACCAGCGTGGTGTTCCAGCAGGTGCAGGCGCAGTTGCAGGCCCGCAACGACACCGCAGAAACGTAGCAGCACAGCTTGCCGGCGGTCGCCCGGGGTCGCGTCCGACCGCGGCGGCAGCAAAAACAGGCGACCTGAGGGTGTCAGGCATATCGCGTATACAGGTTTGGCTGCGGGAAGATCAAA